>NZ_JBVIDV010000008.1:0-87976 GCF_055572195.1 Streptomyces sp. NPDC030809
CAAGTGGGGCCTGGAGTACATGAACGAGCGCTACGGCAGCCCCGTCGGCGCCTGGAACTTCTGGCAGACCCACCACTGGTACTGAGCCGGCGCACCCGCCGGCACCGGCCGCACCGGCCGGACCCGCACGCACGAGAACGCCCGCCCGGACCTCCCGGCGGGCGTTCCGCCGTTTCCCCGCCCCCCGCGCCCACGCCGGCCCGCGCCCGCCCCCGGCACCCGCGCGCTGCCGGGGCGCTCGGCCGGGCGGTCTCAGCGGCCCCCGGTCCGCTCCCGGGCGGGGTCCGCCGGGGGCTCGGGCAGCCAGTCGCGCGCCGGGTCGTACTCCAGCCAGCGGCTCCGCCCCGCCTGCCCCGCACAGGCCGCGGCCAGGCGCGCCAGCCCCGGATGCCGGCTGTCGCCGTGCCACAGCAGCGACCACGCGTACAGCGGCGTCGGGTCCACCAGCGGGACGGAACGCAGCCCCGGGACCTCGGGGAGGGGCAGGTCCGCGGGCACGAGGGCGAAGCGGCGCGGATCCTCGGTGATCCCGGAGAGGAAGGGGGCGAGCCCCAGGTTGAGGCCCGCGGCCCGCTCCGCGATGCCGAACCGCTCGGCGAACCGGTGCAGGAAGTCGAGGCGGTCCAGCGGCCCGGGCGCCCACAGCACACCGGCCCGCAGCTGCGCAGGCTCCAGGGCCGGTTCGGACGCCAGCGGATGGGCGGTGCTCAGGACGGCGTCCACGGGTTCGAGACGGACGAGCCGGTGGGCCAGCGCCGGGTGCAGCGGCGGGTGCACCCGGCCGAAGGCCGCGTCGATCTCGCCGCTCAGCAGGGACGCCGTGACCGAGGGCAGGTCCCGGCCGTGCCCCGGCACCAGCTCCCCCGCCTCCTCGGCGACCCTGGCCAGGGTCCGCATCGGCGCGTACAGGTGCCCCCACACGTCCACCCGCAGCGGCCGGTCCGCCCCGGCCACCGCCGCGACCGCGGAGTCGGCGGCGGCCACGGCCTGTCGGGCCGGTGCCAGGAAGCGCCGCCCGGCCTCGGTGAGGCGCACGCCCGCGCCCCCGCGCTCGAACAGCCGGGTGCCGAGCAGGGACTCCAGCCGCGCGACCCGCTTCGACAGCGCCTGCTGGGAGATGGCGAGCATCCCGGCAGCCCGCCCGAAGTGCAGGTCCTCCGCGGCGCACACGAACGCGCGGACCTGCGCCACGTCGAGATCCATGGCCCTCACCTTAGGCGACAACCATCGGTTGTCGATCCTGCGCACCGGTTGTTGGCCCACCGGGCGGCTGCCGGGGTTGCATGCCCGGTACGCAGCGACCGCTTCCCACGGGCCTCCCGCCCGGCCGGCCGCGCCCCCGACGGAAGGAACCGCACCATGGACGCCCACGCGTTCGCAGCCGCCCAGTGGACCCGGGCCACCGGCGCGGGAGTGGACCCCCACGAGTACCGGTGGGTCACCGACGCACTCGCCTCCGCGGCCGACTGGGGCCCGGCCCTGGTCCGCACCGCACGCGCCCACCTCGCCCGCGCGGACCGGGCGGGCTCGCCCACCTCGGCCGGCGGCCACCTCCTCACCGCGGCCCGCTGGTTCCACCTCGCCACGCTCGCCCCGCACCCCGGGGCCCACCGCGCCGCCGCCGACGCGGACCGGGCCCTGGGCCGGGCCCTGACCCTGCTGGAGCCCGGTGCGCGCCGCGTGAGCGGCGACGGGTTCACGGGCTGGCTGCGCGGCCCGGCCGGCGCCCCGGCCACCGTGATCCTCGTCCCGGGCCTGGACTCCGCCAAGGAGGAGTTCCTCGACCTCGCCTCCGCGCTGCTCGCCCGGGGCCTGGCCGTGTTCGCCATGGACGGCCCCGGACAGGGCGCCCTCGCCGCCACGACCAGCCTGCGCGCCGAGTACGAGCAGGTCGTCGGCCGGGTCCTCGACGCCCTCCGCCTCCCGCACGCGGGGCTCGTCGGCCTCAGCCTGGGCGGCTACTTCGCCGCCCGCACCGCCGCACTGGAGCCGCGCGTCAAGGCCGCCGCCACCGTCAGCGGCCCCTTCCGCCTCGACTGGGAGGAGCTGCCCCCGCCGGTCAAGGAGATCATGACCCGCCGCGCCGGGGGAGCGGGCGCCGCCCGCACCCTCGCACGGCAGGTGGACCTGACCGCCCTGGCACCGCGGATCACCGCCCCCCTCCTCGTCGTGGACGGGGCACAGGACCTCATCCCCGGCGTCACGAACGGCGAGCCCCTGGCCCGCCTGGCCCCCCGCGGCACCCACCTGTCCGTCCCGCACGGCGACCACCTCCTCGGCAACGCCCGCGCCGACTGGCTGCCCCGGCTCGCCGACCACTTCGTCCACACCCTCACCGAAACCCGGCCGTGAACCACCCGGCACCCCCGCGACAGCACGTGACCGACCGGACGCACGCCGCGCCCACCGCGGCCCGGCCGCCGAAAGTGCTACAACTGGGTGCGTGATCCCTCCTCGCCGCCGGTGCCGGGCACGCCAGTGCGGACACCCCTGAGCAGCCGATCCCCGAGCGTCGCCCGCCAGGTATTCGTCCTCCAGGTGGCGATCGTGGTGTTGCTCGCAGGCGGCGCGCTCCTGGCGCTGCTGCTCCAGTCGCAGCACGACGTGGACCAGGAGGCACGCAACCGGTCGGTGGCGGTGGCCCAGACCTTCGCGCACGCCCCGGGCCTGCTGGATGCGCTGAAGGCGCCCGATCCCTCCGCCGTCCTGCAGCCGCTCGCCGAGAAGACGCGCAAGGACGCCGGCGTCGACTTCATCGTGGTCATGGACACCAAGGGCATCCGCTACACCCACCCCCAGCCGGACCGCATCGGCAAACGGTTCGTCGGCACCATCGGCCCCTCCCTCGCCGGGCTCACCCGCACCGAGAGCGTGAACGGCCCCCTCGGCCAGGAGATCCAGGCCGTGGTCCCGGTCACCGCGCCCGACGGCCGGGTCGTCGCCCTCGTCTCGGCCGGCCTGACGGTCGAGAACGTGTCCGGCGCCGTCGACCGCCAGCTCCCCGTGATCCTCCTGGTGACCGCGACCGGCCTGGCCCTGGCCACCACCGGCACCGCCCTCATCAGCCGGCGGCTGCGGCGCCAGACCCACGGCCTCGGCCCGCTGGAGATGACCCGGATGTACGAGCACCACGACGCGGTGCTCCACGCCGTCCGCGAAGGGGTGGTCATCACCGACGGGCAAGGGCGGCTGCTGCTGGCCAACGACGAGGCCAAGCGCCTGCTCGGGCTGCCCGAGGACGCCGACGGCCGCCTCATCGCCGAGGTCCCCGGCCTGGACCGCCGGATGGCCCGGCTCATGCTGTCGGGCCGGGTCGCCACCGACGAGGTGCTGGAGACCGGCGACCGGCTGCTCGTGGTCAACCAGCGGCCCACCCGGCCCGGCGGCCGGGCCGACGGCAGCACCGCCATCACCATCCGCGACTCCACCGAGATGCAGATCCTGAGCAGCCGGGCCGACGCGGCCCGCCGCCGGCTCAAGCTGCTCTACGACGCGAGCGGGGACATCGGCACCACCCTCGACGTGGTGCGCACCGCCGAGGAACTCGCCGCGGTCTCCGTCCCCCGCTTCGCGGACTTCGTCACCGTCGACCTCGCCCTCCCCGTACTCGAAGGCGACGAACCCGGTCCGGACACCGACATGCGCCGCACCGCGGTCAGCGGCATCCGCTCCGACCACCCCCTCTACCCCCGCGGCAGCCTCATCGCCTTCCTGCCGTCCACCCCCCAGGCCCGCGGCTACGGCACCGGCAAGGCGGAACTCGTCCCCGACCTCGCCGCCGCTCCCGGCTGGCACGCCCAGGACCCGCCCCGGGCCCGGGCCATCGTCGAGTACGGGATCCACTCGCTGATCGCGGCCCCGCTCACCGCCCGCGGCGTGGTCCTGGGCGTGGTCAACTTCTGGCGCTCGGAGAAGCCGGAGCCCTTCGACGAAGACGACCTCTCGATCGCCGTGGAACTCGTCACCCGCGCCGCCGTCAGCATGGACAACGCCCGCCGCTACACCCGGGAACACGCCCTCGCCGTCACCCTCCAGCGCAGCCTCCTGCCGCGGGCCCTGCCCGAGCAGAGCGCCGTGGACGTGGCCCACTTCTACCTGCCCGCGCAGTCCGGGGTGGGCGGGGACTGGTTCGACGTGATCCCGCTGTCCGGCAGCCGGGTCGCACTCGTCGTCGGCGACGTCGTCGGACACGGCCTGCACGCCGCCGCGACCATGGGCCGGCTGCGCACGGCCGTCCACAACTTCGCCTCCCTCGACCTGCCGCCCGACGAGCTCCTCGCCCGCCTGGACGACCTCGTACAGCGCATCGACCACGACGGGGACGGCGGCCGCACCGACGGCGGAATCCTCGGCGCCACCTGCCTGTACGCCGTCTACGACCCGGTCTCCCGGCAGTGCACCATGGCGCGGGCGGGCCACCTGCCGCCCCTGCTGGTCGCACCGGACGGCAGCACGGAGATCGTGGAACTGCCCGCAGGCCCCCCGCTGGGGCTGGGCGGCATGCCCTTCGACACCGCCGAGCTGCACCTCGACGAGGGCAGCCAGCTGGTCCTGTACACCGACGGGCTGGTGGAGGAGCGGACCCGGGACATCGGCGAGGGCCTGGAACTGCTGCGCGCGGCGCTCAGCCACCCCGACCGCGACCCCCAGGACACCTGCCGGGCCGTCCTCGACGCCCTGCTGCCCACCCCGCCGGCCGACGACGTGGCCCTCCTGATCGCACGCACCCGGACCCTCGGCCCGGACCGGGTCGCCGAGTGGGACCTGCCCTTCGAAGCGAGCGCCGTCGGCGAGATCCGCAACGCCGCCGCGCGCCGGCTCGACGCATGGGAACTGCCCGAACTGGCCTTCGCCACGGAGCTGATCCTCAGCGAACTCGTCACCAACGCCCTCCGGCACGGCAGCGCGCCCGTACGGGTCCGGCTGCTGCACGACCAGGGTCTGACCTGCGAGGTGTGGGACGGCAGCAGCAGCGCCCCGCACCTGCGGTACGCGGCCACCACCGACGAAGGAGGGCGCGGCCTGTTCCTGGTGGCCCACCTCAGCGAACACTGGGGCACGCGCTACACGCCCGAGGGCAAGGTCATCTGGGCCCGGCTGTCCCCGGCGGGCGGCCCGGAGGCCGTGGAGGGCCCGGAACCGGACCTGTCGGCCTTCCTGGACGCGGAACCCCTGTGAGACACGGCGGGTGCGCCGGGCTCGGACCCGGGATCCGGGGAGCGGCGCACTCCTCGCCACTTTCAAGGTACAGCCCGGAGGGGGCCTTGCCGCAAGGCCCGGGGTACGGCGCACAATCGGCGGTCCGACCCGGAGGTGGCGCAGTGATCGAGCAGTACGTGTGGGACGTGCAGGACGTCGAGGAGACGCAGGCGGAGGCCGTCGGCGGCAAGGGCGCGCAGCTGGCCGCGCTGTCGCGGATCGGGGGGATCCGCGTACCGGACGGCTTCTGCGTGACCACCGAGGCGTTCCGGCGGGTCATGGCGGACCTGCCGTCCGTCCGCCCGCTGCTCGACCGGCTGGCGGGCCTGGACCCGGAGGACCGGCAGGCGATCCGCTCGCTCAGCGCGCAGCTCCGCGGGGCCGTCGAAGGCATCACCGTCCCGCCCGAGGTCGCGGCGGCCGTCGCCCGCGGGCTCGCCCGGCTCGGTGCGGACACGGCCTGCGCCGTCCGGTCCAGCGCCACGGCCGAGGACCTGCCCACGGCCTCCTTCGCCGGCCAGCACGACACGTACCTCGGCGTCGTGGGGGAGGCGGAGGTCCTGCGGCACGTGGTCAGGTGCTGGGCCTCGCTGTTCACCGAGCGGGCCGTCGCCTACCGGCTGCGCAACGGCATCGACCACCGCACGGTGCACATGGCCGTGGTCGTGCAGCGGATGGTCCACCCGGAGGCCTCCGGGGTCCTGTTCACGGCCGACCCCGTCACGGGGAACCGGAAGGTCGCCACCGTGGACGCGGGCTTCGGCCTCGGCGAAGCCCTGGTCTCCGGCCTGGTGGACCCCGACGTGTTCACGGTGCGCGAGGGGGAGATCGTCGCCCGATCGGCCGCCGGCGCCCGGGACGCCGCGGACTCCGCTCCGCAACCGCGCCCGGACCGCCCGGCGCTGACGGATGCGCAGGTGCTGGAGCTCGTCCGGCTCGGGCGGCGGATCGAGGCGCACTTCGGCCGCCCCCAGGACATCGAGTGGTGCCTGGCCGGGGACGGGTTCCGGTTCGTCCAGAGCCGACCGGTCACCACCCTGTTCCCCGTCCCGGAGCGCGGCGACGGGGAGAACCGCGTCTACGTCTCGGTCGGGCACCAGCAGATGATGACCGACCCCATGAAGGCCCTGGGGCTGTCCCTGTGGCAGCTGACGGCCATGGTGCCCATGCACGAGGCGGGCGGGCGGCTGTTCGTGGACGTCACGGGCCGCCTGGCCACGCCCGCGGCCCGGGCCGGTCTGCTGGACGTCCTGGGGAAGGGCGATCCGCTGGTCAGGGACGCGCTGGAGACCGTACTCGACCGGCCGGACTTCGTTCCGCTGCTGCCGGACGCGGCGCCGACCGCCGGGCCCCCGGGGGGCGCCGCCCCCGCCCCGGTGGCGACCGATCCGGCGATCGTCGACGCACTGGTCGAGCGCAGCCGGGCCTCGGTCGACGAACTCGCGCGGGAGATCCGTACGAAGAGCGGGCCGGCCCTGTTCGACTTCCTCCTCGAAGCCTTCGAGGAGCACAAGCGCCTCCTCGGCGACCCGCTGAACATCCAGGCGGTCATGGCGGGCATCGAGGCCACCTGGTGGCTCAACGACACCCTGGAGGAGTGGCTCGGCGAGAAGAACGCCGCCGACACGCTGACCCTGTCCGCCCCCGGCAACATCACCTCGGAAATGGGGCTGGCGCTGCTCGACGTGGCCGACGCGATCCGCCCGCACCCGGAGGTGGTCGCCTTCCTCAAGGGCGTCGGCGACGGGGAGTTCACGGCGGAGCTGGCCGGGCTCCCGGGCGGCCCCGAGGCCCGCGCCGCCATCGAGGACTACCTCGACCGGTACGGGATGCGCTGCGTGGGCGAGATCGACATCACGCGCCCGCGCTGGCGGGAGCGCCCCGGCACCCTGGTGCCCGTGATCCTGGACCACGTCGCGAACTTCGGGCCGGGGGCCGCCGCACGCCGCTTCGAGGAAGGGCGGCGCAAGGCGCAGGAGAAGGAGCGGGACGTGCTGGCCCGCCTGCGCGCCCTGCCGGACGGGGAGCGGAAGGCCGCCGAGGCCAAGCGCATGATCGACCGGGTCCGCACCTTCATCGGCTACCGGGAGTACCCGAAGTACTGGATCGTCAGCCGCTCCTACGTCTACAAGCAGGCCCTGCTGGCGGAGGCCGGGCGCCTGGTGCGGGCCGGGCTGCTGCACGAGCCGGAGGACGCCTTCCACCTCACGTTCCGGGAGCTCCACGACCTCGTGCGCGCCGAACGGGCGGACGCCGGGCAGGTCGGACGGCTCGTGGCACGGCGCAAGGAGGAGTTCCGCTCGTACCGCGCCCTCACCCCGCCCCGGGTCCTCACCTCGGACGGCGAGGCCCTGAACGGGTCCTACCGGCGCGATGACGTGCCGGCCGGCGCCCTGAGCGGCCTGCCGGTCTCCGCCGGGACCGTCGAGGGGCGGGCCCGCGTCATCCTCGACATGGCGCAGGCCGATCTCGGACCGGGCGAGATCCTGGTGACCCCCTTCACCGACCCCAGCTGGTCCCCGCTGTTCGTCACGGCCGCCGCCCTGGTGACCGAGGTCGGGGGACTGATGACCCACGGTGCGGTCATCGCGCGGGAGTACGGCCTGCCGGCCGTCGTCGGCGTGGCGGGGGCCACCCGGCTGATCCGGGACGGGCAGCGCATCCGCGTGCACGGCACCGGCGGGTACGTGGAGCTCCTGGACTGAACGCCGCGGCGGCGGCCCGCGCCCGTCCCGCTGGGGGAGGGCGGGGGCCGCCGCCGGCGCCCAGGTGCTCAGGCGGTCGGGCCCAGGGGTCCGGCGGACCGGCTCACCTGGTCCGGGTGGACAGGCTCACGCCGCTGAAGTCCTGCGCGGCGGCGAGGCTGAAGTAGACCCAGCCGGACGGGGGGTTGTCGATCGTCAGGGTCTCGCCGTTGCCGGCGTTGACGGACTTCGCCAGGTGGCCGGCGGTGGTGGCCCAGCTGCCGCCGCCGTAGTACAGGTCGGCGTTGCCGGTGCCGCCGCTGCTGGTGACGGTCAGCTGCCTGACTCCGGCCGGCAGGTACACGAAGTGGTAGCTGTAGTTGCCGGCGGCGGCCGCGAGGTTGTCCCGGCGGCAGTTCTGGTCGAACTGGCGGGGGTCGGGGAGGGTGCACAGCGGGGCGGCCGGGGACGGGGCGTCCGGCAGCGGGCCGCAGTCGCGGGTGGCGCAGGCGGTGCTCAGCCAGGTGGCGAACCCGGCGTCGTAGGAGGTGCCGATGGTCTGCTTCAGGAAGGTGCGGGCACCGTTCCAGTCACCGGCGCGGTACTTGCCGAGCACGGTCTGCACGTCGGCGGGGTGCGCCTGGAGCATGTAGCGGACCGCCAGCCAGCCCCAGCGGTACACCCGGTTGGAGTTGACCTGCGGGTCCTCCTCCTGGCCGTAGACGGTGTCGAACAGCTCGCTCAGCTTGTACGTGTTCCTGCCCGCCTCGGCGATCGCCTCGGCGTTGCGCTCGCCCCGGTAGCCGAAGGAGATGTTCTCCGCGATGCCCTCGACCCACCAGATGGTCGGGGTGACGATGCCCGCCTCGAAGTCCCCGGCCATGTTGAAGCGGCCGTCGAGGTAGTGGGTGTACTCGTGGTTGAGGTTCCAGATCTGGAACTCGGGGCGCAGCCAGTGGGCCTCGTGGGCGATGAAGCGGGCCTGGTTGCCGGGCGCGGCCGGGTTGCCCTCCTCGTACATGCCGCCGTTGTCCACGTCGATGTTGTAGATGGCCCAGGCGTACAGCGCGTACTGGGTGTAGTCGTCGAACACGACCACTTCGAGGTCGGTGTTCACGTCACCGGGGATCGCGCCCGTGTCGCCGATGATCCGGTGGAAGTAGGCGTCCTGGTTGACCAGGCTGGTGCAGGTGCTCTCCAGCTGGCCGGGGGACATGTCCTGGGCGCGGATCTTCAGCCCGGGGTTGCACGTGTGCTGGATCGGCAGGACCAGGGGGAGCACCCGGTCGCCCAGGTCGCAGATGGCGTACGCCGCGCAGTTGCCCCGGTCGAACTGGCGGGTGGACCAGCCCAGGTTCATGGTGATCGGCGCGGTGGGACCGATGTGGGGGTACCGGTTGATCAGGTCCTTCAGCAGCGGCCGGACCCGGTCCTTGAGCTCGGGGACGTCCAGGGCGTAGCCGAGGTGGCGGCCCACGTTGCTGACCACGTCGAGGCGGTTGAGCTGCGCGCCGTTGCGCGTGATGAAGCCGGCCCAGGTGTCGAGGATGGCGGGGTCGGCCTTGAGCGCGGCCCGCCAGCCGCGGGCGTCGTTCTTGGCCTTGAAGCCGTTCTCGACGACCCACTCGACGTGCTGCATCGCCAGGTTCATCTGGCCCGGCCAGGTGCCGTTGTAGCTGCCGAGCAGCCACTTGACGACCCCCGCGTACCGGCCGGCCGTGTGGGTGCTGTCGATCAGCGTGACGACCTCGTTGAGGATCTCGCCGTTGGCGTCGGTGACGTCCCTGCTGCGCGGGGCGGCGAAGAAGGCGTCGAGCGCGCCGCGTGCGGCGGTGTCGAGCGCCGTGCCGTAGGGGCCGACGACGTCCGCGTTGTTGTCCTGCACGTAGTAGCCCGCGCGCAGGAACAGCACCAGCTGTCCGATGGAGGCGCCGTTGCCGCCCGTGTACCCGGCGGAGGCCTCGCGGAGGGCGTCGGCGACGGTCACCATCTGGGCCTCGCGGAAGGCCTTCCGCGCGTTGTCCCCCGTGAGGCCGAACAGGGGGTAGGTGCAGTTGATGCGGGGGAGGGCCTTGAGCTGCTGGACCAGCGCGCTGCCGGTGGCGTTGACGATGCCGGAGAGGTCCCCGCAGTCGTCGGCTGCGATGGCGGCCGAGGGCTGCTTGCCGGTCGTGGAGGGCTTGGCCGGCTTGGTGGCGGGCTGGGTCAGAGGGGCCGGGGCCGGGGCGGTCTCCTCGGGGCTGTCCTGGGCGGAGATCCGGAAGCGCGGGTTCTTCGCCGTCGCGTGGGGCGACTTGGGGACCGGGATCGACCGGGGCGCGGAGGCCGCGGTGGCGCCCGCGAGCGCTCCGGCCGGGGCCGGGGCGGTGCCGGCTGCGGCCTGGCTCGGGGGAGTGAACAGGCCGAGGGCCATGAAGACGGCTGCGCCGAGCGCAGGGAGCCTGCGCGCGGCCTTGGATATCCGGAAGGGATGCATCTGTGGGGGCCTCCGGGGCCGGATGGCCACGTGCACGTAACACGGGCGTCTGACGTGTGACATGTAAAATTTCACATGTCGCATCACTCCGGAAGGCTTTCGGCCAGATTATCGGCCACCGCAACTGAAACGTCATCAACTGCCCCCGCCGCCAAGGGCGGGGGCAGGACGGAGCGGTCAGGGTACGAGCAGGCGGAAGCGGCCGTCGACGCGGTTCCAGTTCCTGTCGTACGTGGACACGTGGAAGGTGTCGGTCGCATTGCCGCACACGGGGCTCGGGACGGTGTCCACCCGGGCGAACCCGGTGCCCCAGTAGCGGTTGACGAGCGGGATGGTCGAGCGGATGTCGATGTTCGCCTCGCGGCTCGCCTTCACGCAGTACTCGCCGGGGCCCTTCCGGACCACCCAGGCCACGTGCCGCTGGCGCAGGATCGTTCCGTCGGCCTCGGAGTCCACGGCGAGCTGCGCATACGGCGCCTCGCCCCGGTTCACGCCGTTGCCCGCATCGGCGAGGGCGAGGCCGGCACCGGTCAGGGCGGCCGCGCCGACCACGGCAACTGCTGCGCCGGTCATGGCGCGTCGGCTGGTGAGGATTCGGGGCAAGGGACTCTCCCGGGGGACGGGGCCGCCGGCCGGCGGGCGGTGGCCGGAGAGGGGGACAAGCCGCCTGCGTGCGGGGCACACCGCAGCGGTGTGGCCCGGCCCTCCGGAGGGCTCGCGGCGTGGGCCCCGGAGGCTGTTGCCGGGGCCAGTTGCGATGGTGGCGCCCACTTCCGGCCCGCCGGGCTCCGACGTTCACCCACCCCCCTGTCCGGCGTAAGAAGATCGCACAGTCGGACCAGTCCTACGACAGGGCCGCCCCGGTGAACCTGCGCACCGCGCCGTACGCAGGCCCACCCGGTCCGGTCCGGTCCGGTCCGAGCGGTGCGGCGCCTCCCGTGTCTTTTCCCGGCCAGGCACCGCCTTTCGACCGGGGGAACCGGTGCCCCGGCACTATGCTGACGGGCTGTTCTCCGTCGTACCGGAACAAACCGGGCCCACCCGGTCTCCGCGGACGGACCGGATCCGTCCGGGGACGAGACGCGAGGGGCGATGGCAGCCACACCTGAGCGCACAGACCCGACCCGGCCCCACGGCGGCCCCGCAGGGTGCGCGAGCCCCGGCGGCGCGCCCGAAGAGCCCAAAGGGGCCCGCTACTGCGCCGGCCCGGCCGCCCCGCCGCGCACCCTCCTCGACATCCTGGACGCCACCGTACGGGCGTACCCCGACGAGCTCGCCCTCGACGACGGCACCCGCCGGCTCACCTACCGGGCGCTGGCCGCGGAAGTCGGGCGCCGCAGGCGGGCGCTGGCGGCCGCCGGGGTGCGGACCGGCGACCGGGTCGGCGTGCGCGTGCCCTCGGGCACCAACGAGCTGTACCTCGCCATCCTGGCGGTCCTCGCGGCGGGCGCGGCGTACGTGCCCGTCGACGCCGAGGACCCCGACGAGCGGGCCGAACTGGTCTTCGGCGAGGCCGGGGTACGCGCCGTCCTGGGCGCCGGCGGGCACCTCGGACCCCGCGGCTCCGGCGGCGACGGCGGAGCGCAGGCGACCGCGGCGGCCGGCGGGCCCGCCCCGGCGGGCATCCGCCCCGGCCCCGGCGACGACGCGTGGATCATCTTCACCTCCGGCTCCACCGGCAAGCCCAAGGGCGTCGCCGTCACCCACCGCAGCGCCGCCGCGTTCGTGGACGCCGAGGCCGCCCTCTTCCTCGCCGACGACCCCATCGGACCCGGCGACCGCGTCATGGCAGGGCTGTCGGTGGCCTTCGACGCCTCCTGCGAGGAGATGTGGCTGGCGTGGCGGCACGGCGCCTGCCTGGTGCCCGTACCCCGCGCCCAGGTGCGCAGCGGGCCCGACCTCGGCCCCTGGCTGGTCGAACAGGAGATCACGGTGGTCTCCACCGTGCCCACCCTCGCCGCGCTCTGGGAGCAGGAGGCCCTCGACGAGGTCCGGTTGCTGATCTTCGGCGGCGAGGCCTGCCCGCCCGAGCTCGCCCGGCGCCTGGTCACCGAAGGCCGCGAGGTCTGGAACACGTACGGCCCCACCGAGGCCACCGTCGTCGCCTGCGCCGCCCTGATGACCGGCGAGGAACCCGTCCGGATCGGCCTCCCGCTGCCCGGCTGGGAACTCGCTGTGGTCGACGACTCCGGGGAACCGGTCGCCATGGGCGGCAGCGGCCGACTGGTGATCGGCGGGGTCGGCCTGGCCCGCTACCTCGACCCGGCCAAGGACGCCGAGATGTACGCCCCCCTGGACTCCCTCGGCTGGGACCGCGCCTACCGCAGCGGGGACCTGGTCCGCGCCGAACCCGAAGGCCTGGTCTTCCTCGGCCGCGGCGACGAGCAGGTCAAGCTGGGCGGCCGCCGGATCGAACTCGGCGAGGTGGACGCCGCCCTCCGGGCCCTGCCCGGCGTGGCCGGCGCGGCCGCCGCCGTCCGCACCGCGCGCAGCGGAAACCAACTGCTCGTCGGCTACCTCGTCACCGGAGGGGGCTGGGACCGCTCCGCGGCCGTCCAGCGGCTGCGCGAGGCGCTCCCGGCGGCCCTCGTACCGCTCCTCGCCGAGGTCCCCGCCCTGCCCACCCGCACCTCCGGCAAGGTGGACCGGGACGCCCTGCCCTGGCCCCTGCCCGCGCTCGAAGCCGCCGGCCCCGCCGAACCGCTCCACGGCACCGAGGCCTGGCTCGCCGAGCAGTGGCGCGAAGCCCTCGGCGTCGCCGTCACCGGCCCCCACGACGACTTCTTCGCCATCGGCGGCACCAGCCTCGCCGCCGCCCGGCTCACCACCCGGCTGCGCACCCGCTACCCCGGCGCCGCCGTGCTCGACGTCTACCAGCAGCCCACCCTGCGCAAACTCGCCCGCCGGCTGGAGAAGTCCGTCCACCGGGACGAGCGCCCCCGCACCGTCGCACCCGTGCCCACCCGCGCCAAGATCGTGCAGTCGCTCCTGCTGCTGCCGCTGTTCACCCTCGTCGGGCTGCGCTGGACCACCGCCCTGCTGGCCCTGGGCACCGTACTGCACCACCTCGGGCCGTACCCGTGGGCCCCGGCCGCCCCCTGGTGGCAGGTCGCCGCCGGAGCGCTGCTCTTCTACAGCCCGCCCGGCCGCCTCGCCCTCGCGGCCGGCGGTGCCCGGCTGCTGCTGCGCGGGGTGGGCCCCGGCCGCTACCCGCGCGGCGGCTCCGTCCACCTGCGCCTCTGGACTGCCGAACGGCTGGCCGCATGTGCGGGCGCCACCGCCCTCACCGGGGCCTGGCTGGAACGCTACGCGCGCGCCCTCGGCGCCCGGGTCGGCCGCGAGGTCGATCTGCACGCCCTGCCGCCCGTCACCGGGCTGCTCCGGCTCGGCCGCGGCTGCGCGGTGGAGTCCGAGGTGGACCTCGGCGGGTACTGGCTCGACGGCGACCGGCTGGAGATCGGCACCGTCAAGGTCGGCGCCGGCGCCGTGGTCGGCACCCGCAGCATCCTCTTCCCCGGTGCCCGCGTCGGAAAGCGCGCCGAAGTGGCACCCGGATCCGCCGTGGCCGGCCAGATCCCCACCGGCCAGCGCTGGGCCGGCGCCCCCGCCGCCAAGACCGGCCGGGCCAAGCACAACTGGCCGCGCGAACGCCCGCCCCGGGCCGCGCGCTGGAGCGTCCTGTACGGGGCCACCGGCCTCGGCCTGACCCTCCTGCCGGTGCTCGCCGCCGTGCCCGCCCTGGTGGTCGCCGACCTCTTCGTGCCCGCCGGGGCCGGGCTCGCCGCCGCGCTCCGCGGGGCCCTGCTCGCCTCGGTGCCCGCGGCCCTCGCCTTCGGGACGGCGTACGCACTGCTGGTGCTCGCGGCCGTACGGCTCCTCGGCACCGGCCTGCACCCCGGCACCCACCCCACCCACAGCCGCGTCGCCTGGCAGGCCTGGACGGTCACCCAGCTGATGGACCTGGCCCGCGGCACCCTCTTCCCGCTCTACGCCGGCCTCGTCACCCCGGTCTGGCTGCGGCTGCTCGGCATGCGCATCGGGCCCGGCGCCGAGGTGTCCACCGTGCTGGCACTGCCGAGCCTCACCACCGTGCGCGAGGGCGCCTTCCTCGCCGACGACACCCTGACCGCGCCCTACGAACTCGGCGGCGGCTGGATGCGCATCGGCCGCTCGGAGATCGGCCGCCGGGCCTTCCTCGGCAACTCCGGCATGACCGCGCCGGGCCGCAGGGTGCCCGACGACGGCCTGGTCGGCGTCCTGTCCGCCACCCCGAAGAAGGCCAAGAAGGGCAGCTCGTACCTGGGCCTGCCGCCCGTCCGGCTGCCGCGCTCCGCCGCAGCCGGGGACCAGGGGCGCACGTACGACCCGCCCGCCCGGCTGCTGTGGGCGCGGGGGCTGGTGGAGCTGTGCCGGCTGGTGCCGGTGTGCTGCTCGGCGGCCCTGGCCGCCATGACCGCGGCCGCACTCTGCGCCCTGATGGCCCCACGCGGAGCAGGTGGCGGCAGCGGGGCGGCCGCCGCGGTCGGGGCGGGGGCCGGAGCCGGGGCGGGGGCCGGGGTCGCGGCGGGCGGCGGAGCCGGGGCGGCTTCCGGAGCCCTCACCGCCGCCGAGGGCCTCACCGGGGCCGCGGGCGGGCCGGGCGCTCTGGGAGGCGGCCTCCCGGACCCGGGCGTCCCGGGCCTCGGCCTGGTGGGCGGCGCGCTCCTGTCGGGCGTGGTGCTGCTCGCCGCCGGGGTGACCGCCTGCCTGATCGCCGCGGCCGCCAAATGGGCGCTCGTGGGCCGGCACCGCACCGGCGAGCACCCGCTGTGGAGCGGCTTCGTGTGGCGCAACGAGCTGGTGGACACCTTCGTGGAGATGCTGGCCGTGCCGTGGCTGGTCGGCGCCGTGCCGGGCACCCCGCTCATGGCCCTGTGGCTGCGCGGGCTGGGCGCCCGGGTCGGCCGCGGCGTGTGGTGCGAGAGCCACTGGCTGCCGGAGACCGACCTCGTCACGCTCGGGGACGGGGCCGGGGTGAACCGCGGCTGTGTCGTGCAGACCCACCTCTTCCACGACCGGATCTTGCGGACGGATACTGTGGTCCTCGGTGCGGGCGCCACCCTGGGACCGGGCGGGATCGTGCTGCCCGGCAGCACGGTCGGAGCACGCAGCACCCTGGGCCCGGCCTCCCTCGTGATGGCCGGGGAATCCGTCCCGGCCGACACCCGCTGGCTGGGCAATCCGATCGAGGCCTGGCGGCCGTGACGGAGGGCACGAGCACGGTGCAGGGAAGGACGGCGGCCATGGGCGGCCAGACCAGGACGGGCAGCGGCAGCGGTACGGGCGGCCCGGGCAGACCCGACGGCCGCAGCGGCCCGGCGGCCGACCCGTACTTCCCGGACAACGGCGATCCGCGCTACCGCGTCCACCGGTACGAACTCGCCCTGGAGTACCGCCCCGGCCCCAACCGGCTCGCGGGCACCGCCCGGCTCAGCGCCATAGCGGGACCGGCCCCGCTCGCCGAGTTCTTCCTCAACCTCGCCGAGTTCAGGACCAGCCGCGTCCTCGTCGACGGCCGCGCCCCGCACTACACCCACCGCGGCGGCCGCCTGCGGCTGCGCCCGGCCAAACCCCTGCCCGCCGGGGCCGCGTTCACCGTGGAAGTGCACTGGTCGGGCAACCCCAGGCCGGTGCGCAGCCCCTGGGGCGGCCTCGGATGGGAGGAACTGACCGACGGCGCGCTGGTGGCCAGCCAGCCGGTCGGCGCGCCCTCCTGGTACCCCTGCAACGACCGCCCCGCCGACAAGGCCTCGTACCAGATCTCGGTCAACACCCCGTCCGCGTACACCGTGGTCGCCGGCGGCCGGCTGCTCACCCGGACCACCCGGGCCAGCACCACGACCTGGGTCTACGAACAGCCCGCCCCCACCTCCAGCTACCTGGTCGGGCTGTCCGTCGGCGTGTACCAGACCGTGCTGCTCGGCGAGCCGGGCCTGGGCGGCGTACCGCAGAGCGCGTACGTCCCGGCCCGCCTGCTGCCGCAGTTCTCCCGGGACTTCGCCCGGCAGCCGGCGATGATGCGGCTGTTCGAGGAGCTGTTCGGGCCGTACCCCTTCGGCGAGTACGCGGTGGTCGTCGCGGACGAGGAGCTCGACGTGCCGGTGGAGGCCCAGGGCCTGTCCCACTTCGGCACCAACCACGTGGACGGCGTACGCGGCTCGGAGCGGCTGATCGCCCACGAGCTGGCCCACCAGTGGTTCGGCAACAGCGTCACCATCGCCGACTGGCGGCACATCTGGCTCAACGAGGGCTTCGCGAAGTACGCCGAATGGCTCTGGTCGGAACGCTCCGGCGGCCGCACCGCCCAGGAACAGGCGGCCGCGGCCCACCGCCTGCTGGCCGGCCTGCCCCAGGACCTGCACCTGGCGGACCCGGGACGCAAGCTGATGTTCGACGACCGCCTCTACCAGCGCGGCGGCCTCGCGGTCCACGCACTGCGGTGCGCCCTGGGCGACGGGGCCTTCTTCCCGATGCTGCGCGACTGGACGGCGGCGAACCGGCACGGGACGGTCACCACGCAGGCCTTCACCGCCCACGCGGCCCGCTATGCGCCGGCCCCGGTGGACGAGCTCCTGGCGGCCTGGCTTCGGGAACCCGCCCTCCCGCCCCTGCCCGCCCCGGGGGCGCCGGGGGCGTGAGGCCGCCCGCCGGGCGCGGGCCCGCACCGGCCGGTCACTTTCTACTTGCGGAAGTGGAAAGCATTCGGATAGTTTTCCGGCATGGAAAGTGACTTCTCTCCGCAGCAGGCCCTGGCCGTGGCCGAGCGCGGGGCCGCCGCCCCGTGGATCGACTACCCCCGCACCCCCGCCTGGTACTACCCGGCCGGCGGCCTCTGGGCCGCCGCCCTCGTGCTGGCCGTCACGGAGCTGGACGGCTCGGCGCTCGCCGGGGCCGTCGCCGGACTGGTGGCCCTGGAGCTGGCCTTCGCGACCTGGTACCGCAAGGTCCGCACCGCCTGGCCGAAGATCGGCTCGGCCCCCGCCGAATTCAAGCCCGCCATCCGGGCGTTCGTGCTCGGCGCGGGCGCGCTGACGGCCGTCGTCGCGGCCCTGGCCCTCTTCGTCGGCGCAGTGGCCGCCGTGCCCGTGACCCTGGCCGGAGTGACCACCGGCCTGTACGCGTACGAGAAGGCGTACGAGCGGGCCGCCGAGCGCACCCGCGGCCGCCTCGGCGGCGCGGCGTGAGCCTCGCCGACCTCGACCCGGTCATCCACGCACCCAAGCGCCTGGCGGCCATGTCGGTCCTCGCCCACAGCGACCACGCCGACTTCGGCTTCCTCCGCGACCACCTCGGCATCAGCGACTCGGACCTCTCCAAGCAGATGACCGCGCTGGAGCACGCCGGCTACGTCAAGGTCAACAAGACCGGCCGCGGCCGGGGCGCCGCCACCTGGTACCGCCTCACCGCCGCCGGCCGCCGGGCGTACGAGCGCCACATCGCAGCCCTCAACGCCATCGTGGCCGGAGCCGGTGTCGTCCCGCCCGCGCAGCCCGAGCCGCCGACGGGACCGGGGGCGTCGGCGGCCTCGGAGGACCGGCCCGGCTGATCCGGCCCGACGCACGCCCTGCCGCTACCCGGTGACCATGCGTCAGACTGGGCGCATGGCCAGATATCCGCGGGTGGAGTGCCCGGAATGCCGAGGGGTCTACGGGGGTGCGCCCACCCGGGCCATCGGGATGGTGAGCGTCGTGGACCACAAACGGGAGCCCCGCTCCCTCCAGTTGTGCCCCGGCAGCATGGTCCACGTGCCGCTGCGCGACGCCCGCGCCTGGCAGGAGGAACTCCCCCTGGCCGAACCGGCCGAGGAGCCGCCGCACCTCTTCGACCTGTCCTAGGACAACAAACCGCCCACGAACCCTCCGGCCAGGCCACTCGCCCGCGTCACGGATGCTTCGGGCGGTACGGGGTATCCGCGACCAGACGACCGGTGTCTTCGAGAAGGGTCTTCAGCCATGACGCAGGACCAGCCTGCCCCGTCGATCGAGCCGGACGGCCCGACTCCCACCGAGCACGCGGCTCGCGACCGGGTCCGTCGACAAGCCGCCGGTATGCGACATCACCAGGCTGCCGAAGCCCTGGACACGGCCGAGCGGGCAGCGGGCACCCTCGACGCCGCGGACGCCGGTACCCGGGCCACCGTCGCCGAATGGCAGCGGATCACCGACCTGCTGGCCGGCCACGACGGCCCCTACACGGCAGAGGCCGATGCCTTCGTACAGGGCGAGCTCGCCGCGTGCGGCGAACGGCAGACGGACTCCTGACCGTTCGCGTCGGAGCGCGACGGGGTCGGGTCTGCGCCTCCTGTCCGCCTCCTGTCCCCGTCCCGCTCTTCTGGCGAATCGGCGCGGGAGAACGCGCCTTTGGGCCAGACTGGGGCCGTTCGCGCAGGGGTCGAAAGCGGGAGGTCGCGTTGGCGTCGGTGATCGAGGTAGAGCAGCGCACGGGGGCAGCGCCCATCCTTGTCGAGGTCTCGGAGATCCCGGACGAGAAGGCGGAAGACGCCTCGGACATCTACGAGGGCAGGACACGCGCCGTCCGCGAGCAGGTCGTACGGCTGGCGCGACCGCTCTTCTCGGAGGCACTCGACCTCATCGGGTCCTGCGCCGAGGAGGTACACGAGACCTTCCGCGCCCTGCCGGAGGGCAGGCGCCCGCAGGAGCTGGAGATGCAGTTCGCGGTGAAGCTCGACACCAAGGTCGGCGCGAAGATCGTCGAGGCGACGGCGGGCGCGCAGTTCCAGGTGGTCCTGCGGTGGAAGGCGCCGCAGGACGGCCCGAACGGCGAGCGGCCGCTCGCTCAGTGACCGCCGGACGCCTGGACCTGCAGCCTTCGATCCTGCCCTTCAGCCGGATCGTCGGGCAGGACGAGCTCAAGAAGGTCCTCGAAATCGCCTACGTGATGCCCTCGGTCGGCGGAGTGCTCGCCAGCGGGGAACGCGGCACCGCCAAGTCGACCGCCGTCCGGGCGTTCGCGCACATGATGTACGGACGGCTGCCGGTCACCCTGCCCATCAACGCCACCGACGACCGCATCGTCGGCGGCTGGCAGGTCGACGCCCTCCTGCGGGGCGAACCCAAACAGATGAAGGGGCTGCTGGAGGAGGCCCACGACGGGCTGCTCTACGTCGACGAGGTCAACCTCCTCGACGACCACGTGGTCAACCTCATCCTGGACGTGGTGTCCACCGGACTGCTCGTGGTCCAGCGCGACGGCCTGGACCGCGCCGACGTCCACGTCTCCTTCACCCTGGTGGGCACGATGAACCCCGAAGAGGGCGGGCTGCGGCCGCAACTCCTCGACCGGTTCGGCCTGATGGTCCCGGTGACCACCGAACGGGACACCGCCGTGCGCAGGGACATCCTGCTGACCGTGCTGCGCTTCGAGGAGGAGCGCCGTAAGGCGGACTCCGCCTGGCTGGCCGAGGGCGCCACCGCCGACCGCGCCCACCGGGCGCGGATCGAGGCGGCCCGGGCGGCCGTCGGCCACGTCGTGCTCGGGCCCGAGACGGCGGAGCTGTGCGCGCGCCTCGCCGTGGAATTCGGCGTGACCGGTCACCGCGGCGACATCGTCATGGCCGAGGCAGCGCGCGCCGTCGCCGCACTTGACGGACGCAGCGAGGTCACCGCCCGGGACGTGGCCTTCGTGGCACCGTACGCCCTCATGCACCGGCGGCCCGAAGCAGCGTACGGCGACGCCGCCACCTGGGAACCGGAGGACGAGGAACTGCTGGACCACACCGTGGCCGAATACGAGGCCGTGGCCGAGGCCGACGTACGGGCGGGTGAGCAGGTGCATGGAAGTCCGTGAGCACGTGGCCACCGCGCTGGCGTGCGCCGCGCTCGACCCCGGGTTGGGGGGCGTCCTGCTGCTCGACCTCGACCCGGCGCTCGCAGCGCCGCTCGGCGCATGGCTCGCCGCGCTCCTGCCCGGAGACGGGCGGCCAAGGGTGCTGCCCTCCGACGCCACCGACGAAGACCTCTGGGTGACGATGCGTCCGTCTGTCGGCGCGGAGCGGACGTTCCGGCCGGCTCCGGGTCCATTGCTCGCCGCCGGGCGCCGGCCTGGCGTCGTGGTGGTCCCCGACCTCGCCCGGTCGGGCCTGGCCGTGGCAGTGGCCGCGGTGACGACCCTCACCGCGGCCGTCGCCCATCTGGAACGCGATGGCCAAAGCGTCACCTGGGGCCCTGCGGACCGCTGGATCGCCGGCTGCGCCGCGGACCGGACGGCCCGCGTGTCCCGGCATCTGCTCGACCGCTTCGGCCTGCGCGTCGACGCGGGCGGCCTGACACCCCCCTCCTGCGGCCCGATGTCCTCCGGCCCGACGTCCCCCGGCCTGACGCCCCCACCTCCCCAGGGCTCGGCACCTTCGTCCCACGGTCCGATGTCCTCCTCCCACCGCCCGACCGTGCTGGACGATCCGCCGGACAGGTGGCGGCAGGCCGTACGCGCCGCCGACGAGGGCGGACCGCTCCCGTCCTTCACGAGCGCCGCCGCCGACCGCGTCACGTCCCTGCTCCCCATGAGCCGGACCGGCACCCGCCGCGACCTGTCACTGGCGCGCACGGCCCGCGCCCTCGCACTGCTCGCCGGGGACCGCTCCACCGAAGCGGACCACGTCGACGCGGCGGCGGCCCTGATCGGCCTGCACCCTCCCGCCGGACCGCACGACCTCCCGGCTCCCGGTCCACTCCCCGACGAGCCCGGACACCGCTCCGAAGCCCCGCCATCTCCGGCAGAGCCGCCCCGCGCCGAGCGGCACAAGCGCCGGGTACGCGCCGCCGGCGACGCCCCCACCCCGCTGCCGTCCCAGCCACTGCCCGCGGTGGGGGCAGGACCGTATCCGGAAGACACCCTCCTCGACGAGCGGGAGGCGACCCCGCTGCGCCCGCCCCACCACCGGTCGACGGCGGCGACCCTGCGCGGCCTGCCGGTGGGCGCCGTCAAGGCGACCTCCATGCGTGACCTCTCCCTCACCGCGACGGCCCGCGAGGCGGCCAAGTACCAGGCCCTGCGCTGCCCCGACCACCACGCGGACGGCAGCCATCCGCTGCACCTGACGGCCGCCGACCTGCGAGCCCACCGCAGAGCGGCGGAGTCCTCCCGGCTCCTCGTCCTCCTCCTCGACCACACCAGCCGCCGGGGCATCGACTGGTACCCGGTCCTGTCGCCGTACCTGAACTGGGCCTACACCTCCCGCTCGCGGGTGGCCGTGGTCGAGGTGGGCGCCGGCGATGCACCCGCCGAGCTCGCCGCGTCCCTGTCCGTCTGCCGCAGCCTGCTGGACCGCCGCGTCATGCAGGCCCTGGCCCGCACCCCGGGACGCGCCACGCCCCTCGCCCACGCCCTGCACCTGACCGCATCACTCCTGCGCCACGAGACCCAGCACGGCGGCGCCCCCGTGGACGACGCGCTGCTGCTCGTCTTCACCGACGGCCGGGCCAACGTTCCCCTGGACGCCTCCCTGACCTTCAACCCACCGAGCGACGTCGGTGGCCGGGGCCTGCAGGACGCGTGGGAGCAGGCGCGGCGGATCGCCCGGCTGTCACGGGTCACCAGTCTGCTCCTGCACCCCGGGCCCCGGGCACAGGAGCACCTCGTCACCCGCCTGGCAGACGAGCTCGGCGCCGAAGCCGTACGCGTGGACCGGACGGGGACGGATGCCGCCTGACGACGAACGCGCCCAGGCGCGCCGCTACATCGCCCAGCTCAACCGCGGCAACCGGCAGGCCGCGTTCGTCCGCCGCACCCCGTACCGCCGCCGCCCCCTGCCCGCCGTTCCGGCGCCGGCTCGACCGTCCCCCGGGACGGCCGCAGGCCAGACGCGCACCTTCGGCGCGCTCGGCGCCGACCTGAACCGCAGACTCCCCGCCGGGATGGCCCTGCTCGTCGTGCTGCCCGTCCGCCGCAGCCACGGGCCCGGATTCCGGATGCGCGCCGTCTGCTGCTGCGGTGCGGCCGAGGAGTTCCCCGAGTACTCGCGCCCCGACATCGCCCTGGCCGACCTCGTGACACAGGGCGGCAGCCTGCCCGCCAAGGTGGTCGCCACGATGCGGACGTGGTCGAGGGGCAAGCCCGAGCTGATGCGCTGGCTGCACGCCCGCCGCTGCGCCCACGGCGACGCACTCGAGCTGGTGATCTGGGACGAGACGGGTTACGGCATCCCCTGGGAGCTGTTCTGGCTGGGCGCCCCGCCCGGCTCACCGCACCGGCCGGGTTGGCTCGGCGGCCTGGTCACGGTCACCCGCTGGCTGTCCATCCACAGCGCCTGGTCCGTCGTGCGCGACTACGCGTCGCCCTACGCGTGCGAGGGCCCGGTGGCCGCCTACATCGCCGACGACATGAGTCACGACGAGGCGCTGCTGCAGGATTTCGCCTCGGAACCCATCCGGGGCATCCGCGGCCTGCCGAAGACACTCTCCGCGGGGGATCCGCTCGGCATGGTGTACATCGCCTGCCACGGCACCTTCGGCTCCGACGAGGACGACTGCCACCTGGACAACGTCAAACTGGTCATGCTGGACGGCGGCGAGGACGACGCCTTCGAGCGCCTCGTCTCCGCGGCCACCCTCGTGTTCCTCAACGCCTG
Organism: Streptomyces sp. NPDC030809; assembly: GCF_055572195.1. Lineage (NCBI taxonomy): Bacteria > Bacillati > Actinomycetota > Actinomycetes > Kitasatosporales > Streptomycetaceae > Streptomyces > Streptomyces sp. NPDC030809. The sequence continues at coordinate 22,985 of NZ_JBVIDV010000008.1, forward strand.
CCACTCGGGCCGGCTCCTCGCCGAGGACGGCGACTACGCCGACCAGAACCAGCGGGGGTTCTCCGAGCTCTTCCTGCGGTCGGGTGCCGCCGGAGTACTCGCCACCAGCGGGGAGGTCGGGGACGCCGACGCCCACCGCATGGCCGGCGAACTGCTGCGGCTGTTACGGGACCGCCCCGGCACGCCGGTTGCCGCGGCCCTGCGCGAACTGCGTTCGGAGCTGGCCCACCTGACGCCGTCCGACGTGTTCGATGCCGAGCCGAAGGAGGCGCAGCGACGGCTGCTCCCCCTGCTCTACCGGTTCATGTACGTCTACTACGGCAGTCCCCGTACCCGGGTCGCCCTGACACCCCGCCCGGCGGGAACATGAGCACCCCCCGAGTGGAGCCGCGCGTCACCTGGCCGCGCTCCGTCGTGCCCGGCGAGCCCTTCCTGGTGTCGGTGGACCTCGCCCTGGTCGGCGAAGGGGCCGAGTCCTGGCCGTTCGAGGCCGAGGAGTTCGAGTTCACCTGTGTCCTCGACGGGGCACGGCACTTCCGGGTCGAAGCGGTCCACGACGCGAGCGTGGTGGTGCACCGCTTCGGCGGCTCGTACGGGCCCGCGCAGTTCGTGGTGACCGCCCGGTCGGCGCCGGGCCGCCATGCGCTGCGACTGACCCCGCTGACCTCGAACGGCATCGTCATGGGATCGGTGGAAGTACCGGTGGACGTCCACGAGGCGCCGGCGGCCGCTGCGCGCCGGACCGGGGAAGAGCCGCACCCGGCCTACGAGGTGGTGGAGCTGGAGACGGCAGGACCGGAGGCGGCGGGGCAGGGGACGGCGGGGCGGGGGACGGCGGGGCGGGGGACGGCGGGGTCGGAGACCGTGCCGCCGGAACCGGCTCCGCGGCGGACGGCCCTGTGCATCGTGAGCAGCCGGTACGAGGAGCTCGATCCGCTGCCCGGCGCGCACCGGGCGGGCCGCGACGTGGTGAGGGTGCTCACGAGCCTCGGCTACGTGTGCAGCATGCTCAACGACCCCACCGCGCGGCAGGTCCTTACGGAGACCAAGCGCTTCATGGATCGGGGCGACGGGCTGCGGATCGTGTACTTCAGCGGGCACGGGCTGGTGACCATTGATGGCGACCTGTTCCTCGCCGCCCGGGACACGCGTTCGGATCTCGTCGAGGTCACCGGCGTGGACTACCGCCGATTCCACCGCCTGCTCGTGGATTCGGGACACGGCGCGCACACCCTGTTCCTGCTGGACGCCTGCTTCTCCGGCCGTGCCGCCGATTTCCATCCGAACGACACCGCACCCTCCGCCTACGTGGTGGCGTCCTGCGCCGCCGGCGAGACCTCGTACGACAACAATTTCAGCCACAGCCTGGCCGAGGTCCTGGCACGGGCCGCGGAAGGGAGGCTCGCTCCGGGACGGCCCGGCGCGGCGGTGCCGCTCGGCACGTTCGTCGACGCCCTCGACCGCGGCATGCGCGAGGCGATGCCCTCGGTGCAGCAGACGGTCACGTTCAGCGGGCCCCGACCCAGCGGGGGCGACCCCGCGTTCATCCCGGTCGTGGCCCCGCCGCCACAGATCCCGTCACAACCGGTCCCGTCGCGGCCGCTGCGGGTGCTCGTGGTCCACGGTTTCGGCCACCAGTACGGCGGCCCCCGTGCGCTGGCCGCGGAATGGCTTCCACTCATCCGCGACGGAGTCCGACGGGCCGACCCCTCGCTCGACACGTCCGCCATCGAAGTGAGCGTGGCGTACTTCGCCGACCTCCTCCGCACGCCACGCGCCCAAGGCCCGCACGGGCCCGACGGCGACGACGTCCAGGACCCCGCAGGGACGGACGACCACACGGGCACGGACGACTCCACTCCGGCGGAGGCCGATCTCCTCGCCGAGTGGATCGATGCGGCGGAGGGCGCCAAGCCACGGCTCCTGAACGTGTACGCCGCCGTGCGGCGGGTGGCCGGACTGGTTGCCGGGGGCACACCGTCCGGGGCGGCGGAAAGGGTCCTCACGACGGGCCTGCGCGAGTTGTCGCGCTACTTCACGGACGAGATCCGCGACCAGGTGATCGCCCGCATCCACCAGTCCGTCACGAACACCCGACCGCACGTCCTACTGGCCCATTCTCTGGGGTCGGTGGGGGCGTACGAGGCACTGTGGCGGGCCCCCCACCCGTATGTCGGCACCCTGGTGACCACGGGCTCGCCGCTGGGCCTGAAGGCCGTGGTGACCCGCCTCGCCGCGCACGGCGGCCGACGGCCCCCCGGCGTGGGGCGGTGGTTCAACCTGGCCGGCTCCGCCGACGTCGTGGCCATCCCACGGGACGGCGTACGGAACAACTACGAGGGAGCGGCGCACCACGAGATCGACACGGGCGCCTCGAACGCCCATGCGCTCAGGTCCTACCTTGTGTCCCCGACCCTCGGCATCATCCTCGCCGACTCCCTCCGCCACCACACCACCCCCTGACCCCCACCGACCGCCCCTCGGGTCCGGCCCGTGTACCGGCTACGGGTGGTCGTGCTGCGGATCGCCACCCGTGAGGAGCTCTGACGGTTTGCCGTCCACGCCGACCGGCACGTCTCCGGCGATCAGGACCCGGTGCATGATCCGCGGGAAATCGAGGTGTGCGGCATCGCGAGGGGCCATGTGGATGGTGGCACGGTTGTCCCAGAAGGCGACGCTGCCCGGCTCCCAGCGAAAGCGCACCGTGTACTCGGGGCGGACCGCCTGCTCCAGCAGCATCTCCAGCACTTTCCGGCTCTCCGAGCGGGAGAGGCCGATGATCTGCTCGACGTAGAAGCCGTTCACGAACAGGACGCGTTCGCCGGTTTCGGGGAGGACGCGTACCAAGGGGTGAGCCGTGGCCCGCTGATGAATGATCAGGTGCTCGACGTACGCGTCATGGCCGGGCCGCGGCTTGCGGCGTCCATGTCCTCGACGACGATGCCGACGTGGTCCATCCGCTGAATCGCCATGCCGGCTGCTCCTTCTTCCTCGTGGGGCCGGTGACGCCGCCCGTGTCCGGTCGATCCTTCCAGTCGGTCCGCCTCTCCGCCTCTCCGCCCGCGTCCGGCACACACCGGCCCGCCGGCTCAGGCCAGGGCGGGCAGCGGGGTGTGGCGGGGGGTCCAGTCGAGGCGGTCGGTGGGCAGCTGGGTGGGGGTCAGGCCGGTTCTGGCCTTGAAGACGTGGTTGTAGTGGGCCTGGTCGTGGTAGCCGGCCAGCTGCGCGACCTTGGCCAGCGGCAGGCCCCGGTCCTGCAACCGCAGGGCGTACGTGAACCGCAGGATCCCCGCGATCGCGGCGGGGGAGCGCCCGACGTGCTCGCGGAAGCGGCGTTCGAGATGGCGGACGCTCCAGTGCGTACGGGCTGCCAGGTCCTTCAACCGGACCCGGCCGCGCGTGCGGTGCAGCTCGTACCAGGCCCAGCGGACCTCGGGGGCGATGCTCGGCCCGCGGTCCAGGAGGGGGAGCAGGGCCTCGTCGAGGAGCCGGGCCTGGTTGGCGGCGGCGTACGCCTCCAGCTGCTCGGGGAGGTGGCGCAGCGCGGGCGGCAGCAGGTGGGCGGGGTCCAGGTGCTGTTGGTCCCACTCGTGCATCGGGATGCCGAAGAGCCGGTACGCGCCGAGCGGGTTCATGCGCAGGGTGATGCCCCGCACCTGGCCGGCGTGCCGGCCCGTCACGGCGGTCGTTGCCGGCAGGTCGGCACGGGAGTGGCAGGTCAGGGAGCGGCTGGGGTCGACGAGGCTGTCCGTGGAGATGGGCGTGCCGAAGCTGAAGCTGATGGTGGCCAGGGTGTTCGGCGTGATCAGCCGTTTCATCGGCTTGATGCGCCCGTAGGAGAAGCCCGAGTAGCCGTGGACGAGTCCGGCGAGTGCGGCGTTCGGTGCGATGTGACGGCCGTGGCGATCGGTGGCTGCGGGTGCGGACACGGATGAACTCCTTCGCATGAGGAGCCGCGACCGCCGGTGCTGCGGGTCGCGGACGTCTGCCGGTCGAAGGGGACGGGTGGGCGCGCGGGACCGGAGCGGGGGCAGGACGGGGCCGCCGCCGGCGCCGCGGGACGGGACAAGATCGCGGCGCGCTCGGCACTGATCGTGCCGCCCGGAATCCCGCACAACAACACGGTCTTCCGCCAACCAGAGGTCTTCCGGTGGCCGGATTCCCAAGCGCCAGCCAAGCGGATCTCGACCATCCGGAAGCTGTCGCGTTCCGACAATACGAGCCCTGCCGGGCATCGCCACTCTGAGCACCGCTGTGAGCCCCCTTCACACAAGACTCAGGAGTCGAGCATGAAGTTCAGGCGTGTCCTCAGCCTTGCGGTGTCCGCCGCCGCACTGGCCGGCGCAGCCGTGGTCAGCACCGGCACGGCCCATGCGGCGTACGGCTGCGGAGGCCAGGTGTGGGAGACCGTTCAGCCGGTCGGGGACCTCCGGGTGGAGCTGTACAAGGAAGCCGACTACTGGTGCGCGGTGGCGGTGCACGTGAACGGCACCTACGGGACCGCGTACCCGACGGCCATCCAGATCGAGGGCAGCGAGGGCGGCTTCAGCCCCCGCGACTCGGGCACCTTCCGCTACTACGCCGGGCCGGTGCGCTACCCGCGCGACGGGATGCCCGTACGGGCCATCGGCTGGAGCTCGCGGGCCGGGACCGTCCAGACCGTCTTCACCTCCATCGGCTGACCGAAGACCTGTTTGCCCGCCCCCTCCACCAGCCCCTCCGCCCACAGAGGAGACCGCCCCATGACCCTGCACCGTCACCACTACCGCCACCACGCGCTCCGCAGCCTCGTCGCGTTCGCCGCGCTGTCCACCCTCGGGTTCGCGGCGCCGCAGGCGTCCGGCGCCTCGGCTCCCGTCCCCGTGGCGGCGGAGGCGAGTGCGTCCACCCGGGCCGTCGCGGCGGCCAACGCCGCCGCAGCCGTCGACACCGCCGCGCTCTGCGGACCCGGCATGTACCTGGAGTCCGCGGAGAACCTGCCGCCGCACGCCAACGTCCTCGGCACCCTCTGGGTCTACAACGGCGGCAACTTCGACTCGGCATGCGCCGTGTTCACCAACAACACCGGCTCGGCCAAGTACATGAAGGTCAAGCTGTGCTCGAACATCATCGACGAAGGCTGCGTGTCGGACGCCGGCACCTACAGCAAGTACGCCGGCCCGGTACGGATCGCGGGCAACGGGGTGTTCTGCTCCAAGGTCACGGCGATCATGAAGAACTCGGCGAGCTCCACGACCGCGCTGGTCGACCGCGTCACCTACGCCACCCCCTGCAACTGAGTCGCCCCCCGATGCGATTCGAGGAGGGGGAGGCATGAGGAGGAGCACACCGCGCCGGGCCGGCACGACCGTGACCCTCGCGCTCGCACTGGGACTCACTGCCGGGGCAGGCGGAGCGGTGGCCGGACCGCGGCCCACCGCACCGGGAACGTCGGCCACGTCGGCCACGTCGGCCACGTCGGGCGTGCCGGCGGCCGGAGCGGCACCGGCCGCCCGGGCCGGCGGGCCGTCCGGCCCTGCCCGGGTGGCGGACCCCGACAAGGTGCTCGCACCCGGCTGGCGATCCACGGGCGACCGCGCGGTCACCCTGGTCGGCGACGCCGAGGGCCTGCACGTCCTCACCGCCCGCAGCCGTGACGCGTACGCATGGCGCGAGGCGGCCGTACTCGGCAAGGACGGCCTGGAGACCGACCGCTGGATCGGCAACGTCTGCCTCACCGGATCGGGGCGCCGCGCCTTCGTCACGTACGCGCCCCGCGAATTCACCAACACCGAGGCGCTCTCGGAGGGCGCCGGCTTCACCGCCGTGGTCGACCTGGACACCGGTCGCACCACCCCGCTCGCGGTCCGCTCGGCGCTGGACTACTACAGCCCGGGCTGCGGTACGGGCGAGTCCGCGGTCTTCACCCAGGCCGGCTTCACGCGCAACGGCAAGACGCGCATGGTCACCGTCGACGGCATGACGGGCCGCCGGCTGGGCAGCGCGGTCGTCGCCGGGCAGGCCACCTCGGCGGTCCCGGTCAAGGGCGCCGTCGTGGCCGCCCGCAACGCCGAGCTGGTACGGGTCCCGGTCGGCGGCGGCAAGCCGGTCCGGCTGGCGAAGGCCACCGGATCGCCGTTCCGCATCACCCCGGACGCCGAGGGGGGCGTCCAGTTCATGGAGGCCTCCGGCACCCGCGCGAACATCCGCCGCTGGAGCGGCGGTGCGCCGGTGCGCCGCCTGGCGCACGGCCGGCTCGGGGACGTGGGACTGGCCCGCGGGGCGGCCGGCCGGGTCTTCCTGACCGGCCACCCGCAGGACGTCGCGGCGCTCCCGAAATCCACCGCCCTGGTACGTGCCGATGCCCGGGCCGAGCTGTCCACCGAGGGCCGGCTCGCGATCACCGAGGCGCTCCCGGAGACCGTGCCGGGCGGCGCGCCCAAGGCCACAGGTGCCGCCGGCACCGCGGCCGACGGGCCTTCCCCCGCCCGTATCAAGGCGGTGGTCGCAGGCCGCGCGAAAGCGGTGCAGTTCACCGTCCCGATGGGGACCGCCGCCGTCACGCGCACCCCGATGACCGGAACCGGCGGCGGGCGCCCGGCCAAGCCCTCCGGAGCCAAGGGTTCGGCAGCCGGCCCCGGTGACATCTCGCACTCCCCGACCGACCCCCCGACCGCGGAGGGGGAGGAGTGCGCGGTGCCCCGCGGCGACACCTTCACGCAGGTGTACCAGCCCACCCCGAACCAGGTGGAATGGGCCGCCGACCTCGCCGTACGGAACCTGCTGAACGACACGAACGCGCTGCGGCTGTCGCAGTGGAAGCAAGCGGGCATGGGGGCGCCGTGGTCGCCGCAGGGCCTGTTCCCCTCGCTGCCGCTGGTCGGGGCCGCACCCGGGAAGCGGGTACCCGCGCAGATCCTTCTGGGGATCATGGCGCAGGAGTCCAACCTCTGGCAGGCGTCCAAGCACACACTGCCCGGCCAGTACGGGAATCCGCTCATCGGTGACTACTACGGCCTCCAGCTCTACGACGCCAACCCCGACAACGACTGGGACATCGGCGGGAAGAAGGTGGACTGCGGCTACGGAGTGGGACAGGTCACCGACGGCATGGTGGCCAATTCCCGCATCCACACCTCGTTCCAGAAGCGGGCGATCGCGGTGGACTACGCCACGAACGTGGCGCGCGCACTGACCATCCTCCAGGGCAAGTGGAACGAGCTGCACGAACTCCCGGTGCCGATGAAGGTCAACGACGACGACCCGCTGAAGCTGGAGAACTGGTACCTGGCGCTGTGGAACTACAACCTCGGCTTCAACAAGCCCGGCCAGACAGCCGGCGGACTGTGGGGCATGGGCTGGCTCAACAACCCCGCCAACCCCAAGTACCCGGCCGACCGCATGCCGTTCCTGGACAACAACCACTACGTGGACGCGGCCAAGCCGCAGCTGTGGCCGTATCAGGAGAAGGTGCTCGGCTGGGCCGCCTGGCCGATCGACACCGGCCGTTCGTACTCCGAGGCGGGAGTGCCCGACAACGGCAACACCCACGGCTACTCCGCCGCCTGGTGGAGCAGGGCCAGTGACCGCGGCACCCTCATCGCTCCCCGCACCGCGCTCTGCAAGCCGGCGGTGAACAACTGCGACCCGGACAACGTTCCGAAGTGCCCGGACGAGGCCTGTTACCAGCGGCTGTGGTGGACGGGATCCATCAACTGGAAGGACTGCGCCACCTCCTGCGGGAACGAGAAGATGACGTACGCGACCAAGCTCGCCGAACCCGGTGACGGCCAGGTCCGGCCGGCCCCCTCGTGCAGCAGTTCCGTCCTGCCGCCGGGCGCCCTGATCGTGGACGACATCGAGGACAACGTGCCGCGGTACAACTGCGGCAGGAACTGGAGCTCGGCCGGAACCTTCCGGTTCGACTTCGAACGAGACGCCCTCGGGAAGTTCCCCGGCCGCATCGATCTCCACCAGCTCGGCAACGTCGGCTTCGGCAGCCACACCTGGTTCAGCCACACCCGAGATCCGAAGACGCCCGATGCAGCCCGGCTGAAAGTCACCGGAACCTGGTCCCTCGACCGCCCGACGAACGCCTGGACCAGGGTCATGGTCCACTTGCCGAGCTCGGGGGCCCACACGCAGCAGGCCTCCTACACGATCTCGGGCCTGGCGAACGGGCAGGAGAAAACCAGGACGATCCCGACCCGCTACCGCGCGGACAAGTGGGTCAACCTGGGCGTGTTCGACATGCGCGGCGGTGGGACGCCCCGGGTCCGGCTCGCCACGCCCACCGCCGACGGCACCGGCGACGACGACATCGCCTGGGACGCCGCGGCCTTCGTCCCGCTGCCCGGCAAGCCGGCCGACTTCGTCGTCGCCCTCGGCGATTCCTACTCGGCGGGCGAAGGAGCCGAAGGCTATTCGGTCGTCAGCGACAACAACTTCGGCAACCGGGACTGGAACGCCTGCCACCGGAGCTCCAACGCCTGGCCCCGCAAGATGACGCTGCCCGGCAACGGCACCCCGGTCGGCCAGCGCGCAGACAGCTCCGACCCCTCGCTGGACTTCGCCTTCGTCGCATGCTCCGGGGCGACCACGGAACATCTCATGACGAACGATCCCAAGGGCTACTGGACCAAGGACGGATGGAAGTTCGACGAGGGCGAGGCCAACGGCCACTTCCGTGAGGTCGCGCAGTTGAACTCCGGCTTCCTGGACGAGAACACCACACTCGTGACCCTCAGCCTCGGCGGCAACGACGCGGGGTTCTCCAGCACGGTGAGCGACTGCGTCAAGTGGTCCTGCCCGAACGACAGCGAGAACCGGGAATCCGTCGACGGGGCCTTCGACTGCCCGGATACGGAACCGCAGTGCCCGACGCTCTGGCAGGTGATGGACCGCATCAGCTTCCTCGCACCGAACGCGAAGATCGCCCTCGTCGGCTATCCGGAGCTCGTCAACGGCGACGGTCCCGCCTGCCTCGACGTCTTCTTCGACCTGGACGACTCACAGCGGCTGGGCGCGGCGTCCGCGTACATGACCGAACGCCAGGCCGCCATGGTCCGGCACCTGCACGACGTGCAGGGCATGCGGATCGGGTTCGTGGACGTGACCGAGGGATTCCGCGGCCACCGGCTGTGTGAGTCGCCCGCATGGCTCAACGGCCTGGTCAGCGCCCCGCAGAGCGAAGGCGACAACAAATCCGGGTCGAACTGCCACTTCGCCGGCACGCTCTGCATCAGCAGGGAGTCGTTCCACCCGAAGAGCGCCGGCACCACCGGCTACGCCCAGATCGTCAGCCAAGGCCTGACCACCCTGCCGTGACCGGCACCGCGGCGCGACCACTTCGGCCCGCCCTTTCCGACCCGGCCGCGAAAACCGAATCTCCGGCCGTGAAACCGAGCTGAAACGACCACAGGAGGATCCGCGATGAAGGCACGTCGACTGTTGTCCGCTGTTGCGGCAGCGGGCGCGGCGGTGGCGGTGCTGGCCACGGCGACGCCCGCCGGCGCCGACATCCGCAACAGCCACATGTACGCCCAGAACAAGGCCTGCGACGGGACCGGCGGCTTCACGTTCGGCCTGTACTACAACTCGAACTACAACGGCGCGGTCCGCTACTTCGGCTACGACGAATGGGACTTCGGCTACCTGGGCCGGGAGACCGGCGTGGACTACTACTCGGCCCAGTTCTGCGAATGGGGCAACGGCGCCAACCAGGAGGTGAAGAACAACGCGGCGAGCGCCTGGAACGCCCAGACCGACCTGGCGGCGAAGGTCTACTTCAACAAGGGCTACCAGGGGGCCTCGGACTACGTAGCCCGCGGCGACGGACGCAACCTCTCGGCGACGTACAACGAGAACGCGTCGTTCAAGCGCGTCAGCGCCTGACCCGCCCGTTCCCCTCGGACCCCGGCCGGGCCCACGCCCCGTCGCGCCCCGGCCGGGCCGCCCCCGGGTGCACGCTGCCGCGCGCGCCCGGGGGCGGCACCCCGCCCGCGCCCCGGGGCGGTTCCCCCCACGTTCCGTCCCCCCGAAGTGCAAGGAGTCAGTTCGCATGCATGCTCTTGCACGGTCGTCCGCCGGCCTGTGCCTCGTCGGCGTTGCCGTGGCGGTGACCGGCTGCGCAGGCACCGCAGTGCCGTCCGCGATGCGCACCGACGTGTCCGTCCCCGTCCGACGGGCGGCGCCCCCGGTCGCGGACCCGGCCGTCAAGCCGCTGCCGCTGGCTGCATACCGCCCTTCCGACACCGAGCTGGGGCAGATCGACAAGGCCCTGGACCTGGTGACCGACCAGTGCATGCAGCGCTACGGGTTCCGCTACGCGCCGCCCCCGCCACCCCCGCCGGTCGGCCCCGTGTCGGACACCGACCTGCGCTACGGCATCCACGACCCGGAGCTCGCCGCCGAGCGCGGCTACCACCCGGCGGGAGACCTGGAGGCGGCAGCCGCCGCGAACCAGGAGTCGATGCGCGCGGACGCCTCGATGAGCGATGCGGAGCGGCTGGTGCTGGTCGGGCCGGGCGGTGCGGGGCCTCGTCCGGCCCGTACGGGGACGGCGACCGTCGCGGGGAAGCAGGTTCCGAACCGCGGGTGCTTCGGCGAGGCCCGGACCCGGGTCACGGCCGGCGGCTCGCCCGTGAGCGACCTCGTACAGGACCTCGCCAACGTCGCCTACGCCAAGTCGCAGCAGGACCCGAACGTGACGGGAGCCTTCACCGCATGGTCGCAGTGCATGAAGCAGAAGGGTTTCGTCTACGCCAAGCCCATGGACGCGCCGGACGACCGGCGCTTCGGTGGCGCCCTGCCGGCCTCCGCCACCGAGATCGCCACGGCGGCCGCCGACCTGGAGTGCCGCACGCGGACGAACCTGATCGGCGTCTGGTACGCGGCCGAAGTCGCCTTCCAAAACGCTCTGATCGAGAAGAACGTGACCGCTCTGGACGCCGTCAAGCAGGCCAAGGAGGCCATGGTGCGGGGCGCCGCGGCGGTGGTGGGCGGCGGCGGCCGGAGCCAGGGCCACTGACCGGAGCCGGAGCCGGAGCCGGAGCCGGAGCCCCGGGGCCACCGATGTGGTGCGCAGCAACCCGGAGGCGCCCCCGTACGGCCCGGTACCTGCGGGCGCTCCCCGACGGACGCCCGCCCGATCGCCCCGATCGGCCCGACGACGGCCAGGACACCAAGGCGGACGACATGAACGCACCCACACAGGCCACCCCACCGACGCACTCCGACACGACGGCGGCACCGGCAGCACCCCCACCCGCACCGACGCCCGCACCCGCCCTGACACCTCCCGCACCGACGGCCGCACCCGCAGCTGCACCCGTCACGGGGGAGCCGGAAGCCGAGGACGGCCGTCCCGCCGGTCACGGCTCGGCCCGTCCCGCCGGTGCACTGATGGCTCGGCGCCGCCGCCTGATGGCCGCGGCGGTGGCCGTGGCCTTCGTACTGACCGGCGGCGCCGTGACCGCGGCGCAGTTCATCAAGTCCCCGGGACAGAAGGCGGCCGAGGCGGAAGCCCCGCCTCCGTCCGTCATCACCGCGCCGGTGGAATCACGGCGCCTCGCGGACACGGTGGTGCTGAGGGGTCAGGTCTCCGCGGCGCAGACCGTGGAGGTGTCACCGCAAGGCGGCGGCGCGGCACAGTCCGGCGGCGGCAAGCCGGTCGTCACCGGGGTGCGGGTCAAGCCGGGGGACGCGTTGGCGCCGGGGCAGGTGCTGCTCGAGGTGTCGGGACGGCCCGTGTTCGTCCTCTCCGGCGAGATACCGGTCTACCGCGACCTGAAACCGGGAAGCGGGGGCCGTGACGTCGAGCAACTCCAGAAGGCACTGACGGCGCTGGGGTTCGCGTCGGGGAGAGACAGGAGCGGGGTGTACGGGGCGGGCACGCGCGCGGCGGTCGCCGGGTTCTACGCCCGTATCGGGTACGACGCACCGGTGTCCCCGGACGCGACCGAGGAGCAGGTCGAGAGCGCGCGGGCCGCGGTGACGCAGGCAGCGAGGGCCGTCGCCGCGGCGAAGGACGCCACCGCTGCCGCGACCGGGCGCGGGGGCGGTACGTCGCCGGGCACACCGGCCAGGACACCCACGCGCACCTCGCCGGGCACGCGGCCGAGCGAGGCGGCCGACAGGGACCCGCGCACCCCTGTGCACCCTCCAGGTGCGGACGCGAACGCCGCCAGGCAGGCCGGGCAGCAGCTGGCCTACGCCACCGAGGACCTGGCGCGCGCCAAGGCGGCACTGGCGCAACTGCAGGCGAAGCAGGGGGCGATGGTCCCGGCGTCCGAGGTGGTGTTCCTGCGCGGGTTCCCGGGCCGCGTGGACGCCGTGGGCGCCGGCGTGGGCGGTGCGGTCGGTGACAGCGCGGTCGTCATCTCGGCAGGCGCGCTCGTCGTCAAGGGCAATCTCGCGCCGCACGAGAAGGGGCTGGTCCGGGCCGGGATGAAGGTCAAGGTCCTCTCCGAACTGTCCGGGATCGAGGCGTCGGCCACCATCACCTCCGTGGCCGACGAGCCGACCGCGGAGACCGGTGCGAACGGCGCGGGCGGTGGGAGCGGCGGATTCGGGGGCGGGCCGGCCGCCGGCCGGACGTTCGCGCTGCTCGTGACCCCGACGACCCCGCTCGCCCCCAAGCTCGCCGGCCAGGACGTACGCCTGACCGTGGAGGCGGCGGCGTCCGAGGGCAAGGTACTGGTCGTACCGCTGTCCGCGGTCTCGGCGGGGGCCGACGGGCGCACCGTCGTGACGGTCCTGCGCGCGGACGGCCGCCAGGAGCGCACCGACGTACGCCCCGGCACGACGGGCGACGGATACGTCCAGGTGACACCCGTCGGCGGCACCTTGCGCCCCGGCGACCGCGTCGTCGTCGGCGTCAAGCGCGATACCCCTGTCACGGACCCGCCCGCAGCGGCCGGTCCGGCCCCCGGCGGTGCACGGTGAACGGGCGGGCCACGACGCCGGCGCATCCCACAACGACGCCCGCGGCGCCGGTCATGGTGTTCGAAGGCGTCGCCCTGACCTACCCCGGGCCGCCGCCCGTCCCCGCCCTGCGCCCGGTCGATCTGCGGGTCGAGCAGGGCGAGTTCGTCACGATCGTCGGGCCGTCCGGATCGGGCAAATCGACCTTCCTGAACGTTGCGGGCCTCCTCGACCGCCCGACCCGGGGCACGTACGTCCTCGACGGTGTCGACACCCGCACCCTCAAGGACGCCCGCCGCACGGCGCTGCGCGGCAGCCGGATCGGCTTCGTCTTCCAGGCCTTCCACCTGCTCGCGCACCGCAGCGCGCTCGACAACGTCGAACTGGGGATGCTCTACTCCGGACTGCCGCGCCGCGAACGCGGCGCGCGGGCCCGGGGCGCACTGCTGCGGGTCGGCCTGGGCCACCGCCTGCACGCCTTGCCCTCCACCCTCTCCGGCGGCGAACGCCAGCGGGTGGCCATCGCCCGCGCGCTGGCCCCGCGCCCCGCGCTCCTGCTGTGTGACGAGCCGACCGGAAACCTGGACACCGCCACCGCGCACAGCGTGCTGGCGCTGCTCGACGAGCTGCACCGCGACGGCATGACGATCCTGCTCATCACCCACGACCCGGCCGTGGCCGCCCGCGGCCAGCGCACCATGGTCATCCGCGACGGCATGGTGACCGACGCCCAGGCGGTACGCACATGAACCCGAAGGCCACCACCGCGACCCCGGCGACGAGCCCGACCACCGCCGCGGACCCGAGCACGGCTGCCACCGCGACACGTGCGACTGCCGCAGTGCGGGCGACCACAGCCGCGGGCGCGAGCACCGACGCCGACGCACCGCACGCGATCCGGACGGACCGGGCCACCACCCCGACGCACACCATCCCGGCTCCAAGCCCCCGACACCGGCCCCACGGGCGGATGCAGGCACGGGATCTCCTCTCCGAGGCGGTCGCCGGGATGCTGCAACGCCCGGCCCGCTCCGTCCTCACCATGCTGGGCACGGTTCTGGGCGTGGGCACGTTCGTCGCGGTGCTGGGCCTGACGGCAACCGCGACCGGCCAGATCGGCGACCGGTTCAACGCGCTCACCGCCACCGAGGCCGGCGTGGAGGACACGGGAGGGCCCGACGCCTCGGTGCTGCCGCTCGCCTTCACCCGCGACGCCGACGCCCGCGTCCGCGCCCTCAACGGAGTGAGAGGCGCAGGCGTGTACTGGCGGGTCCGCCTCCCGCCCGGCGCCACCGTCCGCGCCGCACCGGTCGGCCGCGATGCCGCCGGCCGGCAGGCCCAGGTGGTCGCCGCCTCGAGCGGCCTGCTGCCCGCCGCCGGTGCACGCTTCGCCGAGGGCCGCGCCTGGGACACGTTCCACGAGACACGGGCCGAGCGTGTCGCCGTCATCGGCGAGGGCATGGCCACCCGGTTGGGCATCACCACTCTGGAGACGCAGCCCGCGGTCTTCATCGGCGACATCCCCTTCACCGTCGTCGGGATCCTCGCCGACACGGCACGCAAAGCCGACCTGCTGCTGTCCGTCCTCGTCCCGCGCACCACCGCCGAGACGCTCTGGGGACCGCCCGACGCCGGCCGGCGCGCCGCCATGCTCATCACCACCGAACTCGGAGCCGCCCGCCAGGTCGCGGCGGAGGCCCCGTACGCACTGCGCCCCGAGCACCCCGACTACTTCAAGCCCGTCCCCCCGCCCGACCCGCGTTCACTGCGCGACGACGTCGCCTCCGACCTGGGCGGCCTCTTCCTCCTGCTGGCCGGGATCTGCCTGGTCATCGGCGCAGTCGGGATTGCGAACACCACCCTGGTCGCCGTCATGGAACGCACCGGTGAAATCGGCCTGCGTCGCGCCGTCGGCGCCCAGGGACGCCATATCGCAGGCCAGTTCCTCGCCGAATCCGCCGCCCTCGGCGTATTCGGCGGCCTGGTCGGCACCAGCCTCGGCACCCTCGCCGTCGTCGCCACCAGCGCCGCCCGCGACTGGACCCCGGTGGTCCACCCCGCCACGATCGCCGGCGCCCCCGCCATCGGCCTCGTCACGGGCCTGCTGGCCGGCCTCTATCCCGCCGCCCGTGCCGCCCGCATCGAACCCGTCGAAGCCCTCCGCAGATAACGGGATCCCGGCCCCGGTGGGCCGGGAACTGCGCCCGGCCGGCCGCCACGGGCGCCTTCACCTCTCTTCTTCGAGGAGGCCCCGTCCTTCAGGCCCCAGAGGCACCCGCCCCGGTGATCGACCTCATGGCAGCCCTGGAGGCGTCCGTGCAGAAGGCGCGGGAAGCCCGAGGCGAGACCGAGGCCACCGCCCACGAGCTCCCCGTCAAGAAGAAGACCACCAAGGCGGCCGAGGGCCGCACACCGCGCCGCCGCGCTTGATCAGACAGCCCTGGCGGGAGCCGAACGTGCCCACCACCTACAATCGATCGCCCGGCATCGGGCGGTTGTCGGCTGGCTGGAGTGGCAGCTCGGCCAGACCCGGGAGGCCCTGGCTCGTCTGGAACAGCAGGAGGCCGCCGCCGCGGCCCGCCGACCGGAGCTGCGGGTGCCCGACTGGAAGCTCGAAGTGCACCGCACCGGCTACGGTCCCCGCCCCTTCCGGGTCCACGCCGGCCACTGGCCCGACGGCCAAGGCAAGGAGATCACCCGGCACGAGGCTCTCCGCCTCCTGGCCGACGGCGTCGAAGCGTGTCCCTTCTGCCATCCGGACCGCGAGCTCCGGATCGGCGGCGCCGCGTCGTCGGCCTCGGCGGCCGCACGGGCGCCCCGGGAGGACTCGGGATCCACCGGCGGCACTCGGAGCCGTAGCCGAAACGACGGCTGCTCGCCACGCCTAACCTGGCGAGCCGTGCCTCCACCGCCGTGGCCAGGCGCACCATCCCCTCCTGGGGCCCTGGAGGCCGGCGAGGAGGCCTCGTCCCCTGCCGGCCGCCGGGGCGTGCGGGGGTCAGGGATCTCGTTTGTGGAGCACGAGGGCGGCGGTGGACAGGGCGGTGAAGGACCAGGCGGCGGTGACGCCCAGGCCGGCCCAGGGGGTGATGGGGAGGCTGGTGAGGTCGGTGGTGGCTTGGATGGCCAGTCCGGCGCTCGTCGGCGCGGTCTGCTGGAGCAACCGCTGCCAGTGGGGATCGCCGATGGCCGCACCGACGACGGGGACGACGTAGAGCAGGGCGAGGACGATCCCGATGCTGGTGGCGGAGTCCCGCACGGTGGTCGCGATGCCGAGGCTCAGGAGGGCGATCAGCAGCAGGTAGAGGACGGATCCGACGGCCGCGCGCAGCGTCGGACCGTGGGAGAGGGACAGGGCCTGGTCGGCGGGGCTGGGCAGGGCAAGTCGTCCGGCGAGCAGCGAGCCGGCGACTGCGGCGGTCGCGGCGGGTGCCAGTACGCCGGCGAGCGTGACGGCCTTGGCCGCGAGGACGGCGGCCCGCCGCGGTACGGCCGTCAGGGTGGTGCGGATCATGCCCGAGCCGTACTCGCCGCTGATGGCCAGCACGGCCAGGACGGCCACCGGCGCCTGCCCGAGTTGGACGCCCATGAGGCTGGCCCTGGTCACGTCGCCGTTGCAGCCGGCGGGGGTGCAGCTCAGTACCGAGGCTGCCCCGGCGCTCAGGGCCGCGGTCGCCGCGGCGGTGGTGAGCAGCAGCCACAGCGGACCGGGAACGGTGCGGAGCTTCGTCCACTCCGCCAGCAGGGCCGGCTTCATGCGTCCCTCTTGTCGAGCAGGACGGCTGCCGCGGCCAGGGCCGTGACCGCGTAGCCGGCCAGGACGGCGAGCCCGGTCCAGGGCGCCAGCGGGTAGTAGCCGTAGTACGGCGTGTAGTTGCCGGCGACCTGGTCGTACGGGACCAGGGTCTGCTGGACGGCGAACGCGGCGCCGGGCGTCACCGTGGCCACCTGATCCGAGATGCCTGCGGGCAGGAACGGGACGGCCATCAGGAGGTAGGGCAGCACCAGGGCGACGACGGCCGTGGCGACCGCGGCCGTGCTGCTGCGGAAGACGGCGCCGAAGGAAAGGGCCAGGACCGCGGCGGTCGCGAGCAGCACGGCGGTGCCGAGCAGCACGCGCAGTTCGGTGGCGGCCGGCACCGGGAAGACGTAGACGCCGTTGTCTTCGGCGAGCCGTCTTCCCAGCGGTGTCGCGAGGGCCGTGCCCGCCAGCCCCGCGGCGAAGGTGACGGCCCACAGCACCATCGCCTTGGCGACCAGCATCCGCCCGCGGCCGGGCATCGCTGCCAGGGTGAGGCGGATCATCCTGGTCCGGTACTCCTCCGTGACGTACAGGGCCCCCACCACGGTGACCGCGATCAGCGCGGGGAACGTACCGGTGAGGAGGTCACGCAGGTGGCCACCGGTCGGCAGGCTGTCGCGGACGGCGGGGGCGATGTCGCCGGCGCCGGTCACCGTGAAGCGGGCGCCGGATCCCGTGAACGAACCCGACACGTGCTCCGGGTAGCCGGCGAAGGTGGCGGATCGCGCTCCCACCTGACTGCCCGTCCAGGCACCACGACCGGCCCAGCCGCCCCGCATGCGGAGATCCTCGAAGGTGGAGGTGGACACGCTGGCGGAGGTGCCGCCGCCGCTGACGGCAGGCGGAGACGCCACGAACAGTCCGACTTCCGCGGTGGTTCCGAGGCCGCTCACCCGGGTCGTGCCGACCTCGGTCCAGTGCGTGCCGTCGCTGGAGGCATGGCCTGTGACCAGGTCTCCGGACCGGGTCAGCCGCAGCCAGCGGGGGGAGGCCCGGGACACCGGACCGGGCGGACCGGCCAGGTCGTTGACGTAACCGTTCTGCATGCGCACGCCGTGGCTTCCGGTGACCATGATTGCGGCGTAGGGCGATCCTGGACGGGTGCTCTCCTTGATGACGAGCCCGGCCTTCGCCCAGGGCACGGTGCCGGGGCGCGGGCCTCCGGGGCCCGCTGCAACGCGGCTGTCGAGCGTGGTGACGGAGACGGAGACGCTGCCGTCTCCGGCGAGTGGCCGGTGTACGAAGTAGAAGCTGTCGGTCACCGGCCCTCCGGCGGGGCCGACCGGAACGGGCGGCGAGTCCTTCTGATCACTGCTCACGCCCGCGAGCAGGGCGGTCAGGACGATCACCAGCGCTGCCCCCGCCAGGCCGGCCACCCAGCCGCGGACAGTGCGGAACTTGGTCCACTCGGCGTGGAGGGCGTGGACGAGAGCGCTGCGGCCGGACCCCTGCCCGTCCGGTGCGTGGTCGGCGGTCACCTGCTGCCCCCCGTGTCTCCCGGTGCGCGGAACTCGACGGCCGCGCGGGTGAGTTCGAGGTAGACGTCCTCGAGGGCGGCGCGGTACGCCGCCACCTCGGAGAACGGCACCCCGTGCCGGTGGAGGAGCGTGACGATCCGTTCCGCGGGCAGGCCGGTGACGACGACGGCATCGCGGCCGGTGGCCGCGACGGCCGCACCGGCATCCCCCAGCACCCTCGTCGCGTGCGTTGCGGAAGTGGTGCGCACGGTCACCCGGTTCCGGGAGGACGCCGTGATCAGGTCGGCCACGGGGGCGTCGGCGATGGCCCTGCCCCGCCCCACGACGACCAGGTGGTCGGCCGTGTCCTCCACCTCGCTCATCAGGTGGCTGGAGACCAGTACGGCGCGGCCCTCGGCGGCCAGCGACCGCAGGAATCCGCGCATCCAGATGACGCCGTCGGGGTCCATGCCGTTGAACGGCTCGTCGAGCATGATGACCGGTGGGTCCCCCAGCAGGGCCGCGGCGATCCCGAGCCGCTGCCGCATGCCCAGCGAGTAGCCGCCGGCCTTGCGCCGAGCCGCCGGGGTGAGGCCGACCAGCTCGGCAACCTGGTCCACCCGCCGCGCGGTCAGGCCCTGCGTGTGAGCCAGCCAGAGCAGGTGGTTGCGTCCGCTGCGGCCGGGGTGGAGCGCAGCGGCGTCCAGCAGCGAACCGATGTGGCGCAGCGGGTGGCGCAGGCTACGGTACGGCCTGCCCTCGATGAGCGCGGTGCCCTCGTCGACGGCGTCGAGGCCGAGGACCGCACGCATCGTGGTGGACTTGCCGGCGCCGTTGGGTCCCGCGAGAGCGGTCACAGCACCGCGGCGGACGGTGAAGGACATGCCGTCGAGGGCCCGGGTCGGCCCATATCGCTTGCGCAGTCCGTCGACGACGATCCCGGGGACGGTCGTCGGGGCGCGCTCAGGTTTCGGACTCATGGCGACGGTTGTACGCGCCGCCCGGTTCCGGCCGGGTCGCAGCCGCTGCGACCCCGCTGCGACCCGGCGTCTGACATCGTTGACGCATGTCACCTCGCTCCGGGGGCCGGCCCGGCCGCCCCGCCCTTACGACGCCCGGGGGTGAGGGCCGGTGAGGGTCCTCGTCGTCGAGGACTTCGAGGTCCTCGCCCGCTCCATCGGCAACGGGCTCCGCCAGGAGGGCATGGCCGTCGACGTCGTCCTGGACGGCACCGCCGCCCTCGAGCACCTCGCCGTCACGCGCTACGACGTGGTGGTCCTCGACCGCGACCTGCCGGACGTCCACGGCGACGAGATCTGCCGCCGGATCGCCGACGGCCGCTGCGCGTCCCGTGTCCTGATGCTCACCGCGTCCGGCACGGTCGAGGACCGCGTCGTGGGGCTCGGCCTCGGCGCCGACGACTACCTGCCCAAGCCGTTCGCGTTCGCCGAACTGGTCGCCCGGGTCCGGGCGCTGGGCCGCCGCGCCGCCCCACCGGTGCCGCCCACGCTGGCGTGCGGGGACATCGTCCTCGATCCGGCCCGCCGCGTCGCGTTCCGGGCCGGGCGGCGCCTCGAGCTGAGCCCCAAGGAGTTCGCCCTGCTCGAATGCCTCCTTGCCGCACCGGGACTCGTCATCTCCGCCGAGGACCTGCTCGAACGTGTCTGGGACGCGGCCACCGACCCCTTCAGCAGCGCCGTCAAGCACACCGTGCACCGGTTGCGGGCCAAGCTCGGCACCCCGCCCGTGATCGAGACCGTCCGCGAAGGCGGCTACCGCATCGGGCCGTCATGACGTCCCGGTACTCCGGGCGCGGCCGCCTGCGGACCGCCGGCAAGCCCCTGCAGACCCGGCTCGCCCTCGCCTACGCGGCGGGCATCTACGCCGCCGGGGTGTTCGTACTCGTCCTGACCGTCGTGCCGCTCGCCAGCGTCGACGCGTCCGCACCCGAAGGGCAGTCTCCGCCGGGCGTGACCAGTGGGGCGGGGCGCGGGATCAGCCTCACCCACCTCTTGGCCGGATCGGGCGTCGCGCTGGTCGTCCTGGTTCCCGTCGCGCTGGCGATCGGCTGGTTCGTCGCCGGCCGGTTCCTGGACCCGCTGCGTGCCATCACCGCAACCGCCAGGAGCATCTCCGCCGGCGACCTCCACCGGCGTCTGGACCTCGGCGGGCCCGTGGACGAGCTGACCGAACTCGGCCGCACCCTCGACGCGCTGTTCACCCGCCTGCAAGACTCCTTCGACGCCCAACGCCACTTCGTCGCCAACGCCTCCCACGAGCTGCGCACCCCGCTCGCCGGCCTGCGCACCCTCCTGGAAGTCGCCCTTGCCGACCCACGTGCCGACGCCGACACCCTCCGCGCGGCCTGTCACGAGGCGCTCGCGCTCGGAGAGCACCAGGAGGGGCTCGTCACGGCACTCCTGGCCCTCGCGACCAGCGAGCGCGGAATCTCCCGCCGGGACCCGCTCGACCTCTCCCCCCTCGTCGCGGGGGTGCTCGCCGCCCGCCACGACCACGCCGCAGGCAGGGGCATCCACGTGGCCGAACGCCTCGGGCCCGCGGTGACAACCGGGGACCCGCGGCTGGTCGAGAGCCTCGTGGCCAATCTCGTCGACAACGCCATCCGCCACAATCACCCGGGCGGTCACATAGAGATCAGCACCGGCGACGCCGGCACCGCGGCGGCCCTCACGGTGACCAACAGTGGGCCGGTCGTCCCGGAAGACCAGATACAGCGGCTGTTCCAGCCCTTCCAGAGGCTGGCGGCCCCGCGCAGCCGCCCGCGCGAGGGCTACGGCCTCGGCCTCGCAATCGTCCACGCCGTCGCACGAGCCCACGGCGCCTCCCTCACCACCGCCGCGCCCCTCGAAGGCGGCCTGTCCATCACCGTGCACTTCCCGCGCGCCCTGTCCTGAGCAGGTGGGCGAGTACCGGCGGAGCACCGGCCGCGGTCGTGGCAGGCACGCCGTCACCCGGTACCGTGACGGCCCGAAAGCCATCTGGGCAGTGGCCGCAGCCCAGCGCCGGAACAACAACGCCTCAAAACGGGCGCTGAATGATCTTCTGGTGGGTGTGCCTCCACCCGGTGAACCGGGACGCGGAAGCGGGTCCAGGGCCCGATCCGGCCGTGATGCGCCCTAGCGTGGCCCTCGTCGTCTTCGTGCAGGTGCCTGGAAGGACGGGGTGTCATGTCGGCAGGGGTGCTATAGGGCCGCGACCGTGAAGGTCCACCGTGCCGCGACGCCCGGCACCCCGTGCCATGATCGTCCGATGGACGAAGACCAGCGCACACCCCCCTCGAAGGCGGCCGGCGACCGTGCGTCGCTCACCGCGTTCCTCGACTACCAGCGGGCCACCCTGGCCATGAAATGCGCGGGCCTGACCGGCGAGCAGCTCAAGCAGCGGGCGGTGCCGACCTCGGGGCTCACGCTCCTCGGCCTGGTGCGGCACGCGGCTGCGGTCGAGCGGGGCTGGTTCCGTACGGTCCTCAACGCCGAGGACGTCAGGCCGCCTTGGCCGGGCACGGCGGACGGCACGCACGCCGAGTTCCACGTCGAGGACGCCGACGCCGACGAGGCGTTCGCGGTGTGGCACGAGGAGTGCGACCGCTCCCGCGCGGTGGCCGCCTCCGTGGACTCCCTCGACGCCGCCGTGGAGTTCCGCGGCGAGACGATCTCGCTCCGCTACGTCCTCACCCACATTGTCGTGCGCAGGGTTGATGTCAGTGGGATGCGCAGGGTTATGACAGTGGGATCGCAGAGTCCGTGTCAGTAGGCGGCGACGGTTCGGAGAGCATCCGAAGGCTGTAGAGCACGTTGTCGTGGAACCGGTCGATGATGTCGCCGCGGGTGACCATCTCGGCGGCGGCGAGGTCTTCGAGGGCCTGGCGCTGGGCGGCGTCGTGCGGGTCGCTTCCGCCGTCGACCCAGACGCGGAGGAGGACCTCGGCCTCGGTGGGCTGGATCGGGCCGCGTACTGATGCGTGGGGCTTCTTCTGCCCCGTGAGGACGTCGACCTGGTGTGGGGCGAGGATGTCGAGGCGCGGGGTCGCGGTGTACGCCTCGGGCAGGACCTGGCGCAGGACGAGCACGCCGCCGGTGTCGGGGTGAGCGCGGGCGTGGTCGAGGGCGGCGTCGAGCCGGAGGCGGGTCCAGGACAGGGCGGCCGCGAGGGCGTCGGCGGTGAGGGGGCCGTCCGCGTACGCGAGCGCGGTGAGGAAGGTGAGCGCGTCATGGTCGGCGCCGGCCGGACGGCGGTCGACGACCTGGCGTTGGCGGGGTAGCTCGAAGAGTTCGTCGGAGCCGGGCATCAGGTCGGCCGGGTGCATGTCGAGGCGGCGCGCGAGTTCGAGCAGGACCCGGACGGGCAGGTCCGGAAGTTCTTCCAGGTCTATCTGGTGCTCGTGGACACCGAGGAGGTCAGCGAGCTGCCAGCCGGTCATCCCGGCGGCCAGGAGGCGCCGCTTGATGACGTGCGACCTCTGCACCGAGTCGCGGCGCCGCTGAGGGCCCTCTCGGCGAAGGCGACGGCTGGAGGGAATCGGCTCGGTCACAGGCGGCTGCGCACGTTGTCGCTGAGGGCGATGAGGTCCAGGCCCCGGTAGTGCATCCATCCGGCGGCCGCGGCGTCGTGGGCGGTCTCGTCGCCGTGGCGGCAGTGGGAGCGGTGGAGCCAGGCCGGGTTGAAGTGGATGCGGTGGCAGGTGCGGATGACCGCTTCGCGCAGGTGGAGTTCCGGGCTTTTGTTGCCTGGGGCCTTGTCGTGGATGAACAGGGGGTCGGTGTCGGTGGCGCCCTGGCTGCGCCGGTAGGCGAGGTGGGCGGCGACGAGCGGGGCGGCGTGCGCCGGCAGGAGCACGGGGTCGTCGGATTCGAGGTGGAGGACCTGGAGGGCGTTGAGCTCGTGCGGGGTGTGGTGGTGGAACTTCCACCGCCAGGGGACGCGGAGGTAGCGGGTCTCCTCCGGCTCGTACGGGCTGCCGATGACGGGCACGTGGACGCTGCTGCCGTCGGGGGCGGTGTTGCCGCAGGTGATCAGGCCGAAGCCGGTGGGTCCGTGGGAGAGGTGGATGGACAGGGCGGTCGCGGCGGCGGCTTCGGGCGGGGCGACGGTGCGGATCTTGCCACAGAGGCGTTCGGTGAGCTGGCTGAGCAGGCGGGTGGTGGGGGCGGCGCCGAGGGTCTCGTACTGCCAGCGCAGGAGGTAGCCGCGCAGGAACAGGGCGACCTGGACGGCGCGGAGCCGTACGAGGGCGTGGGCCTGGTCGGGGGCGGGGCCGATGCGGTGGTCGCGCAGGTAGAAGGCGAGGCGGGCGCCGAGGGCGCGGGTGTGGCGGAGGGTGCCTGGGATGGTGTGGTGTCCGGCCAGGCCGCGGTGGGCCAGCCACTGGTCGGCGAGGTGGATCTCGCGGCCGTAGACCTCGTTCAGGGCGGTGAAGGTGTTGCCGGGGAGCTTCGCGCGGCAGGGGGCGAGGAAGACGGGGAAGTCCTGCATGGGCAGGACGGGGCCGACGCCTTCGGCCCACGGGGTCTTGGAGTCGGCGCGCAGGGGGTTGGTGAGGGAGCGGGGCGAGGGCGGGAGCTCGCGGGCGAAGGCTGTCAGGTCGATCGCCTGGAAGCGGTATCCGGCGTCGTGGAAGGCGCGCACGGGCGGTTTCACGTACGCGTCGTCTTCGGTGGTCGGCCAGATGAGCCACACGGTGGCGTCGGCACGGGTGCCGAGTTCGGCGAGCAGGTCGAGGCGCCGTCGGGGAGGCGGTGGGCTCGGTCGATGACGAGGTGGCGTGTCTGGTCGGTGGTCAGCCAGGCGGCGGCTGGCGCCAGGCTTCGGGTGCGGGGGTGCGGTCGGCGAGTAGGGTGGCGGGGCTGCGGCCGGTGGCGGTGAGGATGTCGAGGGCGAGGTCGCTGGTGCGGCCGCCGGGGGTGGGGCGGACGACGAGCCGGCCGGGGCCTTCGATGGCGGCGAGGCGGCGCACGATGCGGTGGTCGTCGCCGGGGTTGCGGACGAACACCAGGCGGGGGCCGGGCGGCAGGTCGCGGTTGACGACGTGTGCTGCGGGCGCGGCCTCAGGCATACACGCCGCCGCCGAGGAGGGTGAGGGCGTTGTCGAGGACCTCGACGTCGATGCGGGGCCGGGCGGCGGCCTGGCAGAGTCCGGCGGCGGTGTGGGTGAAAGCGGCCCAATCACGCATGGTGCCCTGCCCGTACAGCTCGTCGATCTGCCGCAGCAGGGCGTCGTCCGCGCCGGCGTAGATGGGGTGGTAGTCCCGGATCAGGGCGGGGATCTCCTCGGCTGTCAGCGGGCGGAAGGGCAGCCGGCGGAAGACGCGGGAGCGGAGCATCGGTTCGCGGGAGAGGACTTCCCAGCAGCCGTCGCCACCCACGTAGAGCAGGGCGAACTTCGTCTTCGGGTCGTCGTGCAGGTGCCGCAGCAGTTCGATGCAGTCGCTGTTGAGGCGCTGGGCTTCGTCCACGACGACCAGGCGCTTGGGGTGGGACAGCAGGTCCAGGAGCCGGTTGGTGATGTGGAACCGGTTGCGGGACTTGGGGGCCTCGATGCCGGTGAGCGCGGCCAGGAGGTGGTCGGCGACCAGGCGCATGGTGGGGCGGGCGGTGAAAGAGAGCGCGCACACCGCGGGGCAGCCGCGGCGGGCCTGGTCCTCCAGGGCGGCCTCGACCGCGTACGTCTTGCCGGTGCCGGCCGGGCCGTGGATGACGCCGGTGGCGTTGTTGGCGACCAGGTCGTCCACGACGCGGTGGGCGAGCTGGAAGGTGCCGGTCGGCAGCGTCGCGGCGCCGGTCAGGTCGGCGAAGTGCCGGGGCATTCAGCTCTCCTCGTTGTTCTTGGTGATCGGGGTAATGCCCAGCAGGGAGGTGGAGGAGCGGGCGCGCAGGGCGGCGTCCAGGGCTTGGCGGGAGGAGCCGCGGCCGACCTTGTCCGGCACGAGCCGGGATTCGGTGGCCGGGCTTTCGCCGGTCATCGGCGCCAGTTCGCGGCGGGCCCGGCGGGACGCCTTGCGGCGTTCGCGGCCGAGCCGGGCGACCGCCTCGCGCTGCTGGACGCGGAAGGCGTCGGTCTGCTCTGCGGTGAGCGTTCCGGTCGGCAGCGCGGTGCAGAGGTGTTTGCCGCCCAGGTAGACCTCAATGGACCGGTCGTCGTGCGGCATGTAGCGGATCTGGACGATTTGGCCGACCCGTCCGTGTATCTCGGACGCGACGTAGGCGTGTCCGTTGAGGTGGATGCCGTCCTTCTGAATGGTGCGCTCGTCGCCGGCCAGCAGCAGGTGGCGCAGCTTGTCCGCGTCAATCCGGTGCAGAGGTGCCTCGTCCTCCTGCCAGGCTGCCAGCGGGGTACGGCCGGCCAGCATCCGATGCGGGCGCTGGGTGTTGTACCAGCGCACCCACGCGGCGAGCCGGTGCACGAAGTCGTCGAGGAGCATCGGCCCACCGCCCGTCTTCTCGGCGGCGCGCTTGGCGGCCGGGCTGTCGCCGACCGGCCCGTACAGGCGGCCCGAGGCGTCGCGGGGCCCTCCGGTGAAGCCGGGCATCAGGGAGATGAGGGTCTGCTCGATGGTTAGGTTGACCCGCTCGACCTTGCCCTTGCGGTGCGGGGTGAACGCCGGGAGGCGGTGGACGGTGACGCACAGCGCGGCCATCACGTCCTTGATGGTGCCGGCGGCGAACTCAAGGCCGCGGTCGATCCGTACGCGCGCGGGCACCGCGCCGAACGGCGAGACGTCAGGGTCGTGGACCAGGGCCATGCGCATCGCGGTCAGGATGGTGCCCGCGTGCGGGCTGACCGCCAGCGACCAGCCCAGCAGGGCCCGGGTGCCGTCGTCGACGACCGTGGTCATCCACGGGGAGAGCGGCTTGCCCTTGGGCGGGTGCACGAGGATCGGCAGCTGCTTGTGGTCCATCTCCCACACCCGGCCTCGGACCTCGTCCGGGCGCCGTAGGTACATCGACTTTGCCCGGCGCCCGGACTCGCCGACCTTCCACGCGGCCCGCTCGGCCGGGGTCAGCTCGCGGTTGAACGCGACCTGCATCGTGCGCAGCGCGACCGGGGCGGCGCCCGCCCAGCCCTCGCGCAGAAAGTCGGGAACCGGGGCGCCGGCGGTGGTCCCGTCACCGTCGACCACGGCCTGGCGGGCGCGGTGTACGGCGGAGACGTTGCCCCGGTAGAGGGCGTACGCCTCCCGATCCGTCTCGCTCAGCACGTACGGCTCGGGCCCCCGGTGTTCGGGGACGCGGGCGGGCGCGGACAGCCACCGCCACACCGTGCGCTCGCTGACGCCCAGGCCCTCGGCGGCCAGCCGCACATGCGCGGCCGACAGCTGCTCGGCGTCGCGCAGCTGGATCAGCCGGGCCACCGCCGCAGCACGCTTCGACTCGTCCGCCCCCTCCATGATCGAAAGTCTCCGGCAGCGTCCCGAAACGCGTTCGGGACACCCGCCCCCTTCGCCCGTACGAGTGAACGACGCGTGATCGGCGGGCAGTCGTCCCTGGCCCGTCCACGCTGATCACGACGGCGCGGGGCCCGGCCGGAAACTTGTACGGCCGTCGCTCGCCCGTGCGTCCCGGAATCGGCCGATTCCGGGACGGCCGCCTGCCGCGGCACCGGGGTCGGTGGAGGCGTCCCGAAAGGCGTCCCGAAACCGGCGGGCGCCGCCGGGATGCGGGACGGGTATTCGGGACGGGCCGTGCCGAGCGCACGGGCGAATGGGGAACGCGTGGACGGCGGCCTGGACGAGCTCGCCCGCGCCGAGCTGATCGAGCGCGAGCCGTGCCCGCGGTGCGGGGCGCCGCCCGGCTCGGTGTGCCGGGCGAACTCCGGCGTCGTCGCCGTCGACTACCACACCGGCCGGTACGCGAAGATCCCCGCGCTGAAGTCCGGGCCCGCGATCCGTATCCCCGCCGCGCGCGGGCCCGGCCGCACCTGGCAGCCCAACCCGGAACCTGACCTCGACCCCGAGACTCTCGCGCGGGCCGGCGACCGCATCGGCTACGCCCGTGTCTCCAGCAAGGGCCAGGACCTCTCCGGACAGGTTCGCCTCCTGAAGAGGGCCGGCTGCGTGCGCATCTACGTCGAGAAGATCGGCACCCCGGGAGAAGATCCGGCCCGAGTACAACGCCGCCCTCGCAGACCTGCGTCCGGCCGACACCCTGACCGTCACGATGCTCGACCGGCTCGGCCGCAACATGATCGAGCTCATCACCAGCGCGCAGGACCTCGCCGAGCGCGACCACCGCCTGGAGATCCTCTCCGGTCCGCTCGCCGGGATGTACGACCCGCAGGGCGCGGGCAAGGTCCTCTTCGTCGTGTTCGCCGCGATGGCCGAGGTGGAGCGGGAGTTCATCCACGAGCGGACCCTGATCGGCCTGGACACCGCCGCGGCAAATGGCAACCATGGCGGCCGCCCGCCGGCAGTCGACGGGGACATGCTCGCCGTCGCCCTGCGCCGCCGCGACGCCGAGGAGTCCGTCACCTCGATCGCCCGGCACCTCGGCATCGGCCGCTCCACCCTCTACCGGACGCTGGCCGCGTACGACGAAGCCATCGCCACCGGCCGGGAACCGGCGGGGTGACCCACAACCTCGACTGCGGACTCCTCGACACCATCCAGGGTGAGGTCGGATGCGGCTGGGCACGGCAGGACGTCCACCGCGTCACGTCCCGTGTCGTCAACGGCCTGCGGGCTCCGTCAGCCTGCCGAGTGCGGCGGTGCGGTCGGCAACGAATCACGGGACCAGCGGACGGGGCCGGCGGTGAGCCAGGAGCCGTCACCCATGGGCTCCACGTCGTAAGGGTGGGCCGCCTCGACGGCCATCTCGCCACTGATCGTGCCCGTGCGCACGTCGATCAGGTGGTAGCGGAACCACTCCTCCCCGTCCTCGGTCTCACTGCCGAGGGTGACCACAGCCGTGTCCGGGGTCAGGTAGCCGCCGCTCCATTCCACGAAGGTCTCCTCCGGGTCGTACCCGAATGCCTCGACAGGGAGGGTGAAGAGCACGTCCCCGCTGGGGTGGCGGTGGAAGGAGACGTCCGCCTGCCCGTGGTCTACGGTCATGAACTGCTCCCCGCCCGGCGCCAGGTCGATCAGGCAGCGATCCGACCACGGGTACGTCACGAACTCCACCTCGCCGTCGGCACCGGCCGTACCCCGGAGAATGACCGAGCCGTCCTGGCCCTCACCGATGTCGAGGTAGATACTGCCGTCCACGGGGTGCACGTGGTGGCCGGCGCCGTGTCCGACCGTCTCCAGCTCCCGGCGGGCGAGGACGGCCCCGCTGTCGGCGTCGTACACGACCCACTGGTCTCCGCCCCCACGCCGCGCCATCGCGTCCGGCCGGTAGACCCACACAGTCCGCCCGTCCAGGGACAGCGCACAGCCAGGCCGGTGGCCGTGGAGCACGTCGGAGTGCGGCTCGAAGTCCGACGCCCACACCAGGTCACCCGCGCGCGTGAGGCAGACGACCCGGTTCAACGTCGTGTAGACGACTCGCTCCAGATCAGGCCATACCACCGACGCCACGACCTCGTCGCCGGCCCGCGGCTCGAACACCGCGGCGGGGTCCAGCACCCCGAAAGCACCGGAGTCGATCACGTAAGCGTGGATCCACCCGTCGCGGTGGCGGGTAACAGCCTTCAGATGCTGCGGAGGAATCATGTACCGAGGCTAACGCCCAGCTCCGACACCCGACGGGTGCCGTTCGTCGCCCAGCCATGAGAGGAGTAGCGCGACGCATCTGGCCTGGCATCCTGGTTTGGTGACCACTTGGATGCGTTGCTACTGGGACGAGGAAGACACCTGGTTCCACTTCGAGGTCGACGCCGAAGGCTGGGTGATCCGGCAGGTCGAACTCAAAGGACCTGAGCTGATCCCGATCGCAGCGGCCTCACTCCCCGAGTGGCGGAGGGCCCGCGACGCAGGCCGCCTCGACGAGTACAACAGCAGGTTCGGGATCACCGCCGAGCTGCCCGTCTCGGAATGGGAAGGCCACGACCCCGACCCACTCACCTTCGAGGAGTTCGAGGAAGTCTGGGGGTCTGCCCGTCGCCGGATTGCACCCCGGCCCGGCTGACCGCTCGGCCCCGCGGAGGCTTCTTGGCATCATCGCGGCATGACTCCGACCCTTCCCCGCACCGTCCGAGCCGTCGACACCGCTCAGCTCCTGGACCTGGCCCAGGCGGCCGCCATGCATGGCTTCAGCCAGCGGCTCCCGGTCGACTGGCTACGAGAGCACCTCGCCGCAGAAGCGACGCACTACCTGTTCCCGAAACTCGTGCAGCGGCTCACGCACCGTCCCGAGGTGCCGCTGCAGTGGAGGTGCCAGCAACTGCTGACCGTCAGCACCGGCGAACAGATCTGGGGCCTCCTCGACGTCCTTCCCGACACCTTCGACAAGATCCCGGAGACCTTGGACACGGAGTCCAAGAAGGACATCATCAACCGCATCGAGCAAGCAGTGAATGTGCGGGAGTGGATGGAACGGACGGCCGCCGATGCAGGTTCATGAGGTCCGGCGCAGCCGGCTCTGAGGCCATGACACCGAACTGAGCCAGTCGCCTGGCGACGCCGCGCCGCTACTTGATCAAGTGGAAATCAGGATGCCGCAGCCAAGCCCTCAGAAACTCCACGTCCCCGACGTGTCGATGCCACCGCCCACCGCCCCCAGTGTCATAAGAGACCTCCGCGAGTGTTCCCGGCAGGGTTGACGCCAGTGCTCTCCCCCGGGCCAGGGCGGTCTCGGTCCCCGTGTCCTCTCCTGTCCCGGGGCGGCTGCTCAAGAGGCCGTCGAAGTCGACCATGGCATCGAGGCGGCAGGCC
The DNA here is from genome assembly GCF_055572195.1 of Streptomyces sp. NPDC030809. Taxonomy (NCBI): domain Bacteria; kingdom Bacillati; phylum Actinomycetota; class Actinomycetes; order Kitasatosporales; family Streptomycetaceae; genus Streptomyces; species Streptomyces sp. NPDC030809. Next base: position 52,975 of record NZ_JBVIDV010000008.1, read on the forward strand.
AGAGCGAGCGTCAGGTGACCGAGCAGCACATGGTTCACCGAACCCGAGCAGCCGGCGCCGACTACCAGCCCCTGCGCCGGTGGCCGCGAAAAGGATGAGTAGTCCTCGTCCTCGGCAGGCATCTCCTCGTCCTCTGAGAGGAAGAACACGCCGAAGCCGGCTGGATCGAAGGCCCGCAGGCCCAAGGCCGAACCGTCGCGCACCCAGAAGTCCACATCGCCGCTGGCCTTGGTCTCCACCGGGTCGCAGAAGGTCTCCAACCACGGGACCACGTCGGCCAGGATGTCCGCGAACCCGCGTTGTTCGAAGAGCCACAGTCCAACTGCCGGTCCCGCCATACCGCCCCCAGAACTTCGTGCACCAACTGCCACCAGGACCCGGTTCTACCAGGTCCCGGCGGCGGACGTCTGATCACGGCGACGGCTCACCAGCGTTGCTGTGGTGACCCGACCCGCGGCCAGCCGACCTCAGGTACCGCGCCAGGCGGATCAGGTTCCTCCGCGGTGACACGCCGGATGTGGCCTACCCACGAATCCGGCGTCAGGGAGGACCACTCAACGTCGATCTCAACGCCGTGAAATATGCGGGTGAGGTCCGCAAGCTGCGTGAAGATCGCCGTCTGTACGTCCTCAAGGGCCGCGTCCGCGGGCATCGGGACCTTGCCGCATCCGCCACCCGAGTCGTCGGCGATGAACGTGTAGGGCCACACGTCTTGCCCAGTCAGCAGGGTGATCTCCTTCGGTATGCCGAAGGGGGGCCGCTTCTTCTTCGTCTTGGGTCGTCGCGCCACGGTGCCATCCAACCTGACGGACCGCAGGGTCAGGCACCCGGCATACACACCGCAGCCCCTTCCATGGGCTGAGAACCATCCCACCGACACAACTCTGCGCGCCACTGACATCTACTCTGCGCACGACATCTAGAGCGCGGTGTCGTGGAAGCGGTCGATGATGCCGCCGGGTACGACCATCTCGGCGGCGGCGAGGTCTTCCAGGGCCTGGCGTTGGGAGGTGTCGTGAGGGTCGATTCCGCCGTCGACCCAGACGTCGCGCCTGTCTGCCACACTCGGACCCAACGAACACTGGTGCGAGGGGGACGCATTGATCATCCCGGGGGAGCCGCCACCGTTGTGGCTGTGGCTTGTCACCGTGCCGTCGTTGGTGTTGCTCGTTATCACGCTGGGATCGGTCCGTGCTGTGATCGATGCCTGGCGCTCTCCACGTCCCCGCCGTGTTCGTCGCTCAGCCCCCTCCTCCGCGTTCGCTGCCCAGGTTTCTGCCTGGGAGCAAGCAGAACGCGCCAGGCGGGACAAGGAGAGGCAAGAGCAGCACGACGCCACTCAGCACGCGTATACGCGCCCGGAATGGCCCGATCTGCTGTACCGCTCGGTCCTTCACTGCCTACTGGGCAATATGGACCCGCACGGCTTCAACCAACATTCGTTCCGCCTCGGCCGCTTCTCCATCGAGCCAACCAGAGAGCAGGTCGACGAGGCCTTGGAGCGATGCAGGCGCGAGGGACTGGCCATCTACGACCCCAGTCGCAGGCGTGGGCCCAACGACTGGAATAAGAGCTGCTGGCGACTCACCACCCGTGGGCGCCGCTTGTTCGAGGAACACGGAGGAGACGTGGAGCGCATGAACGAAGCCGAGAAGCCGCAGCCCGCGATAGACGCGCGCGGAGCTGGGATCGTCGCCGGAACGATCTCCGGTGGCATGCAGCATGCGACCGTGCACAACAACATCGGGAAGCCGCTGCCCGACGACGTCGACCTCGCCGCCGTGCAGTCGCTCCTTGGGCATCTGTACCAGGCCCTCGCTGCCAGCGACAACGAGACGCTGACACAGCTCACCCGCGAGCGCGCCGAGGACGATGTACGACAGGTCGTCCGTGAACTCGAAGCACCCGAGGATCAGCGCGATCCTGGCCGCGTCGCTCAGGCACTGGGCCGACTGAGCCTCACCCTGGCTGGAGTCGACGGCCTACTCGGGGTCGTAAACGAGATTGCCGACCATCTCAAGAACTGGTTCTGAGCGGCCACCCCTGAAGCTTGGCCGGGCGGGCCGACATGTCCTCCGCCGGCCAGAGCGCCCCCGTACGCTCGGACGCGAAGAAGCCCCGGCACTTACCCGACCGGGGAACTCGTCGCGGTGTGCGAGTTGGTCAGTGGAACCAGACGGGGACAGAGACCCGACCTCAGGCCGCCAGCCAGGTACTGACAGAACCCTGCACCCTACTGACATCTACTCTGCGCACGACACACATGATCGAGGAGTACGCACGGCACAACGGCCACGCCGACCTCCTCCGCGAGGCGATCGACGGATCCGCGGGCGAGTAGGGGGAGCCCGGGCCGGGCGGGCCGGCGCCCGCAACTCGCCTCCCTCAGGGTTCGCGCAGGCGTACCGCCAAGGCCGCGATGTCGTCGTCGAGCCCCCCTCTGCTGTGGCGGAGGAGGTCCCGGTGCAGGGCGCTGAGCAGTTCGCGGGGCGGTGTTCCCGGGGGCTGGCGCAGCATCCACGACGCCAGCGGGAAGAACTCGCCGTCACGGGCGCGGGTCTCGATGATCCCGTCGGTGTAGAGCAGCAGCAGGTCGCCGGGTGCCCACGCGAAACCGTCGACGGTGTAGCGGTCTCCGATCAGCTCCGCGAGGCTGAGCAGCGGGGAGGGGGTGCCCTCCAGCACCCGGAGCCCGCCGCCGTTCAGGAGCAGCGGCGGCGGGTGCCCGCAGTTGAGGACCTCGATGCGGCCGCCCCCGTGCGGGATCTCCACGAGGAGCGCGGTCGCGAAGCGCTCCATCGGCTCGTCCGGGGGGAAGGCGGCGTTGTACCGGGTGCTGCTGGCGTCCAGCCGGCGCGCGACATCGGCCATGCGGGTCTCGCCGTACGCCGCCTCCCGGAAGGCGTTCACGATCGCCGCGGCCGCCCCCACCGCGGGCAGGCCCTTGCCCCGTACGTCGCCGATGAGCAGCCGGACCCCGTGCGGCGTGTCGACCACCTCGTAGAAGTCCCCGCCGATCCGGGCCTCCGCCGCGGCGGCGAGGTAGAGCGATTCGATCTCGACGCTCCCGAAGCGGCGCGGCAGGGGACTCAGCACCACCTGCTGCGCGGCGTCGGCGACCAGCCGCACCTGGAACAGGGTGCGCTCCCGCTGGAGCCGGACGTGGCTGCCGTACGCGGCGGCCACGGTGACCGCGACGATCCCCGCGACCGTCCACCACGTGCCCAGGTCGGGGAAGACCAGGCTGAGACCGATCATCAGCACGAGGCAGACCGTCCCGAGCAGGACGGTCGGGAGGACCGGCCACATGGCGGCGGCGAGGGCCGGCGCCGCGGGCAGCAGGCGGCTGAAGGCCATTTCCGGCGGGGTGCTGTACGCCAGACTGGCGATCACGACGGTCAGGATGACCGGCGACAGCCGCACCAGCCGTCCCGGGCCGGGACGCCGATGGAGCCGCGGCCGTCCGGACTCGATCACATTCCCCAGAATATCCGCGCCCAGCGGACCCAGCGCCCTGACGCCCTCCGGCCGGGCGGCGGCACGCCGGCAGGGGCCCAGGCTCATTGCAATGGCCCTGGCGGACGCCGTTGCGCTGCGCGGCCATCCATTGCAACGCCCTCACGGGTTCGGCCGGGGCAGCGGGGCACGGCGGGCGGGGCCGGCGAGCCCGTCAGGGCGGCGCGCGGGGGGTGTGCGCCGCCCTGACGGGGTGAGCGGGGGAGGGTCAGTCGACCGCGAGCGTGTTCTGGGCGGCGCCGACGCGCCAGGCGCCGTCCTCCTTGACCAGGACGTAGAACGGCCGGCCCTCGGGCTTGTCGGCGATCCGGGTGCCGTCGGGGCGGACCGGCTGCTGGCGGACGTTGACCGCGGCGACATCGGGCCGCAGGAACAGCACGCGCTCCACGTCGTAGACGGCGGTGGACTCGGCCGTCGCGCCGGGCAGCACCTTCCCGGTGAACTCCGCGATCTCCTCGAAGCCCGACAGCCGCTTGCCGTGGCCGGTGGTCCACACCGGGTCCTCGCGGCGGAAGACGCTCAGGAAGCGGTCGACCAGCTCGTTCTGCTGGGCATGCTCGACCTCGGCGACCAGGCGGCGGATCGCGGCCACGTCGGCATCGGTTCCGGGACCCTCGGGGGCGCCGAACACCTCGACCGGGCGGTACGAGCCGGACACCAGCTCGGCCACCACGCCCGGACGCTGCGGCTCCCAGCCGAGGACGGTGCGGGCGGCGGCCCCGCTGACGCTCTGGTCGAGGGCGAGCGCGTCCGCGAAGAGCTCGCCGAATACGTCGGCGGCCTCCTTCGCCGGGACCGCGCGCGGGGTGGCGAGTACTCCGGCCGCGCGGCCGGCGGCGCGGGCGATCTCGCGGACCGGGACGGCTGCCTGGCCGACGCCGTGCCAGACGGTTCCCGCCTCGGCCCGCTCGGTGGCGGCGAGGAACAGCTCGGCCAGGTCGTCCACGTGGACGGTCGGCCAGCGCACGCCTTCCTCGCCGTAGTACTCGGGTGCGCCCTGCCCGCGGGCCCGGTCGACCAGGATGGCGGGGATGCCGCCGCCGCGGCCGTACACGATGGCGGGCCGGACGACCACGGCCCGGACGCCCTCCGCGGCCTCGGCCAGGACCCGCTGCTCGATCTGCGGGCGGTAGCCGACGAGGCCGATGGGGCGGGTCGGGGCGTCCTCGGCGACCTCCTGGGCCTCGCCGGTGGCGCCGAGCACCCAGACGCCGCTGGTGTAGAGGAAGGGGCGGCCGGTGCCGCGCAGCGGGGTGGCGAGGGCCTCGACGACGGCGGTGTCGGTGGCCTCGTCCCCGCTGGGGGGAGCCAGGTGGATCACGGCCTCGATGTCCGGGGTGACCACACCGGCGAGCGAGGCGGGGTCGGCGGTGTCGCCGACGAGCTGGGCGTGCCAGCCGCGGCCGGGCTGCGGCTCGGCGCTGCGGGTGAGCGCGACGACCTGGTGGCCGGCGGCCCTGAGGTGGTCGGTGACGGCGGAGCCGATGTAGCCGGTGGCGCCGGTGACTAAGACCTTCATGACGTTCCCCCTCTGTGGAAAATTTCGACGTCGAAACTATAGGCACCCGTGATCCGAGATGTCAAACATTTCCATGTCGAGATGTTAGGCTCCGGGCATGACGGAACAGCAGCCGCAGCACGACGGCGTCGACCGGATCACCGCACAGTGGCGCGCGGTCCGCCCCGACCTGGACACCTCCCCCATGGCCGTCATCGGCCGCCTCTCCCGCGCCTCGCGGATCCTGGAGCGCGGGATCAAGGAGAACCTGGCCGTGCACGAGGTCGAGCCCTGGGAGTTCGACGTCCTCGCCACCCTGCTCCGCTCCGGCGCCCCGCACGTCCTGACCGCCGGCGAGCTCAGCGCGGCCGCGATGGTCAGCTCCGCGGCCCTCACCAACCGCATCGACCACCTCGTCAGGAAGGGCCTGGTCGCACGGGAGGTGGACCCCGCCCACCGGCGCCGGGTGCTCATCTCCCTGACCGACGGCGGCCGGGAACTGGCCAACCGCCTCGTCGAGCACCACCTCGCCGGCGAGGAACGCCAGCTCGCCGGACTCACCCCCGCCGAACGCGACCAGCTCACCGCCCTGCTCCGCCGCGTCCTTCTCACCCTCGGCGACCGCGTGGCGGACCCCGACGCGCGCTGAGCGGCGGGCCGCCGCTCAGGAGCGGGGGCGGCGCGCCATCAAGTGGGCGTCGAGATAACCCCGTTCGGAGGCCGGATCGTGCTCCAGCCGGGCGACCTGGACCAGTCCCGCCCCGGTCAGCAGCTCGGCGAACCGGTCCACCGGCCAGCTGTAGGCGGGCGCCACCTTGTGGTCGAAGAGGACCGGCTCCGGTGCGTCCGTGCCGAAGAACGACACCAGGAGCAGCCCGCCCGGCGCCAGGACCCGTACCTGCTCGGCGAGCAGTGCGGGCAGTTCCGCGGGCGGAGTGTGGATCATCGAATAGTGCGCGAGCAGGCCGCCCAGTACGCCGTCCCCGAGCGGCAGTCGTTCCATCCGCGCCTCGTCGAACCGCAGCCCCGGATGGGCGCGCCGGGCGTGGCCGACCATGGCCGCGGACAGGTCCAGCCCGAAGGCGTCCAACCCCAGCTCGTGCAGCATGGCCGTCAGGTGCCCGGGCCCGCAGCCGACATCGGCGGTCCGCACGTTCCCGGTCCGGCGCACGAGTTCGGCGAAGGTGGCGACCATCGCCCGGGCGAACGGCCGCGTCTCCAGCCGGTCGGCGAACAGCGAGGCGTACAGCTCGACCACCCCGTCGTAAGCGGCTGCGGTCTCGTCCTGGTGATCCGTCATGCGGGAGAGGCTAACGGCCGGCCCGAGCGAGCACGCCGGCCGTCCGGGACCCCGCCGTCACCGCGTGGCCGGCGGTGCTGGGAAGGCACCGGCCGCGCTCGGGGACGAACTCGGTCATGACCACACCGGCGTGATCGGTCGCCGGCTCCTCGACCGAGACCGGCCACCCCCGCTCCGAGAGGGCGGCGGCCAACGCGCGGGAATGCCCGGCATCCACGATCGTGTCGGCGCTGCCGTGCACCAGCCACACGGGCACCGGCCGTACCGGCTGCACCGGCTGGATCCCCTGTGCCGCGCCGCCGCCCTCGCGCAGGTCGTCCAGCGGCGCGGTCCCCGTGGTCGGGGCCGCCGAACCGTACGCACCGGCGATGCCCACGACGGCGTACGGAGTCCAGTCCCCGAACGCGGCGGGGTTCACGGCCACGGCCACCGCGGCCTTGGCCCCCAGCGACCAGCCGGCGAGCACGATCCGGTCGGGATCGCCGCCGAGCCCGGCCGCCTGCCGTCGCGCGAACTCGGCGGACTCCGCCAGGTCCGTGCGCCCGCCGTCCGCGGCATCGGGACGCCAGTCCGGTACGAGGACCAGCGCGCCCAGCGCGGCCGCCGCGCGGGCGACGGGTGCGAGCACGTCCCGCTCCTCGGGGCCCCGTCCGTGCCACAGCAGCACCGTCGGCACGGGGCCCGGCGCGGGTGCCCCCGCGGGCCGGTAGACGTCCAGGAGCCGGCCGCCGCTTCCGTACGCCACCCCGGCCTGCACCTCGACCCCGAAGCCGACGCCCACGTGTTCCCCCCTGCCCCTCGCACCGTCACGCGCCACGCTATCAACGCAGGTCGCGCGGCCCGCCACCGCCATCCATCGGGCCCGTTTGGGCCGTTTCATGACGACCTGTCTGTGACCTGTGCTACTCGCCTCCGGTGCCGATTGTTGCCCGCAGCAATAGATGAGAAGATCCGTTCCGTTTTTGCTCGTTCTTTTGAAAGTCGATAGTGAACCTTTTCTCCATACCCGTTGCAGGAGACGGGACTTCCGGTGCTCCGGGGTCCCGCTCCCGCCGGCGGATCCGTACCGTGGCCGGCATCGCGGCCCTCGCGGTCGCCGCCAACACCGGCCTCGCCGCCCAGGCCGCAGCCGTCTCGCGCCCCGCCGCCGCAGCTCCTTCCGCAGCCCCTTCGGCCAAGCCCGCCACAGGGCCCGCGGAGGCCAGGGACGCCGCCACCGCGCACCTGCTGGCGCGCCTTCAGCAGCGCAGCATCGAGATCCTGGACGAGCGCACCGACTCGACCACCACCTACGCCCGCCCGGACGGCACCACCTCGGTGCAGACGTTCACCGGCCCGATCCGGGTCAAGGACGCCAAGGGCGCGTGGCAGCCGATCGACACCACGCTCGTCGACACCGGCGACGCGATCCGCCCGAAGAACGCGGCCGCCGACGTGGAGCTGTCCGACGGCGGCTCGGGCAACGAGGGCCTCGTGTCCGTCGGCCGCGGCAAGCACTCCCTCGGCATCGGCTGGCAGGGCGCACTGCCCGCCCCGAAGCTGAAGGGCTCCACCGCCACCTACGAGAACGCCGTCGCGGGCGGCGGCGACCTCGTGGTGACCGCGCTCAAGGAGGGCTTCAGCCACTCCGTCGTGCTCCACGAGGCCCCCGCGAAGCCGGTGGAGTACCGGATCCCGGTCGAGGCCACCGGCCTGAAGCTGACCGAGACCGCCGACAAGCGCCTGCGCTGGAACGATTCCGCGAACAAGGCGAAGGCCACCGCCCCCGCCCCCGTCATGTGGGACTCCTCCTACGACCGCGCCTCCGGCGACGCCGCGCACATCGCGCCCGTGGAGGTCGAGGTCGAGCCGGGCGCCGGCGGCAAGGGCCAGGTCCTCGTCCTCAAGCCCAGCATGGCGTTCCTCAACAACCCCGCGCTGACCTACCCGGTGACCATCGACCCCACCGACTCCCTCATGGGGCCGGTCACCGACACCTGGATCCAGTACGACGACTACCTCACGAGCCAGCGCGGCTCGACCGAGCTGAAGGCCGGCACGTACAACGGAGCCGAGAAGGCCCGCTCCTTCCTCCAGTTCAACGTGGACAAGTACAAGGGCAAGCAGATCCTCGACACGGACCTGCGCCTGTACTCGTACTACTCCTCGACCTGCTCGACGGCGAACTCCGGCAACCAGGTCCGCCGCATCACCGCGGCCTGGGACCCGTCCGCGATCACCTGGGCCAACCAGCCCGCGACGACCGCGACCGGCGCCGTCACCTCCACCGCCGCCAAGGGCTACAACTCCACCTGCCCCGCCGGCCACGTGTCGTGGGACGTGGACGCGATCGTCCAGGCCTGGGCCGACGGCCAGCCGAACCACGGCGTGCGCATCGCCGCCGTGGACGAGACCGACGTGCTCACCTGGCGCCGCTACCACTCGGCGAACCAGACCGACGGCTCCCACAACGCCGCGTTCGAGCCCTCGCTGACGGTCGACTACAACACCAAGCCCGGCCCGGCCACCCCGGTCTCCCCGCTGTCCGGCACCGCCGGCAACGACACCACGCCGACGCTGACCGCGAAGGCGACCGACCCGGACGGCAACACGGTCCAGCTCAGCTACGAGATCTGGACCCCGACCGGGACCGCCGCCCTCCAGACCGGCAAGTCCGCGTTCACCGCCTCCGGCGTGGCCGCCCCGTGGACCCCCGCCACCGCGCTCGCCCCCGGCAGCTACAAGTGGCGGGCCGCCGTCTACGACGGCAAGACGTGGAACGGCACCTGGTCCGCCTGGCAGACCTTCACGGTCGACACCGCCAAGCCCGCCACCACGGCCGTCGGCTCGGGCGACTTCCCGGCCGGCCAGTGGTCCGGCACCGCGAACGCGAACGGCGACTTCTCCGGCTCCTTCACCTTCACCCCGCCCGCGAGCGACGTGAAGGACGTCCAGTACAAGCTGGACTCCGGTGCCTGGACGACCGTCGCCACGACCGGCGCCGCCGTCACGCGCACCCTCACCTTCAAGGCCGGCCCGCACACCGTCACCGCCCACACCCGCGACGCCGCGGGCAACGTGTCCGCCGACGTCGTGTACGCCTTCTCCGCCGGCAAGGGCGCCGCCCTCACCTCGCCCGCCGAGGGCGACCGGCCGGCCCGCCGCATGGTGCTCATGTCCGAGGGCATGAGCACGTACACCGGGGTGCGCTACCAGTACCGCCACGGCGAGGCCGACACCTGGAAGGACGTGCCCGCCCCGGACGTGCGCCGCAGCTCCGACGGGTCGGCCCTCATGTCCTGGCCGGTCCCGGTCACCGCCGGCAAGCCCGCCTCCCTGTGGTGGAACGTCACCGACACCCTCGCCAACGACGGCGCCGTGGACGTACGCGCCCTCTTCACGGACGGCACCCTGAGCGACGCCTCGCCCGAGGCCCAGGTCGTCGTCGACCGCAACGCGGGCGAAGCGCCCACCGCGCAGGTCGGCCCCGGCTCGCTCAACCTGCTCACCGGTGACTACAAGCTCGGCGCCAAGGACGTCCAGGCCTTCGAGGTCTCCGTCAACCGCACCGCCTCCTCCCGCGCCAACCCGGCCGACTCCGAGGGCCAGGCGGCCATCTTCGGCCCCGGCTGGGTCTCGTCCGTCAGCGCCGAGACCTCCGGCAGCGGCTACACCCAGCTGCGGCAGACCTCGCCGACCTCGGTGGAGATCCTGACCGCCTCCGGCGACTCGACCGCGTTCACGGCCACGGCCGGCGGCGGCTGGCAGCCCGAGGCGGGCGCCGGCACGCTGACCCTGACCGGTTCGCTGACCGGCAGCACCTTCACCCTGAAGGACACCGACGCCACCGTCACCGTCTTCGCCAAGGCGGGCCCCGGGGCCACGACCTGGACCATGGCCACCTCGGCCGCGGCCGCCGACGACTCGACGGTCACCGTCGTCTCCGAGACGGTCGCCCAGGGCGCCGAGACCGTCGCCCGGCCGAAGTACCTGATCTCGCCCACCGAGGCGGTCCCGGCCGCCACCTGCCAGGCCACCCCGTCCACCAAGGGCTGCCGGGTGGTGGAGTTCGTCTACGCGACCACCACCACCGCCACCGGCTGGTCCACCGCGGCCGACTTCGGCGACTTCGCCGGCCAGGTCAAGGAGATCAAGCTGTGGGCCACCGACCCCGGCGCCTCCGCCGCCCGTGACGAGGCCCTCTCGGCCTACCGCTACGACAAGGCGGGCCGGCTGCGCCAGCAGTGGAACCCGCACTACTCGCAGGGCACCCAGGTCCAGTACTCCTACGACGCGGGCAACCGGGTCTTCTGGATGATGTCGGGCGCCGACCAGCCGATCAACTTCCACTACGGCAAGGCCGGCTCCGCCCTCACCGCCGGCGAGGGCATGCTCCTGAAGGTCACCCGCGCCGCCCTCAAGCAGGGCACCCGGGACACCGTCGAGGGCACCTCGACCACCACCGTCGTCTACGACGTCCCGCTGACCGGCACCAAGGCCCCGCTCCAGATGGGCGCCGCCGCGGTCGCCGGCTGGGCGCAGAACGAGGTCCCGGCCGACGCCACGGCGGTCTTCCCCGCCGACGCCGTCCCCGCCTCCTCCACCGGCGCCGACCTCGACGCCGCCGCGTACGCGCGGGCCACCGTCACGTACGTGGACGCCAACGGCCGCGAGACCAACACCGCCACCCCCGGCGGCGGTCTGTCCACCACCGAGTTCGACGCCTACGGCAACACGGTCGGCACGCTCAGCGCCGCCAACCGCGAACTCGCCCTCGGCACCGGCCCGGACGCCGCGGCCAAGCTGGCCGCGCTCGGCCTGGCCGGCCTCGGCACCGCCGAGCGCGCCGAACGCCTGGCCACCAGCTCCGTCTACTCGGCGGACGGCCAGCGCATGACGCACGCCTACGGCCCGCTGCACCTGGTCACCCTCGGCAGCACGCTCCCCGCGTCCGGCGCCAACCCGGAGCTGCCGGCGGGCGCCCAGGTCGCCGCCCGGTCGCACACCGCCTACCGGCACGACGAGGGCCGGCCCGCCGGCGCCGCCGTCTCCGGCCAGGTCACCTCCTCCTCCACCGGCGCCGCGATCGAGGGCTACGCCCAGGACGCCGACGTCCGCACCACGGTCACCACGTACGACTGGGCGACCGGCGAGGAGATCGCCAACAAGGACCCGCAGGGCACCCAGCTGGGGGCCACCCGCTCCACCTACCGCGCGGACGGGAAGCTGGAGTCCACCAGCCTCGCGGCCTCCAACGGCAGCGACGCGGGCACCCTGAACTACACCTACTACACCGCCGGCGGCACCGGCGCCTGCGCCGCCCGTCCCGAGTGGGCCGGCAAGCTCTGCCGCACCGCTCCGGCCGGAGCGATCACCGGCGGCGGCTCCAACCCGACCGAACTGCCCACCACCGTCTACGCGTACAACCGCTGGGGCGGGGTCACCACCACCGCCAGGACCGTCGGCGGCATCACCCGCACCAGCACCGTCACCTACGACGACGCCGGCCGCCGTGTGAAGTCCTCCGTCACCGGGGGAGTGGGCACCGCCACCCCGGACACCACGTTCACCTTCGACGGCGACACCGGCCGCACGCTCACCCAGTCCTCGGGCGGGCAGACGGTCACCTACGCCTACGACACCCTGGGCCGCCTGGTCTCGTACCAGGACGGCTCCGGCAACACCACGACGACCGAGTACGACCTGCTCGACCGTCCGGTGAAGACGTCCGACTCCACCCAGGCCACCACCGTCTACGGCTACACCGCCGAAGGCGACCTGGGCAGCCTGACCGACTCGGTCGCGGGCACCTTCACCGCCACGTACAACGCCGACGGCCGGCTCGCCTCGCAGAACCTGCCGGGCGGCCTCAGGCTGAAGGTCACCACCGACGCGGTGGGCCGGGTGACCGCGCGCGAGTACACCGACGCGAACGGCGCCACCGTCCTCGCCGACGTGGCCGAGTTCCGCATCAGCGGCCAGCAGGTCGGCCGCACCCAGACCGACGGCACGACCGTCTCCAGCGACTACCGCTACGACGCCACCGACCGTCTGACCCAGGCCGTGGACAGCACCGTCGCGGGCTGCACCGCCCGCGGCTACGCCTTCGACGCCAACCGCAACCGCACCGCCAAGTCGGTCACCACCGACGACTGCGACCCGGCCACCGCCGACGCGGCCACCACCAGCACCTCGTACGCCTACGACAGCGCGGACCGCCTGGTCGGCCCCGGCCGGACGTACGACGCCTTCGGCCGCACCACCGCCAACGGCACCGCGACGCTGGAGTACTTCACCGGCGACGTGCTGCGCACCGAGACGGTCGGAGCCCAGCGCCGCACCTGGGACCTCGACGCCGTCGGCCGCATGGCGGTCGCCACGACGCAGACCCGGGGGCAGGACGGCACCTGGTCCACGACCGGCACCGTCACCCAGCACTACGGCGACGAGTCGAGCAGCCCCGACTGGGCCCGCAACGGCGACGGCAGCGTCACCCGCTTCGTCAACGACATCGCGGGCGCGCTCGGCGCCGTCACCGACGGCACCGGCGTGGAGCTCCAGCTCTCCAACCTCCGCGGCGACGTCTCGGTCCGCCTGAACCTGGCCGACCCGGCCGCGTCGACGGTCCAGCGCTACGACGAGTACGGCGTACCGCTCGACGGCACCGGCGCCGCGCGCTACGGCTGGCAGGGCGGGGCCCAGGTCTCCGGCGAGACCCTCAGCGGGCTGTCGCTGACCGGTGTCCGCGCGTACGAGCCCGGCACCGGCCGCTTCCTGCAGCCCGACCCGCAGTACGGCGGCGCCACCAACGCGTACGGCTACTGCAGCGGCGATCCGGTGGGCTGCCGCGACATCAGCGGCACCGCCAGCTACTACGTGTACTACGACCTCGGCCGGACGGGTGCGTCCGACAAGCAGGTGTTCACGTACTGGAAGAACCACTTCAAGGCGATCTTCCCGATCCCCGGACGCCCCAACAAGATCACCCACGAGGGCCAGAAGTTCACCCTGTGGCCGGTGATGTGGGGCATCGAGATGTACTTCCCGCTGAAGGTCAACAGCATCGGCAAGAGCTACCTCCAGCTCGGCGCCCGCTTCGGGCACCCGGACTGGCCGGGCGGCTGGATCGGCTTCGACCTGTACAAGTCGAAGGGCCGGATGAAGCTGGAGGTCCGCGGCAGGCTCGGCGGCCTCGCCGCGATCTGCAACCGGACCTGCAACGAGAAGGCGGGCCGGAAGTACTGGGACAAGCTGGGCGCCAACCTGAAGCGGGTGGTCCGCGACAAGTTCTAGCGGCGGAGCAGTCCGCCGCCCGGCATGGCGTTCTCGTTGAACATGTTCAATAATGTGTAGTGCGAGGCGCCCCCGACGGCCCGTGCCCCCCTCGACGGCGGGGCACGGGCCGCCGTGCACCTTCACCATCCCCCTTTCCGAGAACGGCCCGCACCATGAGCGCCCAGCCCGACCGCCGCCCCGGCCGCACGTCCACCCTCCTCGCCTGCACGTACGTCGGGCTGATCGCCGCGGCCGCCACGGCCCGCGGGATCGCCGGAGCGCACGGCGACGGCACCCAGACCGCCCTCTTCTTCCTCTCCTTCCCCGGCTCCCTGCTCGTCACCGCCTTCGTCGTCCTCCCCCTGGGCGCCCTCACGGGCGGGGACGCCTCCGAGGCCCCGAACCCGTACGGCCCGGTCCTCCCCCTGGCCTGCGGCGCCGCCCTGAACGTCCTCCTCGTCCACGCGGCGGCGAAGACCGTACGCCGCTTCCGCGCGGCCCGCCGGCCCTGAGGGGCGGAGGAGCGAATCGAACCCTCCCCGATCAGAAGCAGCGACCCTCCGCAGAGCCTTCCGCCGCGGTGAGGAAGCCCTCCACGGTCGCCGTGAACACCTGCGGGTCGTCCAGCCAGGGGTAGTGGCCGGCGCCGGGCTGGACGGCCAGCTGCACGGCGGGGAAGAGCGAGACCGCGTCTGCGGCGGACCGGGCGGTGGGCCACAGGTCCAGCTCGCCCGCGAGGAGCAGCCCGGGGCAGGGCAGGGCGCCCAGACGCTTCCGGAGGTCCTCGAAGTCGGGCGCGTAGTCCTTGTAGTAGTGCTCGCTGACGGGCAGCGAGCGCTGGACGGGATCGGCCGCGGCGTGTGCACGGGCGGCATCGTCCCAGCGGCGGTGCATGAGCGGCTCGAAGGCGAAGCGGTGGGGTGCTGCCTCGGAGAAGGTGCGCGCCGTCTTCACGAGCCGGTGCGCCGCCACGGCCTCGGCGTGCCAGGGCTCGGCCGCACGGCCGGCGATCACCTTCTCCGCGCCGGTGTCGGAGGGCAGCCCGACGGCCGCGAAGGAGGGGGCGACCAGGGTCTGGCTGTGCAGCCGGTCGGGGTGGGCGGCCGCGTAGAGCAGGGCCAGGCGGCCGTCGGCGGAGGGCGGCCTCCGGCGGCTCTCCGTGCGCGCACTTCCGGTGACATGGATCACTCGGCCCGCCCCGGTCACGGAAGGATTACGACCGCCCCGGTGGTCCGGTTTGGTCGGAATGGGGGAGGCGGAGCGGATATTCCCCCGGCCTCCGAAATGGCCGTCTCGCATACCGAGACGACGGCCCCGAACTGCCTGCTCCCACCGGCTTTTGGCGACCGGTCACAGATCTCACCGCCGCCACTACCGAGCGCCCCTGCACGCGGGCGCGTCCATTTCAAGTCGAGTGCGGCGCCGTACGCGCCACCGCAAGTGCCGGGACTTGTCAGCCCGTTGCGGGGCTTCTAAGAATGGCGGCCCCGTCGGGGCTCCCGCGGTCGGCGCCCCGATGCTTCGCGAACACCGAACGAGGTCACGCATGCAGAAGCACCGCAAGAACAAGCACGTCAAGACGATGGCCATCGGCGCCGTCACCCTCGGCGTCGTGGGCATACCCGTGGCCCTCGCGGGCCTGGGCACCGAGGAGGCGGGCGCCGCAACGGTCGCCGCCCCGAAGAGCGCACCGGCAGCCCGGGCAGGGGCCGCCGCCACGACGACGACCGCCGGCACGGCCGCAGAGCGCGTCGTGATCCTCGTGAACAAGGAGCGGGCCAGGGCCGGCTGCCGACCCGTCAAGGTCAACGCCAAGCTGACGAAGGCCGCCCTGAACCACAGCAAGGACATGGCCGCCCACCGCACCATGTCGCACACGGGATCCGACGGATCCGACCCCGGCCAGCGCATCACCCGCGCCGGCTACCGGTGGCGCACCTACGGCGAGAACGTCGCCTACGGCTACACCACTTCCTCGAAGGTGATGTCCGGCTGGATGCACAGCCCCGGCCACAAGCGCAACATCCTCAACTGCGCGTTCAAGGAGATCGGCGTGGCCCGCGCCCAGCCGGGCAACTACTGGACCCAGGTCTTCGCCACGCGCCTCTGACCCACAACGACACCTCCCGCTTCCCACCGCCCCGCCCCCGCTGCCCTTTTCCGGCGGCCGGGGGCCGGGGGCCGGGGGCGGCGGGTCCAGGGGGCATGCCGGCCGGGGCGGTGTCAGTGCGTGGCCTTACGGTGCAGGCATGATCACGCCGACCGTCGAAGAGTCATGGGACCGGATCGAGAGCTGGCTGGCGCGGCCTGCCGCCGCCAGCCACGCGCTGCTGCGGCCGCCTGCCCGGCCGGAGGACGTCGCCGCGGCCGAACGCCGCCTGGGGGTGGCCTTCCCGGCCGACCTGAAGGCGTCGTTGCTGCGCCACGACGGGGTGGCCCTCCAGGACGGGACGCCGACGCTGGCGTACTACGGCCCGCTGTCCGGCATCGAGGACATCGTCCGGAGCACCGAGTTCCTGCGGGCCATCGGCGAGGACCTCGGCGATGACGAGGCCGAGCTCGACGAGGAGGAACGCGACCAGTACGCGTACTGGCCGCACGAACGGCTGCTGATCACCCTCGGCATCGGCTGGCAGTCCTCCGACGGACTCTTCCTCGTCACCCGCCCCGGCCCGCACCACGGCCGCGTGGGCCGGTACTTCGACGAGGACAGCCCGTCCTTCACCCCCTGGCGGGAACTGCGCCACGTCCTCGCCGACTTCGCCACCGCGCTGGAGACCGGTACGCCCTTCGACGGGCGGACCCCGCTCGCCTTCGAAGGCCGGCTGATCTGGGACGACGAAACGACGGTCATACCCGATCCCACCTCCCCGCTCGGCCTTGCCGCGGCCATGGCGGAACCGCCGGCCCCGCCGGCACCGGCACCCGAGCCGGCCCCGACCGCCGAGCTGCCCGACGTGGCCTATGCCGTCCTCTCCTTCTCGGCGGGAGGCACGTTCGCCCCGGAAGCGGCACCGCCTGCGCAGCCGGACGTCGTGTTCGCGGCCGGCCTCACTCCCGGGGAACTGCTGGAGCGGCTGGGCGCCGTGCCCGAGACCGCCGCGCCGCGCAACAGGGAGCAGGCCCGGCTGGCCGCCGCCGCGCCCTGGGCCGCGTACCGGCCGATGGTCCGGGTCGGCACGTGCGGTGACGGATGGGCGTACGCCGCACAGGAGGGCGGCGACGCCCAGTTCGGCCGCCCGGAGGTGCTGCGCCGGCTGTCCCGGGGCACCCGCGTCGTGCGGCTGGCGAAGCAGGGACCCGAGGTGCACGTCACCGTCGTCGCGGACGGGGTCGAGCAGCCCGAGGCGGCCCGCCGGGCCGACTCGCCCCGCGAGGACTACGTGATCGGGCCCGACGGGCAGGAGTGGCAGCAGATCGGCGCCGATCCCTGGCCGGGCTCGACCGCCGCCTATGCCCGGCTGCTGGCCGACCTGGCGGGGGAGTACGGAATCCACTGGGACCCGGCGCGCGACGGGGACGCGCTGCTGGCGAGCGCCCTGCTGCTGCCCGTCCTCGACGACCTGCGGCCGACGGGCCACCCCGTCTCCTCCGTACGCGAGGTCGATCTCCCCGTCCTCGTCGAACGGACGCCGCCGGAGCGGCTGCGCTCCGCGATGGCGGCCCAACTCGCCCGGCTGGCCTCCGAGACCGGCATCGCAACCTACCCGGAGATCGCGCAGGCGCTCGCGCAGATACGCCGGGCCGAACCGGTGGACCTCCGGGCCGACGGCCCCCTGGACCTGCGGCTCCGGACGCTCGCGGCAGAGGCCCGAGCGGCTCGGGGGCTCCTGGATGCGGCCCGCCACGAAGCCGGCCCGGCACCCGTCACCACGGCCGACCTCTCCGCATGGTCGATACGCCGCGCGGCCGCAGGCGCCGTGCGCGCGTTCACCCTGCTGCCCCTCCCGGAGGCATCGGAGCTGATCCTGCACGGGCGCCTGTCCCTGCGCTGGCGCGACGAACTCGCGGCGGACCTGGCAGGGTAGGGCCTGCCGGCACACTCCTGTCCGCACGCGCCCCTGTCCGCACCCGCTCCTGTCGCACCCGCCCCTGTCCGCACCCGCGATGCCGCTCAGCTCCGTGCCGCGGAGTCCGGCGGGCGCAGGGCTTCCATGCGGCGTCCTGTGATGTCGGGCAGGCTCGTGGCGGTCTGCACCGCGTCCCGGGCGGCGCGGGCGATCACCCCGTCGGGCCGGCGGAACAGGACGGTGTCGGCGCCGAAAGCCACCGACGACGGGGGTGTGCGGGATGGGGCTCCGCGGGGCGATCCGCAGGCCGCGGGCAGCCGACGCCGAGGGGCGGCAGCTCCGGAAGCCGGCGGTCGAGGACGGCCGCGTCGTGAAGAGCCGCCGCCCGGGTTCCATGGTCCCGCCGCGAAGCCGGCCGGCCGGAAACCGCATCACCAGGCGCCGGCGCGTGTGGTCCCGCTAGCATCCGGAGGCCGGTCGGCCGGGGTGCACCCGTCGTGCACGTCCGCGAGGGGAGTGGCACGTGGCACGTGTGCGGGGACATTTCGTGTACGCCGACGGTCTGACCCCCGGTCAGTCCAAGGACGGCGGCCTTCACCAGAACCTCTACGACGAGCAGAACCGTCTCGTCGGGCACGCGACATTCATTCCCGACGAGGAATCCGACGAGGCCGACGGGGATGAGGACGGCCGGCCCGAGGAAGCGTTCGTGTTCTCCTCGGGGAACGGGAACGACGGCGATGCGGACTCCCGTACGGGCGAGCGCCTGGACCCCGAGGAGGTGATCGAGGCCCTCGTTCTGCTCATCAGATGTGCGGGGTGGGTGGCACCACGCCTGGCGAGGTGGTGGAACGGCCAGGCCCTCCCGTTCGTGAAGTCGACGCGCAGGCGATTCGCCCGGGACCGGGACCGGGAGCGGGATGACGCGTCCGCCGAGCCCGAAGTGCTGAACGACCCCGCAGCACCGGGGCAGTCCCCCCGAGAAGCGACGGTCGGAAGCGAAGCCTCGGCACGCTCTGCCGCGGCCCTGCTGGCCAGGCTCTTCAGCGAGGAACAACGCAGCAGGATCCTGCGTGGTGCCCCGACCGGGGAGGGCGACGACCCGGCGGCGGCGGAGGTGGTGGCACGGCCCACGCCGAAGCAGATCAGGGACAACCTCCGGCTGGTGCTCAAGGAGAACCCCTCACTGCTCAGCGGAGCGTCCGTGGCCGAACTCGGCAGGACGCTGCAGAGCCTTCAAGCCGGCGCCGAGCGAACTGCGCTGCCGGCCGCCGTCCGGCACCGGGCACCCGTCGAGTGAGGCGTCCCGTCCCGCAGGCTCGGTGACCCTCCCCGCGTCTGCACCGGTACGTGTGTGACGACAGGTCAGCGTCCCGCTGACCGAGCCGCGTTGTCAGTGGTCGGAGATACGTTCGAGGTCTTGGAACCGCTGTTGCACGACAGGAGTGGACGATGACCGAGAGCACTGTGCTGCCCGCGCTCAGGGTGGTGCTGACGGACGTCAACGAGCGTGTGGTGGAGGCGTGGCGCGCCGCGTTCGCCGACACCCCCGGCATCGAGATCCGCAAGGGCTCGATCCTCGACGAGGACGTGGACGCCTGGGTCACCCCCACGAACTCGCGCGGCCGGATGGACGGCGGGGTCGACGCCGTCATCAAGCGCCACCTGGGCTCCGGCATACAGGTGCGCGTCCAGCGGGCCATCCGCGACCGCTTCGCCGGATCCCTGCCCGTGGGCAGCGCGGTCTGCGTCCCGTCCGGCGCGACCGTGCCCCGGTACCTGATCTCCACGCCGACGATGGTGCGGTCCTCGCAGAACGTGAGTGCCACGCTGAACGTGGCGCTCGCGTGCGCCGCCGCTTTCCAGGCGGTGCACCGGCAGAACCGGCAGAAGCCGGGCAGCATCCGGTCGGTGGCGCTGGTCGGGCTGGGTGCGCAGACCGGCCGGGTGCCGGCCCGGGTGTGCGCCAACCTGATGTGGACCGGCTACACCCTCTTCCACGACCACTGGTTCGAGGACGACGACGAGCTGCGTGCCACGATCGTCTCCCAGCTGCACGGCATCGAGAACGCGCCCGCCGACCAGCGGGTGCGCATCGTGCCGCCGACAGCCGCCACGCCCGCTGCGGCCGCCACGCCTGCGACGCCCTCGACGCCCGCCGCGCCCGCCGCGCCCCCGGCCTCCGCCGCCCCCTCCTCCCCTCCCGCCACGACGAGCGAAAGCGCCACCCCCGTGCCCCAGCCCGATGTGAACGACCCCCTCGGCCTGGCCGAGCTCTTCGACGGTGGCGGCGAGGCCTGGCTGCCGCTGCTGAAGCCGGTCATCGAGGCGCAGCCCGACGCCGCGCGGTTCATCGGCAAGGGGCGCAGCCACGAGGTGGTCCCGGTCCGCGAGCTGACGTTCCAGGCGCTCAAGCCGAACCCGCCGCACAAGTGGAAGGTCGTGGTCTTCGGCCAGAACCCGTATCCGCGGCCGGAGAGCGCCACCGGCATAGCCATGTTCGACAACACCTTCAGCGACTGGAAGGACAGCCAGTTCGGCCGGGTCGTCAGCATCCGCTGCCTCATCAAGGCGGCGGCGATGTGGAAGTACGGCATCGCCAAGAAGACCCCCATCGCCGACGTGCGGGCGCTGCTGAAGGAGCGGGACACGGTCCAGCCGCCGGAGTGGTTCCAGGCGATGCTGACCCAGGGCGTGCTCCTGCTGAACGCCTCGCTGACCGCGAGCGGTGACGGGGCGATGGGCGCCGACCGGCACACGGCGTTCTGGCGGCCGGTCGCCGAGCGGATCGTCGAGGAGATCCTCAAGGCCAAGCAGGACGCGCCCGAGGAGGACCGCGGGGTCGTGTTCGCCTGGTGGGGGGCGCACGCCCGGAGCCTGAAGCGGGTGGTCCAGCGGCTCCAGCAGAAGTACCCCGACGTCGAGGTACGGCACCTCGACCACGCGAACCCGGCGGCTCAGGGCGACATCTTCTGCGAAGGTGAGCACTTCGCCCAGGTCAACGACGCCCTGGCCGCGCTGGGCTCCGAAGGCATCGACTGGCTGCCGAGCAAGGGGTGGAACGAGGCGGCGGCCGGCGCCGGCGGTGCGGACGCGGGGGTCGCGGCGCGCATGGGCGCCTTCATCGAGTCGACCATGAACCTGCACCAGCTGTACCTGGAACGCCTCACCAGCGTCAAGGACGAGGGCCTGGTCCTGCCCGCGATCACCGGTGTCTTCGACACCCCGCTGATGGACTTCCAGGAGGCCGTCGCCCCGGTCTGCGCCGCCCTCTCCGGCCTCGCCGGGCACATCCTGCGCTCCCGCGACTTCGGCAAGCAGCGGGCGGACCAGCCGTCCGGCGGCGGCCTGTCCGCGGACGCGATCGCCGCGCTCCACCTCTACACCTGCGAGTCGGCCTTCTACCGTGAGATCAACAGCGTCCTGCGTTCCCCCGACCGGACCAGGGTCACCCCCTACCTGCCGTACCTGCGGCTGCTGTTCTCGGCGGTCTCGGAGCTTCCCTCCTACACGCAGCCGCTGTGGCGCGGGGTGTCGCTGGACCTGCGCGCCCAGTACCCGGTGGGCCGGACGGTGACCTGGTGGGGCGTCTCCTCGTGCACCTCCGAACTGAAGGTGGCCAAGGGCTTCCTGGGCAGCCGCGGCAAGCGGACCCTCTTCGAGGTGACCCCGGCCCGTGCGGTCGGGATCAAGAGCTTCTCCGCCTTCACCGGCGAGGAGGAGTACATCCTCACGCCGGGGACCCAGCTCAAGGTGACGGAGGTGAAGAGCGAGGCCCGCGGACTGTGCACGGTCCGGCTGAGCGAGGTCACGGACGCCGCCCCCGTGGTGTCGTGAACGACCGCCGCCCGTTACGTCGCAACGACCGCCGCCCGTTCCGTCGAACGGGCGGCGTCCGTTCAGCCCAGCTGCTCGGCGAGTCCGACGATGATGCCCGCCGGGCCGCGGACGTAGCACAGCAGGTAGCTGTCCTCGAAGCGGGCGATCCCGCCCAGGAGTTCGCCTCCGTGCGGGCGCAGGCGGGCGACCGTGTCGCGGATGTCGTCAACGGCGAACATGACGCGGTGCGTGCCCAGGACGTTGTGCGGCCGCTCGCGCGGTCCGGCGTCGATCAGCGGCGGACTGTGGTACTTCGCAAGCTCGATCCTGCCGTGGCCCTGCGGGGTCCGGAGCATCGCGATGTCACAGCGGACGCCGGAGAGCCCGGTGCACTGGTCGGCGAAAGGGCCCTCGACCTCCGCCCTGCCCTCCAGCTCCATGCCGAGTTCCGCGAAGTACGCGATGGCGGCGTCCATGTCGTCCACGACGATGCCGACGTTGTCCATCCGTTGAATCGCCATGACTGCTTCTCCTCGCCGTCCGGGGTGCTGGCCGTTCCCGGACCACCCAACCAGGCCGTACGCCCTACTGCGGTGCGACGAAGCCGCCGGTCTCCCGTTCGAGCAGCTCGGCCAGTCGCAGTGGGGTGCGGTCTTCGAACATCGGGCCGATGAGCTGGACTCCCACCGGCAGGCCCCCGGGGGAGCGGCCCGCGGGTACGGCGGTGGCGGGCAGGCCGGGCATGGTGGCCAGCCCGGCCCAGACGAGCTGGTCGAAGTAGGGGTACGCGACGCCGTCGATGTCGATCAGTCGGGTCCGCGGATCGGGGGTGTGGTCGTGCGGGAAGGCGGGCGTGGGCGTGACGGGGCACAGCACGGCGTCGTACTCGGCGAAGAGCCGCCGCCAGCCGTGCCGGTGCAGCTCGCGGCCGTGCTGCGCGGCGATCCAGTCGTGGTGGCCGAGCACCATGGCGCGCTGCCGCACCGCGTCGAGGCTCAGGTCGTCGGCACGGAGTCCGGCAGCGCGGCGCTGCAGTTCCTCGTACGTCTCGACGGGAAAGCGGGCGACGGCTCCCGAGATGAGCAACTGCATGTAGATCCGTGCCGCTTCGGCCGGATCGGGCAGCAGCGGACTGTGCCGGTCGACCCGGGCGCCGCCCGCGACCAGCGCCCCCGCCACCCGCTCCACGGCCTCCCGTACCGCGGCCCCGGTCGCGATGAGCGGGTGCTCGTCCAGGACCAGGACCCGGAAGTCGCCGATCCGCTCGTGGCGCGCGGGCGGCAGCTCCAGGTCGTACGCCACGCCCAGCGTCAGCGGGTCCGGTCCGGCCATGACGTCGAGCAGCAGCGCGAGGTCGCGGGCGGTGCGCGCCATCGGTCCGGCCACGGCGAGCTCGGGCTCGGTCGGCAGGGCGGGCCCGGGCGGCGGGACCATGCCGCGGGTCGCCACCAGCCCGAGCGTCGGTTTGTGGGCGTAGACGCCGCAGAAGTGTGCGGGCGTGCGCAACGAGCCCGCCAGGTCGGAGCCGATGGACAGCGCGCCGAACCCGAGCGCCAGGGCCGCCGCCGATCCGCCGGAGGACCCGCCCGAGGTGCGCGTGGGGTCCCACGGGTTGCGGGTGGTGCCGTAGATCCCGTTGAAGGTCTGGATGTCCTGGAGCCCGACGGGCACATTGGTCTTGCCCAGCACCACCGCACCCGCGGCCTTGAGCCGCGCCACCTGCACCGCGTCCTCGGCCGGCACGTGGTCCCGGTGCAGCGGCAGGCCCCAGGTCGTCGGCAGCCCGGCCATGTCGAAGGACTCCTTGACCGTGACCGGTACGCCGAGCAGCGGCCGGTCCTCCCCGCGGGCCCGCGCCGCGTCCGCGTCCTGCGCCGCGGCCCGGGCGCGCTCGAAGTCCGGCACGCAGATCGCGTTGACCTCCTTGTCGTCCCGCTCGATACGGGCGATCGCCTCGTCGGTCAGCTCCACGGAGGTCACGTCACCGGCCCGCAGAGCAGCCGTCATTTCCTCGGCCGTCAGAAAGTTCCGTTCCATGGGCCGGACCGTACAGACCCCCGGAAGAAGCCATAAAACCCCGCCGAACACAACAGACCGACCGCTCCCGTCCGACTCAGAATCCGCCGTCGACGGCGCCCGCGGCGTACCCGGCGTTCATGGTGTTCAGCAGGTGGTCGACGACGCCGGTGAGCTCCGTGCTGCTCCGGTGGGCGGCGCGCTGCCGGTCCGCGCCGTTGCCGACGGTTCGCAGGGCGGCCCAGCCCGCCGTGACGGTCTCCAGGTCGCCGTGCCGCAGCAGGGAGGGCTCGATGTCCGCCAGCAGCGCTTCCACCAACGCGGCCGCAGGCACCAGCCGGCGCGTGCGCAGATCGACGGCTTCCCCCGCCAGGCCGTCCCGGGCGGCGCGCCAGCAGGCGGCGCGCAGGATTTCCGCCGAGGGCCGGAAGGCGGGCCGTCCCGCCTCGATGTCGGTGAGGGCGGTGTCCACGAGGGCCCTGGCCAGCGCGGCCAGCAGCACGGTGTCCTGCGCGGTGGCCGTGGCGTCGGCGACCCGGATCTCCAGGGTGGGCACGTGGTGGGAGGGCCGGATGTCCCAGTAGAGCCCGCCGCGGTCCATGATGCCGCCGGTCGCGGCGAGGTCGGCGACCAGGCTCTCGAAGTGCGCCCGCGACTCGACGTACGGGGGCGGGCCGGCGGCCGGCCAGCGGGCCCAGGCCATGGTGCGCCAGCTGCTGTAGCCGGTGTCCCGCCCCTGCCAGTAGGGCGAGTTGGCCGCGAGGGCGATCAGGACGGGGAGCCGGTGGCGCAGATGGTTGCCGACCCGGAGGGCGGTCTCCAGATCGGGGATGCCGATGTGGAGATGACAGGCGCAGATGCTCTGTTCGTCGTCCAGGGCCCCGAACGCGGCCACGCTCCTCGCGTACCGGGGTGCGTCCGTCATCGGGGGCGGCAGGGGCTGGGGCAGGACCGGTGTGCCGCTGGAGACCACGCCGAGGCCGTGGCGGCCGGCGGCGCGTACGACTGCCGCCCGCATCTGCCGGACCTGACCGGCGAACCGGGCGAGGTCGGCGTGCGGATCGGTCCGCACCTCGACCTGGTAGCCCGTGATCTCCGTGGTCACCCGGTCCCCGAGCTCCGCAGCGGCGTCGGCCACCACCTTCGCCGCCTCCGGCCGCAACTCCCGTGTCACCGGGTCGACCAGGAGGTACTCCTCCTCGACGCCGACCGTCAACGCTCTCCTGCCCCGCCCCGCCGGGGCGGCTGCGGCCGAAGCGGCCGGAGCGGAGACCTCTGGGACCACCTGCGGCGCCTGCTCACGGGTCACGCGGGCCATCGTGGCACAGCCGGTGCCGCTCGGGGAGACGGCATTTGAGCCTGCCTGGCCGCGGCCGGCCCCGGGGAGCCGGGGGCTGTCCGCCCCGGCCTGACCCGCGATCGGGCCCGGCCGGGGCGGACAGCGGGCCGGGGCGACAGCCGGCCGGATCCCCGCGGCGTGGGGCGCACCGTGCTGTCGTCCGTCTGCCGACGGGCTCGTGGCGGTGTCACTCCCCTTCAGCCCCTCAGGGGGCGTCGACCAGGACCCGGCTGCCGGTCGGCACGGTTGCGGTGAGGGCGGTGGCGTACGCGGACTGGACGCGGGAGCGTTCCGTCGCGTTCGGGAGGGCGTTGGTGCAGGCCGTTCCGGCGCTGGAGCCGGACATCAGCTGGGAGCAGGGGCCGGGCTTGGTGTCCGGGAGGCCCAGGCTGTGGCCCAGCTCGTGCGCGGTGATGCGGGTCTTGTCGTACCCCTGGCTCACGGCCTGCGCGCCGAGTTCGACCCGCACCTGCCGCCCGGGACGGACCGGGCCGAGCGTGGCCTGCGGCCAGCCGGTGGTGGCGACGATGACGATCTCGGCCGGGCCGCCGGGCGCGGCCTTCACCAGCCGTACGTTGGTGACGCTGTTGTTCCAGGAGGCGACCCCGGCCGTGACGGCCGCTTCCCAGCCGGCGGCCCGGCTGTCGTCGTATCGGAGCGTCACCACCGCCGCGGCGGCTTCCGGTAACGGCGTGGACGTGGGCGTCGGGGCCGCGGTCGCGGCCGTTGCCGCGGCGAGGACCAGCGCGGCGGCGGAGGTGCCGGCTTTCAGCCAGGTGCGCAGAGACACGGTCGTGCTCCTTCACGTGTGGGGGCCCGGCCCCTGGGGCGGAGCCGGGGCGCCGGGAAGCACTGCCACCGCCCGCCGGTGGCCCGGTCGTTCGGACAGCCGCCCCTCCGGAGCCCTAAGAAGGTAGCCCCGCACCCCACTCGCTCGTCATGCACCTGTCAGCCAAATCCGGGCAGGCGCTCCAGCCGATGCCCGGTCAGCGGGCGCCGTCGTCCGCGGGGTTCGCCGTACCCCTCGACGGCGGCCATGACGGCCTGCCAGGGGGCGGAGTCGAAGATGCGCGTGATGGCCGGGATCCGGCCGTCCCGGAGCCGAAGTGCTCGGCCGTGCGCTGCGTGATGACGACCTCGGCAACGGCCTGGAGGTCCTGCCGCAAGACGGATTCGGCCGCGCCGCACAGCTCGCTGAAGGGCTCCGTGCCGCGGGGCAGGGGGCGGTGACGGGCCCGACGGTGCGGACCTCGTCGGTCACCCGGCCGTGCTCGTGCAGCGTCTCCGTCAGGCCCTGGTATTGCGCCACCACCTGCCCTCAGTGCACCGCCCTGACCTGAGCTTTCGCAAGGGGAGTGGCGAGATCCGCCGCTGTCCGGCCCACATGCCGGACAGCGGCGGGAGCGTGGCGGCGGGGATCCCCGGGCCGGGGGTCCGGTGCCGTCGGCGGGCTCTCCGCGCGGGCCCCGGGCCCCTCAGGTGTGGACGCGGTTGTTCGTGCCGTCGTGATGGTCGGCGGATTCCTCGTCGAACCAGTAGTCGCCGGCGGCCAGGTAGCGGAAGGAGTGGCTGCCGTGCGAGGGCAGCACGACCTCTGCGGCGCGGGTGCCGTCGCCGCGGGCGGTGAGGGGGTGGGCGGTCGGGTTCCAGTGGTTGAAGTCCCCGACCACGCTCACCGGACCGGCCGGCTCGTGCTCGGGCAGGACGAAGGTGATCCGGGTGCGGCCTCTGAGCTTCTTGCGTTCGAGCATGGAAGAGATCCGATCTGGCAGACGTGGGGGGCGGCGGGGTGGGAGCCCCGCCGCCCCGAGGGCACCGTGCCGCGCGCTGCTGTGGTGTCCGCGGGCCCGGTGGGGCAGGTGCCGCGTGGCGGGACCGCCCGGGTGCCACGGTGGCATGCCGGGAGGTTTCCCGCCGACCGGGCGGGGTGGTGTCCCCTGCACGGAGGGCCGGGTTCGGCCACGTGGCGGGGGGTTCGTTGCGCGTTCACCCAAGGCGGGGCCCGGCGCGGACGCGTCAGAGCAGGTCGCCCGGCTCCCGCCGCTCCAGCGGCTTCAGCGCCGGACCCTGCAGCACGCTCCCGTCGATCCCGAAGCGGGAGCCGTGGCACGGGCACTCCCACGTGCGTTCGGCGTTGTTGAAGGCGACGAGGCATCCCATGTGGGTGCACACGGCGGACACGGCGTGCAGCTCGCCCTGGTCGTCGCGGTGCACCGCGCAGGCCTCCCCGCGGGCGCGCACCACCGTCGCCTCACCCGGCCGCAGCTCCCGCACGGGCCCGTTCGTGCCCTCGCCCAGCGCGTCGAGGCGGTCCTTGACGTAGTGCTTGCCGGTGTCCCACTGCGCTTTGAGGAACGCCGGTGCGGACCGTACGACGGGACCCAGGCGGCCGGGGTCGTACAGGGCTGCCCACCGCTGCGGGGCCCCGGCGACGAGGGAGGCGATGAGCGCTCCCGCCATGACCCCGCCCGTCATGCCCCAGCCCGCGAATCCGGTCGCCACGTACACGTTCCCGCCGCCCAGCGGCATCCGGCCGACGAGGGGCACGTCGTCCGTCGCGCTGTTGTCCTGCGCGGCCCACCGGTGGGAGACCGTCACCCCGGGGAAGTGCTGCGCCGTCCACTCCTCCAGGCGGGCGTACCCGGCCCGGGTGTCCACCCCGGTGCCCGGAGTGAACGCCTCCCCGGTGACGATCAGGAGCCGGCTCCCGTCCTCGAGCGGTGAGGTGCGCACGGAGCGCTTGCCGCCCTCCCGGGTGATGAACATGCCGCCCGGGTCCCGGTCGGCCGGCAGGGCCCCCGCGACCACCAGATCGCGGTGCTGCGTGAGCCGGGTGGCCAGCACGGCGTGGTCGAAGACGGGGTGGTGGGTGGCCACGACGACCTGCCCGGCCGTGACCGTCGCCCCGCCGTCGGTGGTGAGCCGGCACGGATCGCCCTGCGACAGGCCGGTGACACGGGTTCCCTCGAAGATCCGCCCGCCGTGCGCGACGATGTCCTCCACCAGCCCGCCGAGGTACTTCAGCGGATGGAACTGCGCCTGGCCCTCCACCCTCACGGCGCCCGAGACGGGGAAGGGCAGACCGGTCTCGGTCACGAAGGCGGCGTCGAGCCCGGCCGCCCGCGCCGCGTCGGCCTCCGCCCGCAGCGCCTCGACGCCCCCGGGCTGCTCGCTGTACGTGAGGGCCGGGCGCGTTTCGAGTGCGCAGTCGATGCCCAGCCGCCCCGCCACCTCGAAGACGTGCCGCAGCGCGGCGCTCTGGGAATCGGCGTAGTCGCGGGCCGCGTCCTCCCCGTGCTTGCTGCGCAGCATGTCGTACACGGAGGTGTGCAGGACGGTCAGCTTGCCCGTGGTGTGCCCGGTGACGCCGCCCGCCAGCCGGCCCGCTTCGAGCACGATGACGCGCAGCCCCGCCCGGGCGAGCTCCCAGGCCGTGCTCAGCCCGGCGATGCCGCTGCCGATGACCGCGGCATCCGCCTCGGCGTCCTGCCCGAGGGGGGTGAAGGTGGGCAGCGAGGCCGTCTGCATCCAGTAGGACCCTGCGGGGTCGGGAAGTCGGTTCATGGTCGGCTCGTGCCCAGGGAACCGGGCCTGATGCGCGCCCTTCACCCGGGAGCGCCCTCCCGTGACCGGACGTGACGGGCGCCCGGAGCCGGCTCCCTTGCGCGGATGAACGGTCGCAGACCCCGGCGGCCGCCCGGCCCGGGGTGCGCGGCACCCTCGCGCGCATGAACGGCCGGTACCGGGGAAGGCGCCCGCCGACCGCCTCCCCGGCCGTGTGCGCGACGGCCGGGACGAGCAGGGCAGCGCGAGGGACGGGGGCCACATGGAGAAGGGACGGCCGCACCCCGGTCGGCGGACTCCCGTACGCCTGCGGATCCCGGTACGCCTCCGGGCCCCGGCCACCCTCCGGGGCCCGGACATCCGCCGGGGCCGACGGACACGCCACCCACGCCCATGAGCCTCTCCGAGCCCGGCCCCGCACGGGAGCCCGCGCCCCGCCCCGTACGGGGAGCCACGCACGGGCCGACGGACCTCGGCGCGCTCGCGGAATGGGTGGCCATCCCGTCCGTCTCCTGCGACCCGCAACGGGCCGACGACGTACGGCGATCCGCCCACTGGCTGGTGACGGCCCTGCGCGGGGCCGGCCTCCCCCGGGCGGAGGTCTGGGAGACGGCGGGCCTGCCGGCCGTCCACGCGTCCTGGCCGGCGGCCGATCCCGACGCCCCGGTCCTGCTGGTCTACAGCCATCACGACGTCCACGCCGCCGACGCCTCCGCATGGCAGGTCACCGGACCGTTCTCGCCGATCGTCCGGGACGGGCGGCTGCACGGCCGCGGGGCCTCCGATGCCAAGGGCCAGGTGCTGAGCCACCTGTGGGCCCTGCGCGCCCACCTGGCGCGGCGGACCACCCCGGCCGTGACCGTGAAGTACCTGGTCGAAGGCGAGGAGGAAATCGGCTCGGTACACCTCGCGGACCTGCTGGCGGAGCACGCCGCCGAGCTGAACGCCGACGTCGTGATGGTGTCCGACTCGATGCTCTGGTCCCTGGACGTGCCCGCCGTCTGCACCGCCGTGCGCGGCTCCGTCACCGCCTCCCTGACGGTCCGCGGAGCCGAGCGCGACCTCCACAGCGGCGCCTTCTCCGGTGCCGCGGTGAACGCGGCGGCCGAACTGTGCCGCCTGCTGGCTCAGCTGACCGACGCCTCGGGCCGCGTCACCCTGCCCGGCTTCTACGAACCGGTGACCCCGCCCGGCCCGGACCTGCGCGAGGGTGTGGGCACCCTGCCCTTCGACCCGGCGCAATGGCTGGCCGACAGCGGGACCTTCCGTGCCGTCGGCGAAACGGGGTTCACGGTCCCCGAGCGGCTGTGGACCCGCCCCTCCGCCGAGCTCGCCCGCGTGACGGCCGGCCGTACCGACGCCCCCGCACTCGGACTCATCCCGGCCGAAGCCGGTGCCGACCTGCTGTTCCGGCTCGTGCCCGAGCAGCGCGCCGAGCAGGTCGCCGACCAGCTGCGCAGCTGGCTGGCCGGGCAGCGGCAACCGGGATTCACCTACGCCCTGGACGTGTCCTCCACCCTCTCGGACCCCTACCGGACACCACCGGACCACCCTGCACTGGCCGCTCTGACCCGGGCGGTCGGACACGCCTACGGAGCCCCGGCCCGGCACATCGGCAACGGCGGCGCGGCCCCGGCCGCCCAACTGGCGCGCGCCTGCGACGCGCCCGTGCTCTTCTTCGGGACCGGACTCCCCGGCGACCGCTGGCACGGCCCCGACGAACGCGCCGAGATCCGTGCCCTGCACCTGGGCGTGGCCGCACTGGCCCGCTTCTTCGACGAACTCCCGGCCGCATGGCGCGACGGGTGGGGCGACGGACGGGGCGACGGACGGGGCGCCGGGCGGCAGGGCCCGCCGTTCGCGGCAGACGACCGCGCGCAGCCGCCGGACGGCACGACGGATGAGGAGACCGGACGATGACCACACGGATGCAGGCCGGTCGGCGGGCGCCGGACCGGCCCTCGCAGCTGACGAAGGGCTCCTGGAAGGCCGCGGTGCGCGGCACGCTGAAGGAGTTCAAGGACGACGAGCTCGCGGACCGGGCCGCGGCCCTGACCTATTACGGGGTGCTGGCCCTGTTCCCGGCCCTGCTGGTACTCGTCTCCCTGCTCGGCATCGCCGGCGAATCGGCAACCGCGCCGGTCCTGGAGAGCGTGCAGAAGCTCACGCCCGGTTCCGCGCGCGAGGTGATCACCGGTGCGGTACGGCGGCTCCAGGAGGACGCCGGCATCGGCTCGCTCCTGGCGGCCGTGGGCCTGGTCGTCGCGGTCTGGTCGGCCTCCGGCTACGTCGCCGCGTTCATCCGCACCTCCAACGCCGTCTACGACGTGCCCGAGGGTCGCCCGTGGTGGAAGGTCCTGACGCTCCGCCTGGCGCTGACGCTCACCCTGATGGTCCTGGCGGTGGCCGGCACCCTGATCGTGGTGTTCACGGGCTCCGTGGCGAAGGAGGCGGGCGCCGCGCTCGGCGTGGGCGACACGGCGCTGACGGTGTGGTCCATCGCGAAGTGGCCGGCCCTGGTCCTGCTGGTGACGGCCATGATCGCGATCCTGTACTGGGCGGCGCCGAACGCGAAGGGCCGCGGCTTCAAATGGATCACCCCGGGGAGCTTCCTGGCCCTGGTGATCTGGATGACCGCCTCGTCGGGCTTCGCGTTCTACGTGGCGCACTTCGGCTCGTACAACAAGACGTACGGCACCCTCGCGGGGGTGGTCGTCTTCCTGGTGTGGCTGTGGATCACCAACCTGGCCGTCCTCCTGGGCCTGGAGTTCGACGCCGAGCTGATGCGCCGGCGGGCCGTCGCAGGCGGTCTCCCCGAGGACGAGGAGCCCTACGTCGAACCCCGGGACACCCGCACCTGGACGGACGAGGACCGCCGCCGCCCGGAGCGAGGCGAGCGCGTACGACGGCGCATCGGCGCGGCGCGGGGGTCAGGGGACGGCCGGGCCGGCCTGGTTCAGGGCGCGCTGGGCGCGGGTCTCGAGCAGGAGGCGGAACCCGGGCAGGGCGTAGCGCTCGCCGACGGCCGGGCGGGGGCCGGGGATGCCTGCGAGAGCGGCCAGCACCTGCTGGGGCTGGGACTGCCAGCCGAGGACGCGCACGCGCAGGCCGATCCGCTCCATGTGGCGGTGCAGGGCGAGCAGGTGGAGGAGGCCCGCGTGGTCGACCGAGCCCATCCCGTGGACGTCGACCACCAGATCGTGCTCCCGCCCGGTGAGCTCGTCGAGTGCCCGGTCGAGCGGCAGCGCGCAGTCCTCGCCGAGGTGCCCGCTGACGCTGACGAGCATCGTGCTTCCTTGATGCTGGACCTCACAGGTGATCACACCGGTTCGCCTCACCCTCCTGAGCCGCCGAAGGCCCCCATCGTGGCCTGCTCCCGGCCGGATGGTTCGCAGGCGCGCGGAGAGCCCGCCGGGCGGGGCGGCAGGAGGCCGGTGCTGCGCACCGCGACCTCCCCGCCGCAGGCAGGCCGCTCGGCCGCGGTTCAGGGCGAGGCCGGGCCCGAGGGCGGCCCTGCCCCGGCCGGTGACGACTCCGCCAGCCCGTTCAGGGCGGCGCCCAGCCGGACCACCCCGCGGGCTCGGACCAGGGAGGTCCCGTGGGTGTCCACCCGGCGCATCAGGGGAGTGATCAGGGGCAGGCCGGCCGGGGGCCGGTCCACGCCCATGGCCAGGTGGAGGCGGGCCGTGAAGCGGGCGATGGCGGCGGGGCTCGACGGGTCGTCCGGGTCGCCCGCGAACACCTCGGCCCTGGCCATCGCGGCCTCCGCCTCCCGGTCGCGGCCCGTCGCGCGCAGCACGAGCGCCAGCAGGACGCCCGAGATGTGGAGGCGCTGGGCACTGCCGGACGCCTCCGCCAGGGCGAGCGCCGTGTGCAGGTCCGCCTCCGCCGCCGGGTACTCGCCCACCAGGCACGACAGCCAGGCCCTCGTGTGCAGCGCCCGCGCCCGGTACTCGGGTTCGCCCGCCTCCGCCGCGCGTCGGGCGGCCGACCCGGCGAGCCGGCAGGCGTCCTCGTGGTGGCCACGGCTGGGGAAGAGGCTGCAGACCGCGATCAGCATCAGCAGCTCCACGGCCATGCCCAGCGAGCCGGGCACGGTCGCCAGCGACTGCTCCACCGCGGACGTCAGCACGGCGTGCTCCGCACGGAACCAGGTCCGGGCCTGCTCGGTGCTCGCGAAGGCGATGCCCGAGCCGCCCGCCGGCCGGAGCCAGGCCGGTGCGGGGGCCTCGCCGGGCAGGGCCGTCCGTGCCACCCGCACCGCACTGGCGTGCAGGAGGTCCAGGACCCGGCGCAGCGCCGCCGCCCGCTCCCCGGGGCGCTCGGCGGCCTCGGCGCGCCGCCGCCCGTAGAGCCGGAGCAGGTCGTGCAGGCGGTAGCGGCCCGGTGCGGGGGACTCCAGCATCCCGGCGTCGACCAGCCCCTCGGCGAGGCCCTCGGCCGCGTCCTCCTCCACGCCGAGCAGGGCGGCGGCGACGGGCAGCGGGAGGTCGGGGGAGTCGAGGAGGGACAACAGGCGGAACGCTCTGGCCTGAGCGGAGGTCAACGCCCGGTAGCCGAGCCGGAAGACGGACTCCACCGCCTGGTCGCCGTGGCTCAGCTCGCCGAGCAGCGTACGGGCGTCCGCCAGCCGCGCCCCGAAGACGCTCAGGCGCCGGCGGGGCAGGGCCGCGAGACGGGCCCCGACGATCCGCACGGCGAGCGGCAGGCAGCCGCAGGAGCGGGCCAGGGCCCGGGCCGCCTCGGGCTCCGCGGCCACGCGCTCGGATCCGGCCAGCGCGCCCAGCAACGCGACCGCCTCGGACTCGGCGAAGACGTTCACCGCGAAGGAACGGGCGCCGGGGACCGCGAGGTGCGGGGCCCGGGTGGTGATGAGGACCGCGGAGCCCGCGGTTCCGGGAAGCAGCGGGCGCACCTGGGCGGCGTCCCGCGCATCGTCCAGGACCAGCAGCACCCTGCGGTCGGCGAGCAGGGTGCGCAGCAGCGCGGCCCGCTCCTCCAGGTCCAGCGGCAACCGCTCCGGCGGGGCGCCGAGCACGGAGAGGAGATCGGCGAGCACCCCGGCCGGGTCCGCGGGAACGGCTCCGGCCCGCAGGGCGACGTACAACTGCCCGTCGGGAAAGGCCGCGCGCAGGCCCCGCGCCACGTGCACGGCGAGCGCGGTCTTGCCGACGCCGCCGATGCCGGTGAGCGTCGCGACGGGCACCGCCGTACTGCGCGGGCAGCGCGCCTGAAGCAGGTGCTCCCTGACCTCGCCGACGAGCTGCCCGCGCCCGGTGAAGTGACCGACGCCGGAGGGGAGGGGCGCGGCGGCCCTCTCGGGGCCGGCCTGGGGGAGGGGGGTGGCGGGGCTCTCGACGCCGGGCCGGGGGAGCGGTGCGGTCGTCCGCTTTGCGCCGGGCCGGGTGAGGGGCGCGGGCGTTCGCACGGCGCCGGGCCGGGTGAGCGGCGGCGTCGTAGTCCGCGCCGCACCGGCCCGGGGGAGGCCCGCGGCCGGTCGCTCCCTGCCGTCGGCCCGTTCCGTGTCCGTGGCTGCGGCCGCTGCGTGTCGGCGGTCCGCCCCCGCAGGGCGCTGCCGATGGCCGAGGGTGCCCGCCCGCACGCCCGGGCCGAGGCGCGGGTCCGCCGGGAGTCCGCCCGAACCCGCTGCTCCCCGCCGGTGATCGTCGCCCGCGGCGGCGCCCGCGCGGGACGCGGGCGACGACCGGACGGCGGGGTCGGCGGGCCGCGCGGACGAGCGCCCCGTGCGTCCCGTACGCAGCGCCCCGTGCAGCTCCCTCAGCTCCGCCGACGGCCGCACCCCCAGCTCCCGCGCCAGCACCTCGCACGCCTCCTCGTACACCCGGGCGGCCTCCACCTGCCGTCCCGTGTGCTGCAGCGCCAGCATCAGCAGCGCCCGCGGGCGCTCCCGCAACGGGAACTCCCTTACCATGGCCCGCAGTTCGGTCACCGCCTCGCCGTACCGCCCCAGCTCGACGGCCGCGGCGCACAGGTCCTCACGTGCTGCCGCAAGCGCCTCGGTCAGCTGTTCGCGGCGGCGCTCCGCCCAGGGGCCCGGCACCCCCGCGAGGGGAACGCCCCGCCGGCGCCCGACGGCCCGCGCCATCCGCGCGTACACCTCCTCGGCAGGCCCGCCCCGGTCCGCGGTCTCGCGGGCGAACGCCTCGGCATCCACCTCCACGTCCACTGCGGTCGCCGCGAGCCGGTAGCCGCCCTCCGCGGTCGCGATCAGCCGGCTCCGGGAGCGTACGGGCCGGTCCGGCTCCAGGGCCCGGCGCAGCTGCGAGACGTACGTACGCACGGCCGCGGGGGCACTGTGCGGAGCGCCGGCCGGTCCCCAGACGCCGTCCACCACCTGCCGGACCGTGACGACGTGGCCGCGCCGCAGCACCAACATGGCGAACACCGCCTGCTGCTGCGGCGGTCCGAGCTCGATCCGCTCCCCGCCCAGCCGGACGGCGACCGGCCCCAGCAGCTGCACGGCCAGGTGCCCCGAGCGCCCCTGCGCCTCCGGCGACCCTTCCCCCACGAGCCCGACCCCCTTCCTCGGGCCGGGACGGTCCCCGCGCCCTTCCCGCACGCGCGCCCGTCGAGACGGGCGGAGGCCGACCAGTCGGCCGGGGGGGGGGGGGGGGGGGGGGGGGGGGGGGGGGGGGGGAGGGGGGGGGGGGGAGGGGAGGGGGAAA
>NZ_JBVIDV010000008.1:87983-96346 GCF_055572195.1 Streptomyces sp. NPDC030809
TCCCCCCCCCCCCCCCCCCCCCCCCCCCCCCCCCCCCCCCCCCCCCCCCCTCCTCCCCTCCCCCCCCCCCCCCCCCCACCCCCCCCCCCCCCCTCCCCCCCCCCCCCCCCCCGGCCGTCGGAAGCACCACCGTGGAACGAACACCGACGAGCAGTAGACCGGCCGCATGTTGACGGATGATCAACAACTGATCAACGGAACCGTCCGGACGGACCGGGTCGTCACCCGGCGCGGGACCCGCCTCACCCCAGGGGGAGGAGACCCGCATCCGTCGGTGTGAAGCCGCAGGCCTCGAAGTAGAACGGGCGCAGGTGCTCCTCGAAGTCGACGTGGAGCCATGCGCAGCCCGCGGCCCGGGCCCCTCTCGCGGCAGCCGCGACGAGTTCGGTCCCGACTCCCGTCTTGCGCACGGCGTGGGCGACCATCGTGTCGAGGACGAAGGCGTGGGCCCCGCCGTCCCAGGCGACGTTGACGAACCCCACGAGGCGGTCGCCCCGGCGGGCGCACACCCAGCCGAGGCTGTGGCGCTGCACTCGGGTCCGCCACTCGGCGTCCCCCTCGGGATGCCCGAACGCCTCCGCGTGGAGCGCGTTGACCTCGGGATCGGTGAATTCGCCGCGCCAGTCATATGTGATCATCATGAACCGCATCCAATCAGCGCCCTGCGGCGTCCACCAGCGCCACCCCGCCTCCGCACCCCTGCGCCGGGGAACCCCATCGCCGCACCAGGTCCGGCCGCCCCCACGGAGCTGCGGGCCGAAACTCGTTCGCGCCCTCGGCGGGCCGGGTGGCAGGGTGCCGGACATGGCACCCCAGTTTCAGGTCCGGGCCGACTTCGACGCCGACACGATCGTGCTCTACCAGGCCTATGCCGCCCCCATCGCCGATGCGGCCCTGCGCGCGGGGCGTTTCGTCGCGCCGTTCTCGTTCCGGAGGATGACGTGGATCAAGCCGTCGTTCCTGTGGCTCATGCACCGCAGCAACTGGGCCCGCAAGGCCGGGCAGGAGCGGATCCTCGGCGTACGGATCACCCGCGAGGGGTGGGAGGAGGCCCTGTCGCAGGCCGTGCTCACCACTTCGGACCCCGACTCCGTTGCCCGGGCGGCCGTTCACGTCCAGTGGGACCCCGAGCGCTCCGTGCGCGGGGCGGCGCTGAACCACTACAGCATCCAGGTCGGAGTCGGGCGCGACGTGATCCGTACCTTCGCGGAGGACTGGATCACCGGCATCACCGATCTCACCCCCCGGGCCCGCAAGGCCGCAGAACTGATCCAGAGCGGCCAGGCAGCCAAGGCCCAACGCCTCCTGCCCCCGGAGCGCCCCTACCCCCTGCCCCGCCCGCTGGAGACCCGCCTCTGCCGCACCTGACGCCGGAACCGTACGTCTGCTGCCGTCGTCCTGGGCAGTGACTTTGCGTACGGAGCGGCATGTGGGGGGCGTTGTGACGGGGAGAGCGACGAGGGCCGGGCTCGCTGCGCTGGCCGCGGTGACCGTGCTCGGGGCTTCGGCCTGCGGCGGCGGGGCGAGCGGGGCGGGCGCGGGGAGCAGTGGGGCGCGTCCCGCGAAGGGGGAGCAGCCGGTGTCCGGACCGGCGGCGTCGGCCTCTGCGGCGGTGAGGTCTTCGGACGGCGTGGCGACGACGGCCGGGCTCGCGACGCGGGCCGGGGCCTCGGCCGTCACCCGGCGCGTGCCGTGGCACCTGGACGTGCTCGACCAGCGCTCGCGCCCGCTGAACGGGAAGTTCACCGCCACCGCCACGGGCAAGGGCGTCCACGTGTACGTGATCGACACCGGCATGGACATCGCGCACAAGGAGTTCGGCGGACGCGCCCGCCTCGGCGCCGACTTCGTGGGTCCCCAGGACTCCCGTGACTGCTTCGACGAAGGAGGCCTCGGCCACGGCACCTTCGTCGCGGGCGTCATCGGCGGCGCGAAGTACGGGGTGGCGCCCCAGGCCCAGCTCGTACGCGTCCAGGGCGTCCTGTGCGAGAGCGACGGAGCGGGCTCCCCGGGCGCGGCCGAGGCGGCCGTCGTGAAGTCGGTCAAGTGGGTCACCGCGCACGCGAAGAAGCCCGCGGTCGTGAACATGTCCCTCAACTTCCGGCACCGGTCGCCGGCCGTGGAGGCCGCCGTGAAGAAGATGATCGACGCGGGGATCACGACGGTGGTCTCGGCCGGCAACTTCGCCGACGACGCCTGCAGGCACTCCCCGGCCGGAGTCCCCGGCACGATCGTCGTGGCCGCCTCCACGCCGGGCGACCGCCCGTGGAGCGACGGCGGCTACGGCTCGGGATACGGCCGGTGCGTGGACCTGTACGCCCCCGGCAAGAAGGTGACCTCCGCCCTCGCCGGCGGCGGTACGACCACCCTGGACGAGGGCGCCACGTCCTGGGCCGCACCGCACGCCACCGGTGTGGTCGCCCTCTACCTGTCGGCACACCCCCGCGCCTCGGTCGGCGAGGTCCACCGCTGGCTCGACCGCACGGCCACCCGCGGCATCCTCCGCGGCGTCCGCTCCGACACCCCCAACCGGCTGCTCCACACCGGCGGCCTCTGACCGCACCGGCGGAAACGGAGCCGGAGGTCCAGCCCCCGGCCCCCAGGGCGCGGGGCGCGCCCGAGCACCCGGTCAGATCCAGCCGCGCCGCGCCGCCACCACGCCCGCCTGGAAGCGGTTCGCCGCGCCCAGGAGTTCGTGGAGGCGGCTCATGCGCCGGCGCATGGTGCGGACCGACCAGCCGAGCTGGCGGGCGATGGCCTCGTCCTTCAGGCCGCTGACCAGCAGGGTGAGCATCAGGCGGTCCTCCTCGCCGAGCGGGTCCTCGGCCGGGGCGTCGAGCGGCAGGGCCTGCTTCCAGCACAGCTCCCAGTAGTCGGTGAGGGCGTCCAGCAGGGCGGAGGGGCGGATGACCGCAGCGCGCACCCCGTCGAGGTCCAGCGACAGCGGCATCAGCGCCAGCCGGCGGTCCGCGATGGCCAGTTTGATCCGCAGGCCCGGCATCACCCGCGCCTGCTCCCCGCGGCGCACCAACCCCCGGATGTCTTCGAGCACCCCCGGCCACTCCAGCGCCTCGGGCGCGTAGACGGCGCGGTAGCGCACACCGCGCCCCAGTGCCGTGCTCTCCACCGGGTTCGCGGTGGTGAGCGCGTACGGCGGCCGGTCGAGGGTCATGACGTCCTCGCGCGCCTCCTGCTGGAGCCGGACGAACCAGCGCCCGAGCGCCTCGCGGCCGGTGGCGATCTCGACCTGGTCCTCCCCGGCGGTCCCGGCCTGCGCCGCCGCGAAGAGGCGGGACAACTCCTCCGCCGCCGAACGCACCCGGTCCAGTTCCGCGGTCTTGGCGCGCACCAGGGAATCGACCGCGGCCGTCGGCTCGATCGCCGCGTACCGGCGGCGGACTCCCGCGAGGCGCCCCACCAGACCGTGGTCGTGCAGCCGGTCCAGCGCCCTGGCCGCGCGCACGGGTGAGCAGCCGAGGTCGGCGGCGAGTTCGCTCGGAGCCGCCGTACGCCGGGCCAACACCGCCCGGTAGACGCTCTCGTCGAACGGATCGATCCCTGCCGCGGTGAGTTCGTGCGTCATATGCGGATACTGGCCCACTTGTGCCAGCGGCAGCAAGAGGCCTCCAAGATCCGTTGTACGGAGAGTGACTTCGGCGCTAGGACTTCTGCCCATGGCCAAGAACCCACGAAGTACCCGACGCCAGGTGGTCGTTGCGGTCACCACCGTCGCGCTCGCCGGAACGCTGACCGCGCTCCCCGGCACCGCGACCGCGACACCCGGCGCAGCGACACCTGCGACCGCGATAGCCGCCACCGCCGCGAACCCGGCCGGCCCGGACCGGCGCGTCATCGTCGAACTGGCCGGGAAGCCCGCCGTCGCAGCCGCCCCCGGCGGTTCGCTCGCCTCCCCGGGCGCCCGCACCGCCTCTGCCGTCGGCGCGGCCCGGCGGGCCCTGGCGGCACGCCAGGACGCCTTCGTCGCGGCGGCGCGGAAGTCCGGGCTGCACCCCGCCGCACCCCGCACGCTCGGCCTGCTCCTCAACGCCGTGGCCATGACCGTCCCCGCCGCCGAAACGACGCGCCTCGCCGCGCTGCCGGGGGTGGTCGCCGTCCGGCCCGACACCCGCATGCAGGTGCGTACGGACACCAGCGTGCCGCTGACCGGCGCGCCCGAGGTCTGGAAGCGCCGGGACCCGTCCGGGGTGAAGGCCACCGGCAAGGGCACCGTCGTGGCGGTCGTCGACAGCGGCGTGGACTACGGCCACCCCGACCTCGGCGGCGGCTTCGGCAAGGGCCACAAGGTGGTCGGCGGCTACGACTTCGCCAACCGCGACGGCGACCCGATGGACGACAACGGCCACGGCACCCACGTCGCGGGCATCATCGCGGGCAAGGCGGCCGCGAAGGGCGGCGTCACCGGCATGGCGCCCGACGCGCGCCTGCTGGCCTACAAGGTCACCGGCGCCGACGGCAGCGGCTACACCTCCGACATCATCGCCGGGATCGAGGCGGCGGCCGACCCGGCGGGCGCCCACCCGGCCGACGTCATCAACCTGAGCCTCGGCGGCCCCGGCGATGGCACCGACCCCCTGGGCCGCGCGGCGACCGCCGCCGTACGGGCCGGGGTGGTCGTCGTCGCGGCGGCGGGCAACAGCGGTCCCGGCCGCGGCACCGTCAGCACGCCCGCGTCGGCCGCCGGAGTCATCGCGGTCGGCGCCTCCACCAGCGGCATCCGCACCCCCAGCGCGTACCTGGCGGGCAGCAAGCCCGAGCTGATCCAGACGTACCGGGGCATCCTGTCCGCGAACCCGCCCCGGCAGCCGGTCACCGCACCGCTCGTGGACGTCGGCGCCGGCACCCCCGAGGACTGGAAGCGGGTCGGCGACGTACGGGGCAAGATCCTGCGCGCCGACATCCTCGTCCCGCCCGTGACGGACGTCCTGAGCCAGTACGACATCGACTGGGCGCGCGAGGCCGAGAAGCGCGGCGCGCTCGCCGTGCTCGGCGGCCTCCCCGACGGCTCCGGCCCCGTCCTCGCCCCCGGCGCCTCCGCCCCCGCCGCCGGTGCCTCCGCCCCCGCGCCGGGAACCCTCGGCGCCCGGGCCACCCCCGCCCGGCCCGACTTCACCCGGCCCGCCGCCTCCGGCGACTCGCTGCGCATGGACCGCCTGGTCGTCATGGGCATCGACACGACCCAGTACGCCCAGCTCAGCCGCGAACTGGCCGCCGGCAAGGTGTCCGTCACCCTGCGCGGCACCGACGCCACCGACCAGATCGCCTCGTTCTCCTCGCGCGGCCCCGGCACCGGCTTCGGCCTCAAGCCAGACCTGGTCGCACCCGGCGTGGAGATCCGCTCCGCCATCCCCACCTCGATGTACGGCCCCGGCGTCTACCGCATGTCCGGCACCTCGATGGCGAGCCCGCACGTCGCCGGCGCCGCGGCCCTGCTGCGCCAACTGCGCCCGGACCAGGGCCCCGACGCGATCAGGTCCGCCCTGGTCGGCACCGCGAAGCCGCTCGCCGGCACCGGTCCCTCCGTCCAGGGCAACGGACGCCTCGACGTGGCCGCCGCCGCAGCGGCCACCCTCACCGCCTCCCCGGCGACCGTGTCCTTCGGCCTCGCCGACCTGAGCCGGCAGACCGTCGGCGGCACCGCGAAGATCCGCCTGGCCAACCCCGGAAGGAAGCCGCTGAGCGTCAGCCTCGGCGCCACCGGGTCCACCACCGTGTCCCCGGCGCGGGTCACCGTCCCCGCCGGGTCCTCCGCGACTGTCAAGGCCACCCTGCGCGCCGCCCGCCCGGCCGCCGACACGGAGATCAGCGGCCGGATCACCGCCACCCCCGACCGCGGCCCGGCCCTGCGGGTGCCGTACCTGCTCGTCGTACGCCACCTGGCCGTCCAGGCCTCCCCCGACCCGAGCGACGGCCGCTCCACCGTGCACGTCGCAGCCCCCGCCGCACTGAACGCACCGCCGCAGGTCACCGTCACCCCGCCGCACGGCAGGCCCTTCACCCTGCCCACCACCGTGAACGGCGCCGGCTACTACCAGGCCGACGTGACCGGCAAGGCGGCCGGCGCCTACCGGCTGGCCGTGCGGGCCACCACCGCCGACGGCCGGCAGATCACCGGAGCGGGCGCCTTCGAGGTCACCCCCGCCGACAGCCGCCGCGACCGCTGGGAACCCATCGGCCCGAACAACGAGGCCGGCCACCTCGCACTCTCGCCCGCCCGGCCGAAGCAGGCCGTCGTCACCCAGTACCGGAAGGCCGCCCCCTGGCTGACCACCGACGGCGGCGCCACCTGGCGCCAGGTGGGCAGGCTCCCGATCGCCGACGGCAACGGCACCGGCGCGGTCGTCGTCGACGCCCGCCGCCCCGACCGCTGGTGGTACGCCGTGAACACGGCCGCCGACCCCACCCGCCGCGGCACCGTCCTGCGCACCGACGACAACGGCCGCAGCTGGCGCAGGCTCGACGTGCCCGACGCGCACATCGACGCCTTCGTCGCCGACGAGCAGACCCGTACCCTCGCCGCCGTGGTCGACGGCACGCTGCTGGTCAGCACGGACGCGGGCGATCGCTGGACGGCTTACCCGACCGGCGTGACCGGCGGAGTCCGCGAGGCCGCCCTCGTCGGCGACACCCTGTACCTGGCGGCGTTCGACAGCGTCTGGCGGATGGACGGGGTCGGCAAGGGAGACCCCGGTCCCGCGCACCGCATCCTCGACGAGCCGGTGAACACGGTCCGCGGCATGGCCGCCGACTCCACCGTGGTCGCCGCCTACGTCCCCGGCACGGGCGTCCGCGGCTCGTACGACAAGGGCCGCACCTGGTCCACCCTGCTGCTCCTGCCCTCGGGCGGCAACGGACTGTCCGCCTCCGGCGGCGACCTGTACCTGCGCGCCCTGTTCGGCGCCGGGCAGGTCAGCCGCGACCACGGCAGGACGTGGAAGCCGCTGCCCGCCCCGTCGAAGGCGGCCATCGCGATGGACTACGACCGCTGGGCCGACGGCTCGGTGACCGTGTCCAGCGAACAGGACGGCCTGTACCGCGGTGCGGCCGACGGCACCGGATACCGGCGGATCGGCGTCCAGGGCCTGACCGCCTTCGCCCTCGCGGCCAGCGGCGACCACCTGCTCGCCGGAACCGTCAGCGGCACCTACCGCACCGCCCTCCCGGTCGCCGGCCCCGAGTGGGGGCAGACCGGGGCCGAAGGCAGGACCGGCCGCCTCACCTCGCACATCGCCGTCTGGCCCAAGGACACCAGGGCGGTGTGGCAGGTCCGGCGCACCGCGACCGGCCACTTCGAGGTCTCCCGCAGCGCCGACGCCGGCCGGACCTGGCAGGTGAAGGGCACCTCGTCCGAGCTGCCGACCTCGATCCTGGTGCACCCGGCGGACCCGGACCGGGTGGCGGTCGGCTTCAGGAGCCTCATCGGCGACGGGCTGTACACCACCACCGACGGCGGCAGGACGTGGAAGAACCTCTTCCACGAACGGTCCTTCGACGCCATGGCCGGCGATCCGGGCAACCCGCGGCGCCTCTGGCTCGGCAACGCCTCGGGCCTCTACCGCTCGGACGACGGCGGGGTCACCAAGACCAAGGTCGCCGAGGGCCCCGTCTCCGCGATCGCGACCGACGGCCGGCGCCTGGTCGTCGGCGGCTCCTCCGTCCGGGTCAGCACCGACGGTGGCCGGACCTTCCGCACCGCCGACACCGGCCCGCTCGCGGTCCACGTCTCGGACCTGCTGCGGGTCGGCGGAGCGCTGTACGCCGCCACCACCGGCTCCCGGGAGTCCGGACTCGTCCAGGGCGGCCGGGGCGTCCTGCGCAGCACCGACAACGGCCTCACGTGGGAGAACGTCTCCAGCGGCCTGCAGAACACCGACGCCACCAAGCTGGCGGCCGCCCCCGACGGCCGCACGCTCTACGTCGGCACGGTCGACGGCGGGGTCCACCGCCTGAGGCTGCGCCGCTGACCGGCGTGCCCGGGGCGCCCCGACCGTACGGACGGCCGGGGCGCCCCGACCGTACGCACGGCCGGGCGACGCTCCGGGCAGCCGCCCCCGTCAGGTACGATTGATCTTGAGCTCGCCGCCCCGCAGGGACGGTCGGCCGTGCGTTGGTGGTCCAAGGAAAGGCACCCCACTTCCCGTGGGGGGATGCAGGTGCAAGGCCTGCCCAGCGCTCAACCGGGTCCCGGGGGGGGGGGGGGGGGGGGGGGGGGGGGGGGGGGGGCGGGTGGGGGGGGGGGGGGGGGGGGGGGGGGGGGGGGGGGGGGGTGGGTGGGGGGTGGGGGGGGGGGGGCCTACGGAGAAGGGGATGTCAGTGGCGATGTGGAGGTGGACGGCCGGTTCGAT
>NZ_JBVIDV010000008.1:96356-98842 GCF_055572195.1 Streptomyces sp. NPDC030809
TCAGCAAACACCCCCCCCCCCCTTTTGTGGGGGGTGGGTAGTGTGCCGCCCCCCCCCCCCCCCCCCCCCTCCCTCCTCCCTCTCTGTGGGGGTTGCCCCCGGGACCCTTCCGCATTTTTGCGGGGAGCACCCCACCGGCCGCACCCGTACCGAGTACTGCTTCGGGCGGACTCCCGCGGCGCAGCACCCGTTTCACGCCGTGGCTTTGCCGAACGCGCCGTGCCAGGGCGCCGCGAGCAGCGCGGCCTCGCGCCCGTCCACGAGATCCGGAGCACCGAAGGCCATGGCCGCGTCGAGCAGGGCGCCAAGGGCGGTGCCCCAGGGCTCGGCCGGCACCTTGCCACCGTCCTCGTCGACCGCGTACGCCTCGTCACCCCCGCGCAGCCGCGCGCTCTCACGAACCAGCCGGGACAGGACGGTGAACCCGTGCCCGATCGGCGACCGCAACCGCCCGGCCCCCGGGACGGCCAGCGTCCACCGGTGTGAACGCCCTCGGTAGGGCGCGCCATTGGGCTGTGCCCCGAGCCACCGCTCCCACGCCGCACCGTAGACCTGGTCCGCCTCCGGCCGCCGCAGCGCCGCCAGCCGGCCCGCACCCTCCCGGTCCAGCCCCCGCCCGGCCTCCAGCACGCGCACCACGGCCTCCCCGCACGGGCCGAACAGCACCGCGGGAGACAGCTCCTCCACCACGTCCACGGCAACGGCACGGGTGTACCCGGCCCCGTCCCGCACGTTGGCCCCGGCGCGTGCGGCAGCCGCCCGTTCCTCGTCCGAGGCGGCAGGCACCACCTCGACCCGGAACAACCGCCCGGGCCACCGGGCCACGAGCACCCCTTCCAGCTCGTCATCCACCACGAGCCAAGGCGGCTCCAGCGCGGGCACCCTCACCTGCTCCCCGACAGCGGCCCCCTGCACGTACCCGGGAGCCGCCTGATCGACGAACATGAACCCGCCCCTCACCCTCCCGCCCGCTCCGTCGCAGCCGACCGCCGCAGCAGGTAGGCCCCGGCTGCGGAGATGAACAGCGACATGCAGCCGATGAAGACGAGGCCTGCCTTCTCCAGGTCCCACGCGTCCGAGAGCAGGCCCACGCCGATCACCGGCAGCGAGATGCCCGTGTACGCCGCGACGAACAGGGCCGAGAGGACCGCGGCCCGCCGGTCGGCCGGGGCGGCCGCGGCCACGGTGGCCAAGGCCGCGCGGAACGTGAGGCCCTGGCCGGTCCCGCCGAGCAGGGCGGACAGCACGACCAGGGCGAGGAGGTCCGTCCACAGCGCTGCCGCCAGCAGAGCCAGC
The DNA here is from genome assembly GCF_055572195.1 of Streptomyces sp. NPDC030809. NCBI lineage: Bacteria > Bacillati > Actinomycetota > Actinomycetes > Kitasatosporales > Streptomycetaceae > Streptomyces > Streptomyces sp. NPDC030809. The sequence continues at coordinate 97,653 of NZ_JBVIDV010000008.1, forward strand.
GCGGCGAACAGGACGGCGCAGCCCACGGGCAGGGAGCGCGCCACGCCGACGTGGTCGACGGCCAGCTGGCCGAGCGTCGAGGCGAAGAAGGCCAGGGCCACCACCAGGCCGCTCACCGCGCGGTTCTCGACGCCCAGGTAGCCCGCGAGGAAGGCGGGGCTGACCGAGGCGAACAGGCCGAACAGTGCGAAGCCGACGAAGGAGGCGATCGCCGCGGGTGCGAACACCGGCCGGACCTGCGGGGGCAGGGCGAGGCCGGACGGGCGTACGGTCGCCGCGGGCCGCCGGTCGGCCACGGTCTCCGGAAGCCGCACCAGGACGAGGGCCGACACGGCCACCAGCGCGAGGTGCAGGGCGAAGGGCAGCACCAGCGGGTCGGGGGCGTACTGCGCCAGCACGCCGGCCAGCAGGGGCCCGCACCCCAGGCCGCCCATGTTGGCGGCCGTCGCCACGAGCGTCGCGCGCGCCCGGCCGTCCGGCGGCGCGAGCTCCATCACGTACGCCGTGGCGGCCCCGGTGAACAGGCCCGCCGACAGTCCGGACAGCAGCCGGCCTGCGTACAGCCAGCCGAGCGCGTCCGCGAACAGGAAGCACCCGGCGCTCGCCGCCGCGAAGCCGAGGCCCCACAGCAGGGCCGGCCTGCGGCCGACGGCGTCGGAGACGTTGCCGGCGAGCAGCAGGACGGCCATGACCCCGAAGGCGTACACCGCGTACACGACGGTCACGGTCAGCTGGGAGAAGCCGAACTTCTCCTCGTAGAGCAGGTAGAGCGGGGTCGGGAGGGTGGTGCCGGCCATGCACACGACGAACACCGCACCCGCGAGCAGGGACCGCGACCAACCCCGGTGATCTTCCATGCCGCCGACGGTACCTCCCGCCGGCGAACAGGACGAACCCGGCCGGGCCGGGGCGGACCGAGCCGACGGCGGCCGGTCAGGCCTTGCGGATGTTGTAGCCGGTGGTCGTGCCGACGCAGGTGGTGCTCCGGAACGAGCCGCTGACGACCCATCCGGCGGGAATGGGGGAGTAGGAGCACACGGTGGCGTAGCTCTGCCCGGCGGTGTTGCCGATGGTGTAGGAGACCCCGGTCCCGGTGCAGTTGCTCGTGCTGGACGCGCTCGTGACCACCCACCCGGCCGGGATGGGGGACTGGGAGCACACGGCGGCGAAGTTCTGGCCGGCGGTGTTGC
>NZ_JBVIDV010000008.1:98940-295062 GCF_055572195.1 Streptomyces sp. NPDC030809
GCCGATGTTGTAGGCGACGCCGGTGCCGATGCAGCTGCTGGTGCTGTACGAGCTGGTGATCACCCACCCGGTGGGGATGGGGGACTGGGAGCACACGGCGGCGAAGTTCTGGCCGGCGGTGTTGCCGATGTTGTAGGCGACGCCGGTGCCGATGCAGCTGCTGGTGCTGTACGAGCTGGTGATCACCCACCCGGTGGGGATGGGGGACTGGGAGCACACGACCGCGGAGCTCTGGCCGGCGGTGTTGCCGATGGAGTAGCCGACCCCGGTGCCGGCGCAGCTGCTGGTGCTGTACGAGCTCGTGATGACCCACCCGGTGGGGATCGGGGACTGGGAGCACACGGAGGCGGAGTTGAACCCGCTCGTGTCGGCGATGGTGTACCAGACACCGGTGGTGCAGCCGCTGCCCCGGTACGAGCTGGTGATCACCCAGCCGGCCGGAACGGCGGCGTCGGAGCACACGTTCGCGCTGCCCCCCGCGGCCCGCTGGGGAGCGGCCTGCGCCTGCGCGGTCGCGGCGGTCATCGCCCCCAGCAGCAGCAACACGGCCGTCACCAGGTGCGGTATGCGGGCCCGTAAGGTCTTCAAGGTCGTCCTCGGATTCTTCTCGGTGCTCAACGCCTGCACGACCACGTCAATGCAGGTGAGACGGACCAACCCCAAGTTGATCATCTCGGCTGAGATGGTGTCAGAGTTGCCCCGGCGACACCAGTGCCGCCAAGAGCGCCCACCGAACCGGCAACCCTGAACTTCGGTCACGCATGTTGCGGATTCCTGTGGCCCCCGTGTCCCTACGTGTCGGCGTCTTGTCCTTCGCGTGAAGAGACGGGCCGCAAATCCGGCGCCACCACCCGAACCCCCTTTTGTGCCACGTGACATGTGCGCGGCGGACTGGGAGTGTCCCTGCCCATCAAGGCAGTTCACCTTGTGCGAGTCGGGCGGCGATCCCGCCCGACTGCTCATGACACTTTGGAGATTCCCCATGTCCTCCCTTTCCCCCACGGGTGGCCGGGCGCGCCGCATCGCGCTCACGACCGGCGCCGCGGTCCTCACCGGTTCCCTGCTCGCCGCCGGTGCCGCCACCGCCACGGCGGGCGCAGCCCCGGAGAGCCGCGAGGCCAATTCCCTTGCCGCCACCGCCCGTTCCCTCGGGCTCGGCGCCCAGGAGAAGCTGGTCGTCAAGGACGTCGTCAAGGACGCCGACGGCACGGTCCACACCCGGTACGAGCGCACCTACGCGGGCCTGCCGGTCCTCGGCGGCGACCTCATCGTCCACCGGGCCGCCGACGGCACCGTCGAAGAGGTCACCAAGGCCGTCAAGGCCACCATCAAGGTCGCCTCGCTCACGCCCAAGCTGAGCCCGGCCGCCGCCGGATCCGCGGCGGTCGGGGCCGCCAAGGCCGCGAAGACCAAGGGCGCCGCCACCGGCGCGGCCCCGCGCAAGGTCATCTGGGCCGCCGACGGCAAGCCCGTCCTCGCCTACGAGACCGTCGTCCACGGCACGCAGCACGACGGGGTCACCCCGAGCCGGCTGCGCGTGGTCACCGACGCCAACACCGGGCGGAAGCTGTACGAGAACCAGCTGATCGACGGCATAGCCGACGGCATCACCGCCGAGGGCGCCGCGGCCGAGCCCGGCAGTGTCGGGGCCGCGGCCGTCGGCACCGGCGCCAGCCAGTACAGCGGCACCGTCAGCCTCAACACCACCAAGTCGTCGAAGGGTTACACCCTCGTCGACGCCGAGCGCGGCGGATCCAGCACGATCGACCTCCAGCACCGCACCGGCGGCAAGGGCGTCGCGTTCACCGACGCGGACAACGCCTGGGGCAACGGCACCCCCGCCCACAACCAGACCGCCGCCGTGGACGCCGCGTACGGCGCCGCCCGGACCTGGGACTTCTACAAGAACGTGCTCCACCGCAACGGCATCAAGAACGACGGCCGGGCCCCGGTCTCCCGCGTCCACTACGGCAACGCCTACCAGAACGCGTTCTGGGACGACCAGGCCTTCACCATCACCTACGGGGACGGCGCGAGCAACCAGCACCCGCTGACCCAGCTCGACGTGGCGGGCCACGAGTTCAGCCACGGAGTCACCTCCGCCACCGCGAACCTCCAGTACTCCGGCGAGTCCGGCGGCCTCAACGAAGCCACCTCGGACATCCTCGGCACCGCGGTGGAGTGGAACGCCGGCAACGCCCAGGACCCCGGCGACTACCTGCTCGGCGAGAAGATCGACATCTTCGGCAACGGCAAGCCGCTGCGCTACCAGGACAAGCCGAGCAAGGACGGCCGCGGCTCCGCCGACTACTGGAGCGCCGGCGTCGGCAACCTCAACGTGCACTACTCCTCCGGCGTCGCCAACCACTTCTTCTACCTGCTGTCCGAGGGCAGCGGCGCGAAGGACATCAACGGCGTGCACTACGACAGCCCGACGGTGGACGGCTCCACGGTCGCCGGCATCGGCCGGGACAAGGCGGTGCAGATCTGGTACAAGGCCCTGACCGCGTACTTCACCTCCACCACCGACTACCACGGCGCCCGTGAGGGCACCCTGAAGGCGGCCGCCGACCTGTACGGCGCGGGCAGCGCCGAGGTCAGGGCGGTGGACGCCGCCTGGGCGGCGGTGAACGTCAAGGCCTGACCCCCGCGGGGTGACGGGACCCCGCACGGAGGGCGCGCACAAGGGGGCGGTGACCGGAAGTCCGGTCACCGCCCCCTTGTGCATCGGGCCGGTGTCGCCCCAGCCCTACTTCTGCCAGCCCACCGTCTCCGGCAGCGGGGTGCCGAAGATCGTGGCGCCGACGTTGGCCAGGCCGTTCTTGACGCCGTAGATCGACGGGCCGCTGAACAGCGGCAGGTAGCCGTACTGCGCGAGCGCCTTGAGCTCGACCGCGTTGGCCTGGGCGGCCTGGCGGACGGGGTCGGCCGTCGCGGAGACCGCACGGATCTCCTTGTCGAGCTCGGGGGTGCCGATGCCCACGATGTTGGAGCCGCTGTCGGTGCAGTAGAACTCGCACAGGTAGCGGGCGCCGAACGGGTCCGAGGAGCGGTTGCCGACGAGGAAGATGTCGAAGCTGCGCTCGGTGAGGATCTTGGCGAAGTCCGCGTCCGTGGAGTTCTTCAGCTCGACCCGGATGCCGACCGGCTTGAGCATCTGGACGAGGGCGCCGGCGGTCGCCTTCTCCAGCGGGTCGTCGCCGCGCAGGGTGTAGGTGACGACCAGCTTCTTGCCGCCCTTCTCGCGCACGCCGTCGTCGCCGGGCTTCCAGCCCGCGGCGTCCAGGGTCTTGCGGGCGCTCTCCGGGTCGTGCTTGATCACGGCACCGACGTTGTCGGAGTAGCCCTTCTGGAAGCTGAACAGCAGCAGGGAGCCGGGCAGCGGCTCGCTGTAGTCGCCCAGCCCCTGGAACTGGATCTTCGCGATCTGCTCCCGGTCGATGCTCTCCAGCAGCGCCTTGCGCACCTGCAGTTCCCGCAGGTTGGGCGACTTGGCGTTGACGTAGAAGGAGTACGCGAACGGGCTGCCGCCCCGGCGGATTCCGGTGCCCGGGACTCCGGAGAGCCGCTTCAGGCCTTCGGCGTCACCGGTCGAGGTGTAGTCGATCTGGCCGTTCTTGAAGGCGTTGACCGCCGCGTCCGACTCCAGGTTGACGTAGACGCGCTTGTCCAGCCGGCCCTTCCTGCCCCACCACTTGGGGTTGCGCACGAAGGTGAGGTCCCCGGCCTTGGCGTCGAACTTCCCCACGGTGTACGGCCCGGCGCCCCACTCGGGGTGCACCTTCTTGACGTAGGCGTCGTTGTAGCCGGCGACGGTGGCGGCCTCGGGGTGCAGGAAGGTGGTGAACAGGCTCGACCACCAGGGGGCGACGCCCTTGAAGTCGATGACCGCCTGCTTGTCGTCCGCGCCGCGGGTGACCGAGGCGATGTGGCTGTAGCCCTCGGTCTCGGCCGCGTTGTACTTCTTGTCCGTGCCGTTGTTGGCCTGCCAGGTCGCCTTGACGGCACGCCAGTCGATCGGGGTGCCGTCGTTGTAGACGGCCTTGGGGTTGAGGGTGAGGACCACCCGCTGGTTCCCGCCGGTGACGCTGACCTTCACATCACTGAGGTAGTCCGGGTTGTACTGCACCTCGCCGGTGGGGGAGTACGTGATGACGTCCGGGTTGTACCAGAACCAGACGCGCTTGGCGGTGAGCGTGGCGTTGGCGTTGAACGGGTTGCCCTGGTCGTCGATCGTGCCGGCGGTGGTGTAGGTGCCGCCTTCCTTCACGTTCTCGTACGGCTGGGGGTTGTAGTCGACCTTCGCAGGGGCGGCGGCGGGTTTGCCGCCCTTGCCCGCCCCCTGGCCGGCACCCGCGGTGCCGGAATCGGAGGCGGTGCAGCCGGAGACGGCGAGCGCGAGGGCCGCGCCGAGGGCGGCTGCGGGGAGGGCGATTCTCGATCGCATGGCGGAGTGGATCCTCATTCCTTCATGGGGGCTGCGGCACCTCGGGGTGCGGTGCCGGAGTGATGGGGCCCGGCCCGGAGCGCGGGATGCGAGCCGGGCTGGCGTGGTGCGGCCCGAGCCGGTGCGCGTGGCGCGGTCCGGGCGGGCAGGGTGAGAGGGCCCGAGGCGGAGGGCGTGGCGCGGCCCTGGGCGGCGGGCGGGACGCGGCTGCCGTCAGCGGGCGTGGCAGGCGTGGTGGTGGCCGGAGCCCGCAGCCGCCGGGCCGAGCGCAGGCCGCTGCGTACGGCAGCGCTCCTGCACCCCGGCGTCGAGCAGCCGGTACAGCGGGCAGCGGTCGACGAAGACGCAGCCCGGCGGCAGGTCCGTCGCGCTGGGCTGCTCCCCGTCGAGCACGATCCGCTCGCGGGTGCGCTCGCGCCGCGGGTCGGGCACCGGGATCGCCGAGAGCAGGGCCTCGGTGTAGGGGTGCCGGGGATCCTGGAACAGCGCTTCGGTCGTGCCGATCTCGACGACGTGCCCCAGGTACATGACCGCGATGCGATCGGCGAAGTGCCGCATCACGGCCAGGTCGTGCGCGACGACCAGGTACGCCAGGCCGAGCTCGCGCTTCAGCCGGGCGAGCAGGTTGACCACGCTCGCCTGCACGGACACGTCCAGCGCGGAGACCGGCTCGTCGAGCACCACGATCCGCGGCCGGGTCGCCAGCGCCCGGGCGATGCCGACGCGCTGGCGCTGCCCGCCGGAGAGGGCTCCGGGGAAACGATCCGCCAGCGAGGGGTCGAGGCCGACCAGGCCCAGCAGCTCGGTCACCCGCTCCCGGACCTCCTGCCGGTCGGCGCCCACCGCGTGCAGCGGTTCGGCGAGCAGCCGGAAGACCGGCAGCCGCGGATCGAGCGACCCCATCGGGTCCTGCATGACGATCTGGAGCGCCCCGCGGAGCTCGCGCAGCCGCTCCGCCGACCGGGGTCCGGCGACGTCCGTGCCCGCGACCTCGATCCGGCCGCGCTCCGGCGGCCTCAGCCGCAGGATCTCCAGGAGGGTGGTGGTCTTGCCGCTGCCGGACTCGCCCACCAGGCCCAGCGTCTCCCCGGCCCGCAGTTCGAACCCGACATCGCCGACCGCGTGGAGCGTGCCGACGCGGCGCTTGAGGAAGGCGCCCTTGGTGACGGGGAAGGTCTTGGCCAGGCCGGAGACCCTCAGCACCACCTCTCCCAGGGTGCCCGCGCCCTGCCCGCCGTCGCCCTGCCCGCCGTCGTTCGCGCCGCCGTCCTGGGTGACGCCGTCCTGGGTGACGCCGTCCTGGGTGACGCCGTTCTCCGTGACGCCGTACTCCGTGACGGCGTCCTCCGGCGGGGCCGGGAAGAGCGCCTCCGCCTCCAGCCGCCCGTCGGCGATCTCCTCGGCCCGCAGGCAGGCGACCTGCCCGTGCCCGGCGATGTGCACCGCCTCCGGTTCCGCCGTACGGCAGCGGTCGAGCGCGGCCGGGCACCGGTCCGCGAAGGGGCACCCGGCCGGAAGGGCCACCAGGGACGGGGGCTCGCCCCCGATCGGCACCAGGGGGCGGTCCCTGGGCGCATCGGGGCGGGGCACCGCGCCCAGCAGCCCGATCGTGTAGGGCATCACGGGCCGCCGGAACAGCTCCTCGGGGCCCGCCCGTTCCACGATCCGGCCGGCGTACATCACCGCCACCTCGTCGGCGTACCCGGCGACCACGCCGAGGTCGTGCGTGATCAGCACGACCCCCGCGCCGGTCTCGGCCTGCGCGGTCCGCAGCACGTCGAGGATCTGGGCCTGCACGGTCACGTCGAGGGCGGTGGTGGGCTCGTCCGCCACGATGACCGACGGCGCGTTCGCCATGGCCAGGGCGATGACCACGCGCTGGCGCATCCCGCCCGAGAACTCGTGCGGGAAGGACCGCGCCCTGCGCTGCGGTTCGGGGATCCCGACCAGGTCGAGCAGTTCCACCGCGCGCTTCCACGCAGCCTGCTTCGTCAGGTCCTGGTGCACGCGCAGCGCGTCGGACAGGAGCCGGCCCACCGAATGGATCGGCGTCAGCGCGGACAGCGGGTCCTGGAAGACCATGCCGATGTCCTTGCCGCGCACCCGGGACATCCGGGCGTCGTCCAGACCCACCAGGTTGCGGCCGCCGAGCAGCACCTCGCCCGACACCCGGGCGGTCGGCGGCAGCAGCCCCATGATGCCCATCGCGGTCGCGGACTTGCCCGAACCGGACTCGCCGACGATGCCCAGCGTCCGGCCCGGCAGCAGGTCGAACCCGACGCCCCGTACCGCCGCGACCGGTCCCGCCTCGGACGGGAAGGAGATGTGCAGGTCGCGCACCGACAGGACGGGGGCCGGCCCGCCGCCGCGCGCAGGCGATTCCGGGGCGGGGGAGAGGGTGAAGGTCATCGTGCGCCTCCCGAGGCCGCCGATACGGAGGTGGGGTCGAGGGCGTCGCGCAGTCCGTCGCCGACCAGCGTCATCGACACGGTGAGCAGCACCAGGAGGCCGGCCGGGAACGCGAACAGCCACGGGGCGCTGGTCACGGTGCCGGAGCCGTCGGCGAGCATGGTGCCCAGCGACACGTCCGGGGTCTGCACCCCGAAGCCGAGGAACGACAGGGCCGTCTCACTGAGCACGGTGGCGACCACTCCCAGGGTCAGGTTGACCACCAGCAGGGAGCCCAGGTTGGGGATGATGTGCCGCAGCACGATCCGCCACGGCCGCACCCCCATGAACTCGGCCGCCAGTACGAAGTCGCGCTCGCGCAGCGACGTGGACAGCGACCAGACCACGCGGGCCGTCGTCATCCAGCCGAAGACGGAGAGCACCAGGATCAGGACCCGCCAGTCACCGGCGAGACGGTGCGAGACCAGGGCCAGGATCAGGAACGACGGGACCACCAGCAGGAAGTGGATCACCGCCAGGGTCAGCTTCTCCACCCTCCCGCCGAGGTACGCGGCGCCCGCGCCGATCACGGCGGCCAGCACGACCGTCAGCACCGAGACGCTGACGGCGATCGTCAGCGAGCGCTGCAGGCCGTGCACGGCCTCGGCGTACACGTCGTTGCCGCCCTGGTTGGTACCGAAGTAGTGCGGCGCGCCCGGCGGCCGGGTGAGCGCGGTGAAGTCCGCGTCGGTGTACGAGAACGGCGAGAACATGCCGCCGAAGGCGCTGAAGAGCACCAGGAGCACGAAGAGCGCCACGCCGAGCAGGGCCCCGCGGTTGCGGGCGAAGCGCCGCAGGTAGAGCCGGCCGCTCCCCGGCCGGGATGCCGGTGCCTGCTCATCGCTCCCCGATGCGGGCGGCGCGGGCCGGGGGATCACGGTGTCCGTCATGTCACCTCACCCGTACCCGGGGGTCGAGGAGGACGACGGCGATGTCGGCGAGGATCGCGCCGATCGCGGTCATGGCCGCTCCGAACGCGGCCACGGCGACGGTGCCGTGCACGTCGTTCTTGCCGATGGTCTGGATGAAGTACTGGCCCATGCCGTTCCAGCCGAAGACGGTCTCGGTGATGACCGCGCCGGTGAAGATGGCGGGGATGCCGAACGCCACGGAAGTGGCCGTCGGGATCAGCGAAGCGCGCAGCGCGTGCCGGCGGATGGCCTGGGCGCGGGTCAGTCCGGTGGCCCGTGCGGTGCGTACGTAGTCGGAGCCGATGGCATCGAGCAGCAGCGTGCGCTGGGTCAGGTGGTAGCCCACGTACCCCAGCAGCGTCAGGCTGAGCGTGGGCAGGATCAGGTGCTGGACCCGGTCGGCCACCGTGGGCAGCAGGCCCTCGACGGTCGGGGACTTCTCCCCTGCCACGTACAGGAACCGCAGACCCAGGCTCTGGTTGAGCCAGATCCCGAGGAGGACCACGGCCAGCGCGGCCACGGCGGTGGGGATGTTGAACAGGAACACCGACACCAGCTGGGTGAGCCGGTCCCACCAGCCGTACTGCCGGGAGGCCGTGGACACGCTCAGGCCCACCCCGAGGAGCACCGACAGGAGCGTGGCGGCGGTGACGAGCTGGCCGCTGACCAGCACCCGGAAACCGATCTCGCCGTTCACCGGGGCGCCCACCGGGGACTTCCCCCAGTCGAAGTGCAGTACCACGTCGCCGAGCCAGTGCCACCACCTCTGCACGAGCGGCACGCTCGGGTCCAGGTTGTACGGCGCCAGGGCCTGGTCGATCTCCGCCTCGGAGCGCACCGGCCGCGTGCTCTTGTAGTTGGACCTCGGGTCGAGGAACCAGGCGGCGAGTACGTACGTGACGTTGGTGGCGACCACGATCATGGCCAGCCAGCCGGCCGTCTTGCGCATCACGTGACGGAGCACGACCCCGCCTTCCCGCGCGCCGGGGAGCCGGGGGCGATGCGAGGAGCGGGGGCGGGGGCCGTACGGAGGGCCGGCGGGGGTGTGCCGGTTCGGGACATGCGGGATGTGGCTTTCTGAGGGGGGTGGACATGCGCGGCCGGTTGCGGGCGACGCCGTGTGTTCTGATGCCGATCCGGTCTCGATGCCTCTGAATCGGAGGAGAACGAGACCTGGCGACGAGTCAGTCTGAGGTGGTGTCCCGTGCAGTGGGAAGCATGCGCAGGTCGCTGTCATGCGATTGCAAGGTGCACGTCACAATCCTGCGGCGGGCTGCCGCCGACCGTGTCCGAGCGGTGCGCTGGCGGGTTGTTGCCGCAACATGGCGGGCTCGTGGCAGTCGCGCGCGGTCCGGGACGAGGGTGCACGCAGTCCCTAGGATCCGAGGCAGCACCTCCCCACCTCGTGCGCCGTGCCGCGATCCGGCCGGTACGCCGAAGCCCGCGCCACTCCCCGGGCCGCCCCTCCACCCCCTCCACCCCCTCCTGTCCTCCTCTCCCTTGCCCTTGCCCCCCTCTTCCTCCGCTCTCTCCGCCGCTCCCCGCAAGGACGCGTACCGCCATGACCGCTTCCCGTGCCATCGGCGTCACCGAGGCGCACTCCCGCCTCGCTGAGCTGACCGTCGTAGACGTCCGTACTCCCGGCGAGTTCGCGACCGGCCACCTGCCGGACGCCCTGAACGTGCCCCTCGACCGGCTCGCGCAGAGCCTGCCGCACCTGCAGGAGGCCGCCGCCGGCCCGGTGCTCCGCTCGGCCGGCTGGACGTACATCCGGCCGGCCGCGAAGGTCTCCGAGGTCAACCCGCCCGGCCTGCCCCTCACGAGGCCTTGAGGTGTCCGCGTCCGCCCCGGCGCAGCGGCCGGCCCACGTCCTCGACAACCCCGCCTGGGCCTCGCTGTCCGGGCCGCACGCCTCCTTCGCGGAGCTGCCGCCGCGCGGCGCCGCCGGCGCGGCCCGCTACCGCGCCGACGTGTCCCTGTTCGCCGCGCTCGCCGACCCCGAAGACCCGGGGTCCTGGCAGGCCCTGCACGCCCTGGCCGGCGACGCACAGGTCGTCGGTCTCACCGGCCTGCTGAGCCCGCCGGACGGCTGGGAGACCGTGGACGCCATCGACGGCGTGCAGCTGGTCGGCACCGCGCTGCGGGCCGCACCGGAGCCGGAGGCCGTCCGGCTCGGTCCGGCAGACGTCCCGGAGATCCTCGACCTCATCTCCCTCACCCGACCCGGCCCGTTCCTGCCCCGCACCGTGGAACTGGGCACGTACCTCGGGATCCGCGAGCGGGGGCGCCTGGTGGCCATGGCAGGGGAGCGGCTGCGGCCGCCCGGCTGGACCGAGATCAGCGCGGTGTGCACCCACCCCGACCACCGCGGCCGGGGACTGGCGACCCGCCTGGTACGTGCCGTGGCCGCGGGCATCCGCGAGCGCGGCGAAGTGCCCTTCCTGCACACCACGGCGGACAACACCACGGCGATCCGGCTGTACGAGTCGATCGGGTTCCGCCTGCGCCACCGGCCGTCGTTCCTCGCGGTCCGGACCCCGGGAAACAATCCCGCCAAACTCCCTTAATACTGCGGATGTTGTCCCGGTCTGCCGCCCGGCGTAGCGTCAATTACACCTCCAACGGCCGTCGTTCCTCCGCACCTGCGCGGCTGCCATTCCCGCGCCTGCCCTTGCACATCCGCTGTTGCCCGCCCGCCTTTCCCGGCCTGCCGTTGCACTCGCCCGTTCCCCACCACCGATCAGAAAGGCGTCATCCGTCGTGCCCGAACTGCACCTCGCCGTCGCGCTCGACGGCGCCGGCGCCCACCCGGCGGCCTGGCGCGAGCCGGGAGCCCGGCCCGCGGAGCTCTTCACCGCCCGCTACTGGGCCGATACCGTCGCCGAAGCCGAAGCCGGACTGCTCGACTTCGTCACCTTCGAGGACGGACTGACCCTCCAGTCGGCCTCGGCCGCACACCCCGACACCCGGACGGACCAGGTGCGCGGCCGCCTGGACGCGGTGCTCACCGCGGCCCGGATCGCCCCGCTGACCCGGCGCATCGGGCTGGTCCCGGCCGTGACCGCCACCCACACCGAGCCCTTCCACATCTCCAAGGCGCTCGCCACCCTCGACCACGTCAGCCGCGGCCGGGCAGGCGTGCACGTCCAGACCTCCGGACTCGCGCACGAGGCACGGCACTTCGGCCGCCGCGAGTTCCCCGTCCCGGTGGGCGAGCTGGCCGCCGAGGCAGCCGACCACATCGAGGTCGTCCGGCGGCTGTGGGACAGCTGGGAGGACGACGCCGAGATCAGGGACGCCGCCACCGGCCGGTTCGTCGACCGCGACAAGCTCCACCACATCGACTTCAGGGGGCCGTACTTCAGCGTGCGCGGACCCTCGATCACCCCCCGCCCGCCGCAGGGGCAGCCCCTGGTCACCGCCCCGGCCGGCACCACCGCACCCCGGCCCGGGCTGGTCGACCTCGTGTACGTCACGCCGCGCGACCTGGACGAGGCCCGGGCCGTGGCCGCCGTCCTGCCGCCCCCGCCCGGCCCGCGGCACGTCTTCGCCGACCTCACCGTCTTCCTCGACGAGGACCGACGGGCCGCGCAGGCCCGCCGCGACCGGCTCGACGCGCTGGCGGGTGCCCCGTACGGCACCGGCGCCGCGGTCTTCACCGGCACCCCCGGCCGCCTCGCCGACCTGCTGCAGGAGTGGCAGCGGGCGGGCCTGACCGGCTTCCGGCTGAGGCCCGCCGCCATCGCCCACGACCTGCCCGCGATCACCCGGTCCCTGGTCCCCGAACTCCAGCGGCGCGGCGCGTTCCGCCGCGCCTACGAGGCGGACACCCTGCGCGGACTGCTGGGGCTGGAACGCCCGGCCAACCGGTACGCCGCCGGACCCGCGGCCTGACCGCCCTGCCCCCACCCCACCCCCGCCGACGGCCGAACGCCCCGACGACCCCGGCTCCGGAAGGACACCATGAGCACCAAGCCGCTCAAGCAGATCCACCTCGCGGCCCACTTCCCCGGCGTCAACAACACCACCGTGTGGAGCGACCCGGCGGCCGGCAGCCACATCGACTTCGACTCCTTCGTCCACTTCGCGCAGACCGCCGAACGCGCCAGGTTCGACTTCCTCTTCCTCGCCGAAGGACTGCGCCTGCGCGAACAGGGCGGGAAGATATACGACCTGGACGTGGTCGGCCGGCCCGACACCTTCACCGTGCTCGCCGCCCTGGCCGCCGTCACCGAACACCTCGGACTGACCGGCACGATCAACTCCACCTTCAACGAGCCCTACGAGGTGGCCCGCCAGTTCGCCAGCCTCGACCACCTCACGGGCGGCCGGTCCGCCTGGAACGTGGTGACCTCCTGGGACGCCTTCACCGGCGAGAACTTCCGCCGCGGGGGCTTCCTCCCCCGCGAAGACCGCTACACCCGCGCCCGGGAGTTCCTGGAGACCGCCACCGAGCTGTTCGACTCCTGGGACGGCACCGAGATCGCCGCCGACCCGGCCACCGGCGTGTTCCTGCGCAACGCCCGTGCGGGCGCGTTCGCCCACCACGGGCGGCACTTCGACATCGAGGGCCGCTTCAACGTCCCGCGCAGCCCGCAGGGGCGGCCGGTGATCTTCCAGGCGGGGGACTCGGACGAGGGCCGGGAGTTCGCGGCCGCCCGCGCCGACGCCATCTTCGGCCGGCACGGGACCCTGGAGGAGGGCCGCGCCTTCTACGCCGACGTCAAGGGCCGGCTGGCCCGGTACGGACGGCGCCCCGAGGAGCTCAAGATCCTGCCGGCCGCCACCTTCGTCCTGGGGGACACCGACGCGGAGGCCCGGGAACTCGCCCACGAGGTGCGCCGGCTCCAGGTCAGCGGACAGACCGCGATCAAGTACCTGGAGCACGTGTGGAACCGGGACCTCTCCGGCTACGACCCGGACGGCCCGCTGCCCGCGATCGACCCCGTGCCCGGCGAGAACACCGTCGCCCTCGGCCGGGCGAGCGTACGGCAGTTCACGGACCCGCAAGCCACCGCCCGGGAGTGGCGGGCGCTCGCCGAGGCCAAGAACCTGTCCATCCGCGAGCTCGTCATCGCCACCACCGCCAGGCAGACCTTCATCGGCTCCCCGGCCACCGTCGCCGACGCCATCGACACCCTGGTGCAGGCGGACGCCGCCGACGGCTTCATCCTCGTACCGCACCTCACCCCCGGAGGCCTGGACCCCTTCGCCGACACCGTGGTCCCGCTCCTGCAGGAGCGCGGAGTCTTCCGCACCGAGTACACCGGCAGCACCCTGCGCGACCACCTCGGACTCGCCGTGCCGCAGGCCGTACGCCCGGCCGGCGAACGGCAGGCCGCCGCCTCGTGAAGTTCCTGGCCCTCACCCTGATCACGCACGCCCCGGACCCGGTCACGGGCGCCCTGACCCCCGTCCGGGAGCGGTTCCGCGAGGCCGTGGACAGCGCGCTGCTCGCGGAGGAACTCGGCTTCGACGGCTTCGCCGTGGGGGAGCGCCACGAGCGGCCGTTCCTGTCCTCCTCCCCGCCCGTGCTCCTCTCCCACATCGCCGCCCTCACCCGCCGGATCCGGCTGTACACCGCCGTCACCACCCTGAGCCTGCTCGACCCCGTCCGCGCGTACGAGGACTACGCGACGCTGGACCACCTGTCCGGCGGCCGCCTGGAGCTGATGATCGGCAAGGGGAACGGCACGGCGCAGCGGGAGCTGTTCCACGTCACGCCCGAGGACCAGTGGGAGCGCAACGCGGAAGGCTACGAGCTGTTCCGGCGGCTGTGGCGGGAGGACCGCGTGACGGCCGCGCCCCGCTTCCGGCCCGCCCTGGAGGAGGCCGAGGTGCTGCCCCGGCCGGGCGGCCCGCCGCCGCGGGTGTGGCACGGCAGCGCGACCAGCCGGGAGTCGGTGGAGCTCGCCGCCCGCCACGGGGACCCCCTGTTCTCGGCGAACGTCACCCATCCCATCGGCCCGTACGCCGAGCTGGTCCGGCACTACCGGCAGCGCTGGGCCCACCACGGGCACGACCCCGCACGCGCGGTGGTGGGCGCCGGCACGGCCGGCTTCCACGCGGCCCGGACCTCGCAGCAGGCGGTCGCGGCGTACCGGCCGGCGTTCGCCCAGTACCTCGCCGCCCACGAGCAGGCGGGGGCGCAGCCGGTCTTCCCCGACCTGGACGACTTCGTGGAGCGCAGCTCGGCGCTGATCGGCAGCCCGCAGCAGATCGTCGAGAAGGTGCACGGCCAGCACGAGCAACTCGGCCACACCGTCCTGCACCTCCAGGCCGAGCCGGGCGGTCTGGAGGCGGCGGCCCACCGCCGCTCGCTGGAGCTGTTCCAGTCGGAGATCGCACCGGTGCTGCGCCGGGAGATCGCCGACCCCCCGTTCCCCGACCTGTGAAGGAGACCCGACCATGTCCGGCATTCCGCTCGGGGTCCTCGATCTCGTACCCGTGCCCTCCGGTGCCACCGCCGCCGACGCCCTGCACCACAGCATCGACCTGGCACGCCAGACCGAACGCTTCGGCTACGCCCGCTACTGGTTCGCCGAGCACCACCTCAACCCCGGAGTGGCGGGAACCTCCCCGGCGGTACTGCTGGCGCTGACCGCATCCGCCACGACCACGATCCGCATCGGCTCCGGCGCCGTCCAGCTCGGCCACCGCACGGCCCTGTCCACGGTCGAGGAGTTCGGCCTCATCGACGCGCTCCACCCGGGCCGCCTCGACCTGGGGCTCGGCCGCTCGGCAGGCCGCCCGCCGCAGCAGCCCGCCCCGGAAGCCGAGCCCTTCGAGGGGTACACCCCGAACGGGCTGCGCATCCCCGCCCGCTTCTCCTTCGCCCACCTGCTGGGACATCCGCGGGTCGCGCTCCAGCAGCGGCTGCTGAACCTGCCCGGAGCCGTCTCCCAGGACTACGGCGAGCAGGTGGACGACATCCTCGCCCTCCTGCGGGGCGAGTACCGGTCCCCGGAGGGCGCGGCCGCCCACCCCGTGCCCGGTGAAGGGGCCGAGGTCCAGGTGTGGATCCTCGGCAGCAGCGCCGGGCAGAGCGCCGAGACGGCCGGGCGCAACGGCCTGCGGTTCGCCGGGAACTACCACGTCAGCCCGGCGACCGTCCTGGAGGCGGTCGAGGCCTACCGGGCCGCGTTCAAACCGTCCGCCGAGCTGGACCGGCCCTACGTGACGGTCTCGGCGGACGTGGTCGTGGCCGAGGACGACGCCACCGCCCGCGAACTGGCCGCCGGCTACGCCCCCTGGGTGCGCAGCATCCGCACCGGCGAGGGTGCCATCCCCTTCCCCTCGCCCGCCGAGGCACGGGCACTGCCCTGGACGGACGCCGACACGAGCCTGGTGGCCGACCGCGTGGAAACGCAGTTCGTCGGCTCCCCGGCAACGGTTGCCGACCACCTGGAACGCCTCCGCGACGCCACCGGCGCCGACGAACTCCTCATCACCACGATCACTCACGCCCACACCGACCGCGTGCAGTCGTACCGCCTCCTGGCCGAGGAATGGCAGCGGCGCTGAACACGCCGCCCGCGGGCGCACGGGCGGTTCCGGCGCCGTCACCCCGAGGATCCCCGCGCGCCTCCCCGGCGCTGCGCCGCGAGGTCGTACACGGCCAGCTCGGGGCGCAGGCGGAAGGCTTCGGTGACGGCGGCCAGGGCCTCGTCCCAGCGACGGGCCGCCTCCAGTCTGCGGGACAGGCCGTACAGGGTGTCGGCGAGGCGGGGGACGTGGGTCTCGGGGTCGGTCTCGGCCAGTACCCGGTAGACCGTCACGGCTTCTTCGAGCGCCGTGATGACGTCCTGCTGCCGACCGCTCTTCTCCAGCCTGACGGAGAGTGAGATCAGGCTGCTCGCGAGGTCGGCCAGGTGGGTGCCCGGGTCAGGGGACGCCAGGGTGCGGCGCAGGGCGAGGGCCTCCTCGACGGCCGCCAGGGCCGGTCCCTCCCGGCCCACGGCCGCCAGCCGCGTGCCGAGGGTGACCAGCTCGATCGCCAGATGGCGCACGTGGACCTCGGGGTAGGCGTCGGCGAGGCGGCGGCAGATCAGGACGCACTCCTCGGCCGCCGCCAGTGCCTCGTCGTGCCGGCCGAGGGCCGCGTAGAGCGCTCCGGCGGTGCTCACGCTCGCCGTGAGCTCCAGCAGGCGGGCGCCCGGGTGGAGTTCGGCCAGACCGCGCTGGATGCGCAGCGACTCTTCGGCAGCCGCCAGCGCCTCCTCGTGACGTCCCAGATCCTCCAACGGCCACGCCAGCCGGGACAGGCTTTCGGCGAGGAGGGGCAGATGGGCGTCCGGGCGGGCCTTCGCCGCGCTGCGGCTGATGCGCACCACGCGTTCGGCCACCGACAGGGCGTCCGCAAGCCAGCCCATCTCCGTCCCCTTGACCGCCATGTTGTTCAGCGCCGCGACGAGACCGGGGGAGTAGGAGGCGTAGCTGCCGGTGTCGGTGTCCACGAGCCGCTGGTGGACGAGCGCGGCGTCCACCAGGACGTTCATCGCCTCTTGCCTGCGGCCCAGGTCCCACAGCCGCTCGGAGTGGACTTCCAGGGTCCGCGCGAGCTGGCGGACATCGGCGTCGGTCCCGGCCTCCCCTGCCTCGGCATCCGCCCGTGTCCCCGCCTCCGCCCCGGAGCCGGCACCCGCCCCGGCCCCGGTACCGGCCCCGGACCCGGCGCCCCGGCGAAGGCGTACGGCTTCCTCGGACACGGCCAGCGCCTCCTCCCGGCGCCCGAGGTCCGCCAGCCGCCCGGAGAGGTTGTTCAGGCTCTCGACGAGGTCGGGCACGTGGGCCGCCGGATCCGCGGCGGCCAGGCTGCGGGAGACGGCGACGGCTTCCGTGACGGCCGCCGCGGCCTCCGCCCGGCGTCCCAGGCTCCCCAGCCGGTCGGCGAGGCCGTTGAGACTCGCGACCAGCAGCACGGGATCCGCAGGCGCACCCGCCCGCGGCCGCGGATCCGGCAGTACGCCCACCGGAGTGACGGCGTCCCGCCGCGCCCCGGCCAGGGACCGCGCGAGCGCGACGGCCTCCTCGGCCGGGGCCAGGGCCTCCACGCGCCGGTCCAGACCGGCCAGCCGCCCGGAGAGGACCTGCAGCGCGAGTACGAGGTCCGGCGTCCGGCCGGGCGTGTGCTCGGGCAGCGCGCGCAGCCGCTCGACCAGGTGCCGGGCCAGGTCACAGGCCCACAGGGCCAGGCGCCGGCTGAGCGGAACGCGGTCGCTGAGCTGCCGCAAGGTGTCCAGCGGCGTGCCGGGATCACCCGTGATCTCACGCAGGCCCTCGACCAGGGGCGCCGAGTGCTCCACGTACGTGGCGGCGGCCATCGCGGTCGGTGCCAGGACGCTGCGGTGCCGGACGCACAGCGCCGTCAGCTCCGCGTCGAGCCGCCCTTGGAAGACCGGGTGCGCGGCAGCACGGCTGTAGAGGGTCAGCAACCGGGTCGCCTGCGCCCCGCTGACGCCGGGGACCAGCTGGTGGGCGAGCAGCGGATCGGCTTCCAGCCGACGGCCGACCAGACGCTCCGCCAGCCGGTCCGGCTGCAGACCGCCCCACGGGCCCGAACGGCCGGGCGACGGATACAGCGCGGCGATCCAGGCGCGCACGGCGTCACGGCGGTGGCGCGGCTGGTCGGCAAGACCCGCCACCTTGTGCAGCAGCGCGTCGGCCTCGTCGTACGTCTCGGCTCCGACCAGCAGCGCGGCGGCCAGGGCGGCATCGAGCGTGCCCGCGCCCAGCATCGCACCGAGGCCCCGGGCGGCGGCGCTCCGTTCCCAGTAGCGGCGCTCGTGCAGCAGCAGCCGGTCTTCGACACCGGCCCCGGCCGCCGTCCCGTGTCCCGGGCCGCCCGGGGCCGGGCGGGGCTCGGCGGCGTCCAGCAAGTCCGCCAGGACGGTCATGTGCAGGGTCAGCGCGTTGTCCAGCCCCGCCCGGTCCACCTCCGGAGGGGCGAGGGCGGCGGCCAGCGCCGGCCAGTCGTACCCCTGCCACCCGCGCACCTCCGGCAGCGCCGCCGCGAAGGCCTCCGCCGCCCGCCGGTACGACGCACCGCGCGCCCCCGCATCGCTCTCCAACGCCGGGAGCGCGACCACCGGAGTCCCGTCGAGCAGCTCCTCGGCGGCTCGGCTGACCGCCTGCGCCCGCAGCCACCAGTCCCCGGCCGTCCGCGCCAGCAGCAGGATCTTGAAGGCGGTGCCCCCACCGTGCTCCGCGGCGGCTTCCAGAAGCGCGGCGAGCTGCTCCGTGCGCGTCTCGGCGTAGTCCAGCACCACCAGCAGCGGCTTGGCAGCCCTGCTCACCGCACGCAGCTCCGCGGGAGCGGCACCGGCGCGCGGCCACAGCACCGCCCACCCGTCCGCAGCCAGTCCGGCGGCCAGCTCGTGGGCCAACCGGGTCTTGCCCTGCCCCGCCGGACCGTGCAGCAGCCAGCTGCCGAAGCCCTCCTGCCGGCACCAGCCGACCAGCCGCCCCAGCAGTTCCTCGCGGCCGTGGAACCCCACCACCTGGCGATCCGCCTGCAGCAGCGCCGCCGCAGACCCCAGACCGGCGCTCGGCACCACCGGATCCGCCTCGGCCAGCTCCTGGAACTCCACCGCCTCCAACGCCATGGCACCCGCGCCGTGCTCGGCCAGCACGGTCCGGAACCCGGGATCGTGGTGCAGCACGTACGACGGAACCACCATCAGCGCGGCATGGCCCGCGTGGCCCGCATCGGCGGCGACCACCCCGGTCAGCAGCCGACCGCAGAACATCGCCGCCCCCGACAGCCCGCCCCACGGCGAGGACCCGTCCACCGGCCATACAGGCGGATGCTGGCCGAGGTCCATCACGTGCCGGTTGCCCACGTAGCCGCTGCCCGGATTGACCGTCCCGGCCAGCTGCGCGGCCTCCACCGCGGTCCCCCGCCGCTGGACCGCGTCCGGCACCCCCCACGTCTGGCAGGACTGCCCGGGGTGCTCGGTCACCAGGCGCCCCCACCGGACCCCCGGCCCCGCCGGCGGGCGCCACCCGTCGTCATCGACGAGCACCAGCGCGGCATCGTCCCGCCCGCCGGGCGTACCGCACCACACCACCACGGCGCCGGACACCGAGTCGGCACCCGGTCGGAACACCTGCACCGGCGCCCCGACCCGCTCGATCACATGCGCCGAGGTCAGCACCAGCCGCGGCCCGACCAGATACCCCGACCCGGGCCCGCCCGGACCCCCCACCGCGACCAGACGTTCCCGCCTCACTGCATCACCTCGACATCCGCCCCGCGCCCGTCCCCGTCCCCGTCCCCGCCGACTCCGGTCAGTCCGGAATCCGCCCGCTCGCGTCCCCGGGGCCCGGAGCCCGCCCCGCCGCCCCGCCGACCAGTAGATCACCGCCGTGCGGATGCCGGGGGGTGAGGGTGAAGGACACCCTGTGCGTGCGGCCCCGGGAGACGCCCGCCTCCGCATCCCCGGCCACCGCCCACACCCGGAAGCCCGCCTTCGCCTTGGCATCCGCGCGCAGCTCGACCTCGAACTCCATCTCCACCGGCCCCACCACGAACGCGATGTCCTGCCCGGCGGCGCGCGCCGCGGCCTCCAGCAGCTCGTCGCGCACCGCCGCCACCGCGTCCGCCAACCCGATCTCCACGAACCCCACCCGCCTCGACTGCGTGTTCCCCTGAGCCTGAGCCTAGAAGCACATGAACGTTCCACGCAGGCGATCACGAAGGCCCATCCCACTCCGCGCGCGCCTGGGACCGTCGTCCGGCGGAACGAGCACACTGCCGATATCCGCTTGCACACCCGCGTCGCACGCGTGAAGGTCAACTGACAGCCGAGGCAGGACAGCTGACACCGACGCACGCAGAGAAGCCGAAGAGATGCCCACGCAGACCCAGACCCAGACCCACCCCCTCGACCGCGAACTCATCGAGGCCGCCGCGCACATCGCCCGCACCCGCTGCCGGGGCGACAACCACACCATGGCGGCCGCGGCCCGCGCCCGGGACGGCCGGATCGTCACAGCCGTGAACGCCTACCACTTCACGGGAGGCCCCTGCGCCGAGCTCGTCCTCATCGGCGCGGCAGCCGCCCAGGGCGTCTACGAGCTCGACACGATCGTCGCCGTCGGCGACCGCGACCGCGGGGTCGTCCCCCCGTGCGGCCGCTGCCGTCAGGCCCTCCTCGACTACTTCCCCACCCTCGAGGTCATCGTCGGCACAGGCGACCGCGTCCGAGCCGTCCCGATCACCGACCTGCTGCCCGAAGCCTACGTCTGGTCCGACCACCAGCTCGACGCCGGATAACCGCCCCGCCCCGCACGTTCCGAAACCGCCACCCCGCCGTCCGCCCCTCCCCGCCTGAGCGCCGCGGGCTGCTCGTCCGGCCGAACGGGGACGGTGACGGTGGTGCGCGGTCAGCCGGTGTCGAGGCCGTCGATCAGGCGGTCGAGGAAGCGGGTGAAGGTGGCCTCCGGTGTGAGGGGGCGGCCGGGGGCCGAGAGGGCCTCGGCGAGTTCCGGGTGGTGGCCGTCCGCGGCGACGGCCGCGAGGTAGCGGGCCTCGGCCGCGGCCCGCTCGGGGGACTGCGCGGCTGCGGCCTGCGCGAGTTCGTGGCCGACGTGCCCGGCCACGAACGCCGTGAGCTGGGCGAACACCTCCAGTTTCGCCGCGCCGTCCAGTCCGGCGGGCCGCAGGGCCGCGAGCGCGTGCTCCAGAAAGGCCAGCGTGCGGGGTCCGGGGATGCGGCGGGTGGACAGCGCCGCGGGCAGCCAGGGGTGGCGCAGCATGTGGGCCCGCTGGAGGCGGGCGATGGCCTTGAGATCGGCGCGCCAGTCGCCGCTGAGCGCGTTCGTGGTCGGCAGTTCGCCGCTCACGTGGTCGACCATCAGGTGCAGCAGCGTCTCCTTGTCGGGGGCGTAGCTGTAGAGCGACATGACCCCGGCACCGACCCGTGCGGCGACGCTCCGCATGGTGACTGCTTCGAGCCCCTCGGCGTCCGCCAGGGCGACGGCGGCCGCGGTGATCGCCTCGCGACTGTAGGCGGGCTTGCGGCCTCGGCGCGGCGGGACAGAGGCAGGCCAGAGCTGCCGGGGGTCGATGCCCGGGGCGTCGGCCCCACCGTCACGCGGCATGGTCCACGCTCCTTGTTCCCTTCCCGAGACCGGCTTCCCTGATCGGCGGCCCTCGCGGTGCCCAGTCAAGCATGCTCTATTCTCGTACATCGTACGGAAATGAAGGAGGGCAACGTTGATGCCACGCACGCACCATCCCGCGCCGAAGCCGGCCTGGGCGCCGCCGCCCGGGAAACCGCCCCTCGCCCCACGCCTGATGAGGGCGGCCTGGCGCCGCCTGCCGGCCGGACTGCACGAGGTCGGCTGGGAGCCGGGCCTGGCGGTGCCGGCCGGCGACGGCACCCCGCTGATCACGGACCACTACTTTCCGCGCACCGCGGGCGACTTCCCCACCCTCCTGGTGCGCTCGCCCTACGGCCGGGGCCTGCCGTGGTCCCCGATGTACGGCCTGCTCTTCGCCGAACAGGGCTTCCACGTGGTCCTGCAGAGCTGCCGCGGCACCGGCGGCTCGGGAGGCGCGTTCGACCTGTGGCGCAACGAGCCCGCCGACGGCCGGGCCACCGTCTCCTGGCTCCGCGAGCAGCCCTGGTTCAACGGCACCCTGGGCACCGTCGGGCCCAGTTATCTGGGCTACGTGCAGTGGGCCCTCGCCATGGACCCGCCACCCGAACTGAAGGCCATGGCCGTCCAGGTGGGCCTGCACGACCCCCACGCCCTCTTCCACACGCACGGCGCGCTCCGCCTGCAGACGGCACTCGCCGTCGGCGTGGGCATGACCTACCAGCACCGGGGCCTGGCCCCGTTCCTCAGGGCGACTCTGCGACTGCAGCGCCGCATGCGCGAGGTCACCACCGCACGGCCCCTGCGCGGGGCGTACGCGCAGGCCCTCGGGGGCGACATCCCCTGGCTCGACGACGCGATGTCGCACCCGGACGCGGAGGACGCGTACTGGCACGGCGCCTCTCTGGCCGGCGCGGCGGAACGGCTCGGCGTGCCCACCAGCCTCATCACCGGCTGGCACGACGCCCTCGCCGACCAGACCTTCGAGATGTACGGACGCCTGCGCCGGGCCGGATGCGAGACCGCCCTCCTCGTCGGCCCCTGGACCCACACCTCCGCCCTGCAGCAGGGCTGGCCCGAGGTGTTCGCCGAGACCCTCGCCTGGCTGCGCGCCCACCTGTGCGCCGACCCCGCCGGCCTGCGTCCCACCCGGGTGCGCGTGCACATCGGCGGCCGGAACGCCTGGCGGGATCTCGACGACTGGCCGCCGCCGGCCACCGCCGCCCACAGCCCGTGGTTTCCCACCGCGGAAGGGCACCTCACCCGGCAGGCCCCCACGGACTCCGCCCCCCTGGCCTCGTTCCGCTACGACCCGGCCGACCCCACCCCGTCCGTCGGCGGACCCCTGCTCTCGCCCGCCGCCGGTCCGCGCGACAACACCGCCCTGGAGTCCCGGGACGACGTACTGACGTTCACGGGCCCGCCGCTGACCGAGCCCGTCGAGATCCTCGGACCGGTCTCGGCACGCCTCGCCATCTCCACGGACACCGGCCATGCCGACGTGTTCACCCGCCTGTGCGACGTGGACGCCCAAGGCCGCTCCGTCAACGTCTGCGACGGCCTCGGCCGCCTCCGCACGGACGGCCGCGAGCCCTCGCACCTCACCGTGCCCATGAGCTCGACCGCCCACCGGTTCGAGCCCGGCCACCGCATACGGTGGCAGATCAGCGGCGGCGCCCACCCCCGCTACGCCCGCAACCCCGGCAGCGGACACTCCCCGCTGGACGCCACCGCCTTCACCCCCACCCGCCTCACCCTCCACACGGACTCTTCGCTGGCGCTGCCGGCGAACGCGAACGGGCCGACTGCTCCGGTGGCCCGGACCGGACCGGAGTACCCGTGATGCCGAACGAGTACCCGTGATGCCGAACGGGCCGACTGCTCCGACGGCCGGCTCCGGGCCGGAGTGTCCGAGCTGACGACGGGTGCGCGGCCGTATAGCTTCGGTGGTCCCGGGGTCTCGCGGCCCGTGTCCCCACCGGTGCGCGGAACACGCGACGCTCCATGGCGCCTGCACAGGAGGCCGACGTGGACGAGAGCCCGCAAGCACGCCCAGCGCCTCTGCACTGCCTGGTGACCGGCGCGACCGGCTACATCGGGGGCCGCTTGGTCCCCGAGCTGCTGGCGGCCGGTCACCGCGTCCGCTGCCTGGCCCGTTCACCCGAACGGCTCCGCGACCAGCCCTGGGCCGGCCGCGTCGAGACCGTCCGCGGGGACGTCACGGACGAGGCCGGCACCACCGCCGCCCTGCAGGGCATCGAGGTGGCCTACTACCTGGTCCACTCCCTCAACGGCGGCACCCGCTTCGAGGACAGCGACCGGGAGGCCGCCCGTACCTTCGCGCGAGCCGCCCACGCCGCCGGCGTGGGCCGCATCGTCTACCTCGGCGGCCTCGTCCCGGCCGGAAAGGCCCCCGGCGAGCTCTCCCCGCACCTGCGCTCCCGCGCCGAGGTCGGCGACATCTTCCTGAGCGGGCCCGTACCTGCCACCGTCCTGCGGGCCGCCGTGGTCATCGGGTCCGGTTCCGCCTCCTTCGAGATGCTGCGCTATCTCACCGAGCGGCTGCCGGTCATGGTCACCCCGAGCTGGGTCGGCACCCGGGTCCAGCCCATCTCCGTACGGGACGTGCTGCGCTACCTCGTCGGCAGCGCCCGCATGCCCCCGGAGACCAACCGGACCTTCGACATCGGCGGACCCGACGTCCTCACGTACGAGCAGATGATGCGCCGCTACGCGGAGGTCGCCGGGCTGCCGCCGCGGCTGATCCTCCGGGTCCCGATGCTCACCCCGCGGCTGTCCAGCCTGTGGATCGGCCTGGTCACCCCGGTCCCGCCCGCCCTGGCCCGGCCCCTTGCCGAGTCACTGCGGCACGAGGTGGTCTGCCAGGAGCACGACATCGCCCGCCACGTACCCGACGTTCCCGGACACCCCATGCCGTTCGACCGCGCCCTCGAACTCGCACTCCAGCGGGTCCGCGAAGCCAACGTCACCACCCGCTGGTCCAACGCCTCACTGCCCGGCGCCCCCAGCGACCCGCTGCCCACCGATCCCGACTGGGCCGGCGGCAGCCTCTACACCGACCACCGCTCGCGGGAGACCAGCGCCGGCCCGCGCGAGCTGTGGCAGATCATCGAGGGCATCGGCGGCGAGAACGGCTGGTACTCCGCCCCGCTGGCCTGGGCCGTACGAGGCTGGCTCGACCGCCTGGTCGGCGGCGCGGGCATCCGCCGGGGCCGCCGCGACGCCGCCCGGCTCCGGGTGGGGGACTCCCTGGACTTCTGGCGGGTGGAGGAGATCGAACCGGGCAGGCTGCTCCGCCTGCGTGCGGAGATGCGCCTGCCCGGCCTCGCCTGGCTCGAGATGCACGTGGACGCGCACCCGCGCACCGGCGGCACCCGCTACCGCCAGCGCGCCCTGTTCCACCCCCGCGGCCTCCTCGGCCACCTGTACTGGTGGAGCGTGTCCCCCTTCCACGCCGTGGTCTTCGGCGGCATGGCCCGCAACATCACCCGCGCCGCAGAACGCCTCACCGACCGTTCCCGCTGACCAAGCGGGCACCCGCGCACGTTCCGGTGGCGGTGTGCAGCTGCCGGACCTGCTCATTCGGCCTCGCGCCCACGCCGCGGAAACTGCGTGGCTGCCGCGTTCGAGGTGCCGGTATCGTCCGGTCTCCCGACCCGTCCGGCCGTGCCCGCGGCCCGCGTTGAGAGTGATGTACATGAGCAGCCGGCAGGCAACGACCACCCTCTGGCGCCCCACCGGCCCCGAGGAGCTGGATCTGGTGCGGGAGCTGGACTGGCGTGCATGGCCGCCCCGGCTGCCCGAGCAGCCGATTTTCTACCCCGTCCTGAACGAGGACTACGCGATCAGGATCGCCCGGGACTGGAACGTGAAGCACGACGGCGCGGGCTTCGTCACCCGGTTCGAGGTCGAGTCGGAGTTCCTGAGCCGGTACCCCGTCCGGCAGGCGGGCGGGCAGACGATCCTGGAGCTCTGGATCCCGGCCGAGGAGCTGGACGAGTTCAACGCCCGCATCGTCGGCGAGATCCAGGTGGTCCACGAGTTCCGCTGAGGAGAGGGGCCGCCCTGCCCCGTCAGCCGGTACCGCGGCCCGACCGGAGCCGGGCACGCAGGTTCAGGCCGCGGCTCCCGCGGGCACGTGCGTGCCGGTCGAGTTCCTCCATCAGCCGTTCGCTGCGCTTCTCGACCCCCAGCTCGTCCAGCACCCGGTCGATCTCCGCGAGCAGGGCACCGTACAGCTGCCACTGCGCCGGATGCTCGCGTACCCGGGACAGCAGCAGCACGGCGAACTCGTCCCGGCTCGCACGGGCGACGGCCAGCTCGCGGGCCAGCCGCGCCTCCGCCTCCTGGGCGTTCGAGCTGACCTCCGCCGC
Source organism: Streptomyces sp. NPDC030809 (assembly GCF_055572195.1). Classification (NCBI taxonomy): domain Bacteria; kingdom Bacillati; phylum Actinomycetota; class Actinomycetes; order Kitasatosporales; family Streptomycetaceae; genus Streptomyces; species Streptomyces sp. NPDC030809. The sequence goes on from NZ_JBVIDV010000008.1 coordinate 124,245, forward strand.
GATCAGCTCGGCGAAGCTCTCCACGGCCACGGCGGTGTGCTCCGTCACGCTCCGCAGGGCGGCGTGCACACCGGCGGGCAGCTCCGGGCCCGGGCTCCCCGCCGGCTGGGCCCGCGCGAGGTCGGTCAGCGTCCGGCAGGCCACGCGCAGCACCACCGCGCAGATCTCCAGGGTGTCCAGCCCGGTCCGCAGCACCAGCCGGAAGAGGAGCCCCTCCTTGACCCGCGGGTTGAGCCTGAGGCTGTCCTCGGCCTGCCGCAGGGCGGCGTCGACCTCGGCGATGTCGTTGTCGAGGCGGCGCGCCTCGTGCAGGCGCGCGGCGGCCTGCCCCAGGTCGGTGGCACCGAGCGGGGTCCGGCCCATGTGGTCCAGCAGGCGGCTCATCCGCGCGGCGAGGCCGGTGATCGCCTCGCCGGCCGGCCCCACCCAGACGGGCGGGACGACCAGGAGGTTGACCAGCAGGCCGACGGCGGCGCCGATCAGGGTCTCCAGGATGCGGTCCCAGGCGGTGGCGGCGACCCGCGTCACGCCCAGGACGAGCATCGCGCTGATCGCCACCTCGGGTACGAACTCGTCCACCCGCACCAGGTGGCCGACCAGCAGCGAGGCGAGGATCAGCAGGCCCAGGCTCCACCAGCTCAGTCCCACCAGCGCGCTGAATCCGATGGCGATGACGACGCCCGCGACCACCGAGTTCATCCGCCGGATGCCGGTGGTCAGGGTCGAGTACAGGGTGACCTGGACGACGAGCAGGGCGGTCAGCGGCGCGGTGAGCGGCGCGGGCTCGCTGCTCAGGCGCAGGGCGACGACGTACGCGAGGACCGCGGCCGCGGTGGACCGGACGGCTTGGACGACGACGGGCTCCCGGTGGCGACGGGCGAGGCGGGCGAGCCGGGTGATCGGTTCCGTCATGATCGGGCGTCTGCCCCCTCCTCGCCCCCGTACGCGGCGGCTGCCGTCCGGGCGGCAGCCGCCGCACGCGCGCAGTCCCCACCGGCCGGACGTTACCTTCCGGCCGGTCGTTCAGGACGGTTCGACGCCCGTGGGGAGCAGCAGGACATGGCGTTCGTCCGCGGTGAGGCCCCCGCGCACTCCGTACGGGATGCGCTGGGCGAGGGCGTGGCGGCGGCACGGGATGCGGACGGGGCAGCCGCCGCAGATCTCCTTGGCGGCCGCGTCGCCCGCCCGGGCGGCCGCGCAGTGCTCCGGCGTGGCCGCGGTGAACCGCTCGGCCTCCGCTACCCGCCAGGCACCTCCACCCGTTCCGCTGTCGTGGTGTCCGGGCGTGGGAGTGAGGGCGGTGGAGGCCATGGGGCAGCTGTCCTTCCGGTGGGGGCGGTCCTGCCGACGACCGCCCGGTGCTGCCCGTATGACCGGGAACGGAACGTTCATGCACCCTCGGGCCCGGCAATTCCTGCGTGACCGCGATCTTCCTCCCCGTTCCGCCCCGTGCGACGCCTCCGGAACGGTACGCGCCCGCGTCCTGACCCGGTCGGCGGATGCCGCCGCTGCCGTCGTCCCGGAGGCCGGGCTCCGGGACGACGGCGGGACGCCTGGACGCGGGCCGGTCTCAGCCGAGGAAGGGCAGCAGTACCCGGTGCAGGGGCAGGTAGGCCGGCCGCCCGCTCCGGCCTACCTGGTAGCCGAGCATGCCCGCCGCCGTGGCCGCGGTGACCTCGTCGGGGTTCTCGCCCTCGAACACGGCCCGGCAGCCGCCGGAGTTCTCGACGGCACGCCGGAACAGGGCCGGTGCCGGCTTGGACTCCTCGGCGCTGCGCGGTGTCAGGATCCGCTCGCCGAAGTACTCCCAGACGAACGGCTCCGCCTCCGACCAGCTCGCCGCGATGTACTTCTTCGTCGCCTCCGCCCGTTCGGCATCGGTCGCACCCCAGCTCGGCGGCACGTTCGTGATGATGCCCACCGGCACCCCGGTGTAGTGCAGCTGCCGCAGGTACCGCAGTGCGCCCCGCATGTACGTGAGGTGGGCCCGGTCGGAGGTGTCGACCAGGGTGTCACCGAGGTCGAACCAGACCACCGAACAGCCCGGCACCCGCCCTTCGGGCACCGGCCCGTCCGCCGAAGCCGACCCGGCGGGCGCGAGCATCGTCGCCGCGGTGAGCACCACCGCGGCCACGCGAGCGAACAACTTCATGAGATCCCCCGATTCCCTCGTGCCGACTTCCGGCAGGATCCCCATGATCCCGGTCCGACCCCCGCCCGCGGAACCACCTGGGGACCTCTCGGTCTCGGGATTCACCCCGGCCGTCCCCCGCGGAGGCGAACAGCAGGGCCGCCCCCTCGCAGAGGGCCACCGCCGCTGGCCGCCGGCCGGTACCGTCCGGGCAGGTCACGCCGATGTGGAGGAGCCCTGTGATCCCTCTTGCGCTGGAAGCCATTGCCGCCGCTGTCGGAGGGCGCCTGTACGACGTGCCGGACCCGGGCGCGCTGGTGACCGGGCCGGCAGTCGTCGACCCGCGGGCGGTCGTGCGCGGGGGCCTGTTCGCTGCGCTGACCGGTGCGCACGGCGACGGGCACGCCTTTGCGGGCGCCGCTGTCGGGGCCGGTGCGGCGGCGGTGCTCGCGACCCGTCCGGTGGGTGTGCCCGCTGTAGTGGTCGACGACGTGCGGGAGGCCCTCGGTGCGCTCGCGTGTGCCGTGTTGGCCAGGGCCCAGAAGGCGATGGTGATCGGGCTGGCCGGCTCGGCGGACGGGACGAGGGCCGCGAAGGAGCTCCTCTCGCGCCTGCTGCCCGCCCTCCGGCCGACGATCACCGCCACGGAGCCGTACGACGACGGACTCGCCGTCCCGCTGGCCGTGACGCGACTGGGCTCCGGATGGCAGTTCCTGGTGCTGGAGATGGCCGCCGGCAGCCCCGACCACGTCTCCCGCCTCACGCGCATCGCCCCGCCGATGGTCGGCCTGGTCCTCGATGCGGGGGCCGCCCAGGGCGGTGGAAGCGACGGCCGAGAGAGGTCCTCCCGGGCCGCGGGTGAACTGGTCGAGGCCCTCCCGAGCAAGGGGCTGGCCGTCCTCGACGTCGACGACCCGCCGGCGGCCGCGTTGGCCTCCCGCACCCGTGCGCAGCTCGTGACGTTCGGCACCGCACCGGGGTGCTTCGTACGGGCGGTGGACGTGGGGACCGATCGGGCGGGCCGGGCCTCGTTCCTCCTGGTCGCGGCCGGTTGCGACGCCCGGGTCGCGCTGCGCGCGTCCGGCGCCCGGCACCTGTCCCGTGTCCTGGGCGCGGCCGCCGTGGCGATCGGGCTGGGCGCCGACGTGGAGAAGACGGCGCAAGCGCTGTCCCGGGCGGCCGGGGACCGTCCGGCCCGCGCGGCGGACGCCTGACAGCGGTGACGGCCCGCGGGGTTCCACCCCGCCGCGTCGTCCGCCGGCGTCGGCATCGCTGTGTTCCCGGAGCGGGGCCCGACGTTGACGTGGTGCCAGGCGCCCATGAAGCCGAGGACCACCGGTCCCGCACGCACCGGGAACTCGGGTGCGCCCGCTGAACCCCGAAGGATGCCGCCCGCCGCGCCCGCTGCTCCGGCACGCGGGCGCAGCGGGCATCCGCACGCGACGGCGCAGGAGTCACCCGCCCCGCTCCGCCACCGGCACCGCCGGCCCACCCCCTGAGGCCGGTTCCCCGCATCACCCGGACCCGTCGGACCCGCTCGGCCCGTGCCGGGGCGGGCCGCCGGCCGGGCCGGCGGTGACGGTTCAGAACCGCCTGCCCCAGTTCACGGTTCCGGAGACGCAGTCGTTCCAGCCGAACTTGCTCAGGTGGTAGCGCGTGAGACCGGCCGGCAGTTCGAGCCGCGAGCCGCCCCAGTTGGGCCTGTCGAACAGCGTGATGTGCCAGCGGCACCAGTCGACCGAGGAGATGATGTCATTCCAGTCGCCCAGACCGAAGGCCCCACGGGGCACCTTCTTGAGGTCTCGCCACCCTCTTCCGGGGCCGTTCTGCAGCCAGTCTCCACCGAGGTCGTCGTGCTCGTAGTAGTGCGAGTCGACCGAGAGCGAGTCCGGGTTGGTGGTGCCGATGTCGCTGTGGCGGGCAGCGGTGACGAGGTGGTCCCTGATCCCCTCCAGCGTGGTGAACATGTAGAGGACCTCGTTCCCCTTCCCGTCGAGGCCCGGTGTCGAGTACAGCGGCTGGCCGTCGAACTCGTGGACCGTCTCGGGCTCGTTCGTCTCGCCGTCGATCACCACTGCCATCTCGGGCGGCCGGTGCGGCCGGGGAGGGAGTTGGGCATCTCCGTCGGCATGGCCGATCATCATGATGTGATCCTCGCGCGTGATGCGCGGTGCGGTGGCGGCCAGTCGTTCCACGATCGCGTCGAACGAGTCGATGCCCGATTCCGCCAGGCTTTCGCGAACGCGAGCCGTCATCTCCGCATGGTCTGATTCCTGAATTCTTCGATGCATCTGCTCGGTCATGGTGAATTCACATTCCCCTCTCCCGGTCGGCGTGGAAAAAGCACACGGCCGACGCAGAGGTGTTCTTCATCGGGTGGGCGGGTGATCCGCCGGCATCTGCCGGCACCGGCCCGGTGCTCACACGCTGACTTCGCACAGGAAGAAGCGATTTCGGATTCAATATCCGAACCTGGGCGATCAGGAGTCGGCTCACCCCATTTCATTCAGGCACATGTGCATATGACGCGCATGTGGATCACGGCGAGTACTGTCTTGGGCCATGGTCGAGGACGGGGACACGGCAGGGGAGTCCGGCGAGATCGCCCTGAGCAAGCAAGACCTCCGCGCGGTCACCGCGTTCGCTGCGGCGTGTGCGGAAGGGGTGCTGGAGGTGTTCGAAGGCGCTCAACCGGACGACGTGCGGCCTCGAAACGCGATCGGCGCCGCATGGGAGTTCGCGCGAGGCGGTGAGCGCGGGAAGGCGCTGCGCGACACCGCCTGGGCGGCACTCAAGGCCGCCAAGGGCGCAGACACCGCGGCGGCGGGCGAGGCGGCTCGGGCGGCGATGTCCGCGGCAGGCGCTGCGTACCTCCACCCGCTGGCCAAGAGCACCCAGGTCAAGCACATCCTCGGAGCCGGTGCCCACGCGGCCAGAGCCGTCGAACTCGCCGCCGGGGACGACCGGAGCGTGGGTGCCGAACACCTCGAACGGGTGCTGCACCGTGCCACCCCGTCCGTCATCGACGTACTCACACGCTTCCCGCCCGCACCGAGCGGCGGCGGACGCGTCGGCGAGTTGACCCGCACCCTGGACACCGCCCTCCGCTCACTCGCCCTCACGGAGTGACTTCGTACGTCCACCTGGTACGCCCCACCTCGCCCGCCCGCCCGCCCGTTCAGTGGCGAGCGCCGGGGCCCGCCGCGCAGGCGCAGCCTCTCCGGCCCTACGCCGACGGTTCGCGTTGCCGCAGGGCGGTGTGGCCCGCCACGGACATGGTGATCGCGAAGAAGAACAGGGGAATCGCGAGCGCGCTGAACAGGGCGCTGCGCCAGAACACCAGCACCAGGGACGAGTGGACGATGAGCAGCGCGACGGCGAACGCCATCCCGCGGATTTGACGGCTGCCGCGCGACACCAGCAGGAGGGGGCGGCGCAGGTGGGGCGGCACCCGCCGGCTCTGCCACAGCAGCCAGCCTCCCCAACTGCCGAGGAGTACGGCCGCGCACACCAGGTAGGTGGCGAGGGCGTCGAGGCCGGCGGCGCCCGCACGCAGGTGGGCGGAGCCGCACGACACGGCGATCATTCCGGCGAGGGCCACCCAGCGGGATCCCGAGACCGTTCCCCAGGCCATGGTCTCCAGGGTGTGGCGGGCCTGGCGGTCGTCCACGTCGAGGGCGGCGGACTGGACGAAGCCCTCGGCGGCCCGGGCCCAGGAGCCGGGACGGAGCCAGCTGCGGCGCAGGTGGAGCAGGGAGAGGTTGTAGTGGGCTGCGCTGCTCTCCGGGTCGAGCCGCAGCGCCGTCTCGTACGCCTGCCGGGCGACCCGGTGGTTGCCGGTGCGCTGCGCGGTCAGGCCCACGAGGAAGTGGGCGTGGCTCTCCTCGGGTGCGAGGGCGACGGCCGTGCGGGCCGACTCGTGCGCGGCCCGCCTGTGCTTCTTGCGCCCGCCGCCGTCGAGGACGACACCGAGGGTGTAGTGGCTGCCCCAGTGGTGCGGGGCGAGTGCGACGGCGCGCCGGGCGGCCTGCTCGGCCTGCTCGTACTCCTTCAAGGCGAGCAGGACGTGACTGTACGTCAGCCATCCGCTCGGCGACTCGGGGGCGACGCGCAGGGCGTGTTCGACGCTGGTGAGCGCCTGCTGTTCGTCGCCGAGGCGGTGCCGGCAGCGGGCGAGCAGCACGAGTGCGGCCGCGTCGTCCGGCGTCGTGGCGAGGTGCTGGGCGGCGAGCGCGGCGGCCTGCTCGTGGCGCCCCAAGTCGAAGAGTACGACGGCCTGTTGCAGAGCCCGGCTCATCGGACCTCGTCCCGGTCGTGGGTGACGCCGAGCAGGTTCGCCACCGGCGCCGGCCAGAACAGGACCTGCGGGTCGCCGCGTTGAGCGTCCCGGTGTCCTTCGGGGTCTTGGGGAACGGAGGGAACTGCAGCTCCGGGGTCCGTTCGCCCGTTCGATGGTAGCGCTCGTCCGTGCCACCGGAATCGAGCGGGGCCCGGGCCCGTGGCGAGCGATGCGGGGCCGGGATATTCGCTGGTTGCCGGTTGCCGCTGGCGGTCATACTGCCGCGATGGAACCGGTGACGCTTGAGACCGACCGTCTGGTCCTGCAGGCCTTCACGCCCGCCGACGTGGAGGCGGTGCACGAAGCCTGCCAGGACGAGGACATCCAGCTCTACACGCCGGTGCCGGTGCCGTACCGGCGTGCCGACGCGGAAGAGCTCGTCTGCGAGAAGCTGCCCGCTCACTGGGCCGCGGACAGGGACTACACCCTCGGCGCGTTCCGCAAGGACACCGGCGCGCTGGTCGGCTCGTACTGCCTGACCCTCATCAGCCGCGGAGTCTGGGAACTCGGCTACTGGGCGGTCAAGGAGCAGCGCGGTTGCGGGTATTCGGTGGAGGCCGCCCGGGCCTTGTGCGACTGGGGTTGGGCCGCGCTCGACGTCCACCGCATCGAATGGTGGGCGATGGCCGGGAACACGGGCTCGCGTGCCGTCGCCGAGAAGCTCGGCTTCACCGTGGAAGGAACCCTGCGCAACCGCAGCATCGCCAACGACGGCAAGCCGCACGACTGGTGGGTGGGCGGCCTGATGAGGCCCTGACGCCCGTGCCGGTGCCGGATCCCGGTCCGCCGTACGTTCCCGGTCAGGCGGGCCGGGGGAGCATGGGCGGGTTGAGGCGGGTGAAGCCTTCCTGGCGTTCGTAGGGGAAGTGCGGGTACGGGGCCGGGCGGTGGCTGACGGAGTCCAGGCGCGCGGTCTGCTCCGGGGTCAGCGACCACCCCACCGCGCCGAGGTTCTGGCGCAGCTGTTCCTCGTTGCGGGCCCCGATGATCACGGAGGCGACGGTGGGCCTCCCCAGCAGCCAGTTCAGGGCCACCTGCGGGACGGTCCGGCCGGTTTCGGCCGCGACCTCGCCGAGCACGTCCACCACGTCGTACAGCAGCTCCGGATCGACCGGCGGACCGTAGTCGGCGGTGGCGTGCAGGCGGCTGCCCGCCGGCAGCGGGCGGTCGCGGCGGACCTTCCCGGTCAGGCGGCCCCAGCCGAGCGGGCTCCACACCAGGGCGCCCACCCCCTGGTCCCGGGCGAGGGGCATCAGGTCCCATTCGTAGTCCCGGCCGATCAGGGAGTAGTACACCTGGTGTGCGGTGTAGCGGGGGCGGCCGTCGCGTTCGGCGGCGGCCAGGGACTTCATGAGCTGCCAGCCGGCGAAGTTGGAGACGCCCACGTGGAGCACCTTGCCCGCACGGACCAGCCCGTCCAGGGCTTCGAGCACCTCCTCCACGGGTACCGCCGCGTCGAAGGCGTGCAGCTGGAACAGGTCGATGCGGTCGGTCCCCAGCCGGGTCAGCGCCTCCTCTACGGCTCGTACCAGCCGGGGCCCGGAGGTGCCCGCCTCCCCGGGACCGTCCCCGGTGGGCAGTCCCGCCTTGGTGGACAGCAGGAGCCGGTCCCGGCGGCCGCGCGTCGCCTCGCCGAGGACGGACTCCGAGGCCCCGGCCGAGTAGACGTCGGCCGTGTCGAAAAGGGTGATGCCCGCGTCGAGGGCGACGTCCACCATGCGCCGGGCCTCGCGCACGCCCGTGTCGCCCCAGGCCCCGAAGAGCGGGCCCGAGCCGCCGAAGGTGCCCGCTCCGAAGCTCAGCGCGGAGACCTCCGGGCCGGACGTACCGAGTCTCCTGTACTCCATGACAACCCCCAGTTCTCTAATGGGACTGTGGCCCCGTTAAGATGGTCCCAAGGTAGCAGTCGTACGGCAGTAATGGAACTGGAGTCCCGTTATGGCGGATCAAGTGACACCCCGGGAGCTCCCCGCGGGGCGGGAGGCGGACCAGCCCGCCGAGGGAGACCCAGGCAGGGCGGGGCAGCCCGCCGACCCCGGCACCCTTCGGCCCGGGGGCCGTACCGCCCGGGTCCGCGCGGCCGTACTCGACGCGGCGGGCGACCTGATCGCCGAGTCCGGGCTCGCGGGACTCGACCTTGCCGAGGTCGCCCGCCGGGCCGGGGTCGGCAAGACCACCGTGTACCGGCGCTGGGCCACCACCACGGGCCTGGTCGCAGACCTGCTGGCGCACATGGCGGAGGAGTCCGTGCCGCGCACCGAGACCGGCAGCCTGGACGGGGACCTCCTGGCCAACGCCGAACTGGTCCGCACCACCTTGTCCGACCCCCGCCAGGGCGCCCTGTTCAAGGCGGTCATCGCGGCGGCCGCCACCGATCCGCGCACCGCGGACGCCCTGCACCGCTTCTACCGGATCCGGGTCGCCGAATGGGCCCCGTGCGTGACCGCGGCCGTGGCCCGCGGCGAACTCCCCGCCGGCACCGATCCCGCCGAAGTCGTCAGGGCCGTCTCCGCCCCGCTCTACTACCGCCTGCTGACCACCCCGGAACCGCTGACCCCGGAACTCGCCGCCACCGCCGCCCGCGCCGCCGCGGCCGCGGCCCGGGCAGGCGCGTACTCGACCGCCGGCGCCTGACCCTCAATCGGGGTCCGTGCGCCGCGAGTTGCGGCAGGCTCCGGAACCCGGACGGCCCACGGCACGGCCACCCGGCACCCATGCCACGACGGGACGCTGCCGCCAACAGCCGCGGCAGGCGCAGCAGCCACGGCCACCCCGCCCAGGGGGAGCCCGGCAGGCGACGGCCGGTCAGCCCGTACGGCGCGGTGCGCGGCGCGGCCGACGCCGAGCGGTCGAGGGTTCGGACGCGGCTCCGGGAGAGGAGAACCCGCCGGGGATCGCGACGCGCGGTCCCTGCGGCGCTGCGGAGGGCGCCGCGGGCGCCGGCACCGCGGGCCTGCCGAGGATCGTGGTGTGCGGGATCTGCCGCGCGCAGGCCTGGCAGACCTCGGCCAGCGTCCAGACCTGCCCGACGGCCGGATTGTGGACGAGGACCAGGAGCGTGGCCGCGGTGCACTGCGCGGGGCTGCTCTCGTGCCACGCGCACTGCGCGGAGCCGCACGCGCACGAGGTGCCGGGGCGGAGGGCCGCCAGGCGCGCGTGGGCCTTGGCGTGGTCCGCGGCGAAGCGCCGCAGGGACGCGGTGTCCCGCGAGCGCGCCGGCATGCGGCAGGCGGCGCTGCTGCAGCTGACCGACGCCGTGTGGTCGGCATAGCCGGTGAGGCGCACCGTCCAGGTACGGCCCGGTGCAGCCGATGCGGAAGTAGGGGTCACATCGAAAATCCTGTCGTGCGGTGCCGGCATGCCGACGCAAGCGGAACCCTGCGGCGCGGGGCCGCAGGGCGGGGCCGGGGCGCGAGCGAGGGGAAGCCGTCGGCGCCGTTCCGGCGGAGTGAGTACGGCTGCCTGAGGCCTTTGTCGCACGCCGAGGGGCTTACGTCAACGAGACCTGATGGAGTTCTGAGGTTGATGCCCCTCCGACGCCCGCTGCGACACCCGATGCGACGCCCGGTGCGACGCCCGCTCCCACGCCCGCTCCGACGATACGGGACGGACTCGGTGCGTACGGGTTGCGCCGGTGCGGAGCGCGGCGGTGTCGGGCCGGACCTGGCACGCCCGCCACCCCGGCAGGCTGAGCGCGCCCCCGCCGCCCGGCCGCCGGCGCTTCACCGGGCGGCCGGCCCGGTTGCAGCACGGCCTGGTGTGCACCCGCGGGGAACAGAGGGCGAGGCCGACAGCTCGGCGGCGGCGCGGCGAGCGGACGCGGCGTGGTGCGGGGAGTTCCAGGCCAGGGCGACGCGTTCTGCGTGGGCGTAGGCGTCGGCCGCCGCCGTCCGCTCACCGAGCAGGCGGTACAGGTCGCCCAGCGGCTGCGCGAGCGGCCGGGTGGCATAGGCTCCGCCGGCTGCGCCGCCGAACTGGTTCCGCAGGGGCAGCAGGTGCCCGATCAGCATGCCGGCCGTGGCCGTGTCCCCGTGGCGGACGGCGAGTTCGCTCCGGTAGTCCAGCTCGATGCCGTAGAGGTGGTCCGTCACCGGCCGGGCGGGGAACGAGACCTCGCGCGCTTCCTCCAGCCGCCCTTGGCGGGCCAGCAGGAGGGCGTGCGCCACGGCCACCGGTGCGCCGACCGCCGCGTGGACCTCGCGGACGCTGCGCTCGATGTCCGCGGTCCGGCCCTGGGTGAAGCGGATCGTCCACAGGCCCAGCGTGCGCGGCCCGTTCGCGTGGTGCGCACCCACCCGGCGGAACAGTTCGTCGGCCTGGGCGTAGCGCTCCTCCGCCTCGGTGAACCGTCCCGCGATGGCGGCGAGCATGGCCCGGGTGGTGGCGTTGATGCCGCGCGCCCAGAGCATTCCGTACTGGTCGGCGAGGCGCAGGCCCTCGCGCGTGTGCCGGTGGACGCTCGCCGGGTCGTTGCGGCCGGCGGCCGTCATGGCGTCGAGGTGCTCGCACACCCACCGGTAGGCGGGCAGGTCGTGCTCGGCTGCCAGGTGGCGCAGGCGCGTGACGAGGGGGTCGCGGTCCTCGGTGTGTCGTTCGTGGGGGAGGAGTTTGGCCGAGGTCATCAGGGCGGAGGCCAGCAGCCGGGGTTCTCCGGAGGCGCGGGCGAGTTCCAGCTGTGCGTCGGCCGCGTCGCGGGCGCGTGCTGCGTTCTCGCCGGCCACTGCGTCCGCCAGAACCTGGAGGACCCTGGCGCGGGTTGCGCTGTCCAGGGCGCGGTCCTCGGCGAGGCGTTCCAACCGGGCCAGGGCGGTGGGCTCGAAGCGGCCTTCGAGCCTGCTGCGCCAGGGGGAGGGCTCGGTCCAGGCTCCGTAGACGGCTGCCACCAGGTCGTCGCGGTGCGCCTGTACGGCCAGGTCCACGGCGCGCTGCCGGGTGTGGCGTGCCGCGTCCGTGGCCCCGGCCCGGACCTGGGCGGTGAGCAGGCGCACCATGAGGGCGATGGTTGCGGCGGGGTCCGTTCGCGGGTCCGCGGTGGCTGCCGTGTGCACGTCGAGCGCCTGGGCGATGAGTCCGACCGCGATGTCGTGGGCGTACCGCTGCTCGGCGAGTTCGGCCGCGCGCAGGGCGTAGTCCACGGCCAGCGGGGCGTTGGAGGTCCGGCCGGAGCGGGCGAAGTGGTGGGCCAGCGCCGCCAGGTCGTCGGGGCGGTGCCGGCGCAGGACCGCGGCGATGCGGTCGTGCAGCCGGGCACGGCGTATTCCGGTGAGGTCGGTGTAGACCGTGTCGCGCACGAGGGCGTGGACGAAGGCGACCCGGCCCGGCCCGGGCTCGGTGAGCAGGTCGGCCGTGAGGGCGGCGTCGAGTCCTTCCAGCAGGGTCTCCTCGTCGGTGCTGGCTGCCTCCACCAGCAGTGCCGCGTCGGTCTCCGTGCCCATGACGGCCACCAGGCGCAGGGCGGTGAGGGCAGCCTCGGGCAGCAGGGCCAGCCGGCGGCGCAGGACGTCGCGGACCCCTTGGGGCACGTCCGACAGTGCGACCAGGGCGCCTTCGCTTTCCAGGAGGCGGGCGCTTTCCCATACGTAGAACGGGTTGCCGCCGGTCCGTGCGGCGATCGCGGCCACGGTGGCCGGGGCCACAGGAGTGCGGCAGACCGCGGCGACGACGGTGGCGACGGCGTCGGCCGGCAGACCGCCCAGCGCGATCCGGTGCGGGGCGCGCGGGGCGAGCTGGGCGAGGGTCTTCGCGAGCCCTTCACCGACCTCGGCCGGGCGGTAGCAGGCCACGGTGAGCAGGGGGACGCCGGTGAGGGCGGCCGCTGCCTCCAGGAGCGCCAGTGTTTCCGCGTCGGCGCGGTGGAGGTCTTCCAGCAGCACGGCGAGCGGCTTGTCCGCGGCCGCGGCGGAGAGCCAGGCGGCGAACGCCCGGTGCATGCGGAAGCGGCCTGCGGTCGCTTCGTCGCGCGTGGCGGCGGGCGCGGCATCAGGCTCGTGCAGGAGCACGGCCAGTTCGGCAGGGGGCGCGGGCTGTGCGGTGCGCGCGAGTGCGCCGAGTGCCTCGACCCACGCCCAGGCGGGCGGCGCTCCTTCGTATTCGGGGCAGCGCCCCACCACGACCGTCCAGCCGTCGACCGCCAGCCGGTCGGCGAGCCGGGCGAGGAAGGCCGACTTTCCGGCGCCCGCCTCGCCGGTGACCAGGACCAGCTCGCCGTCCGCCCGTGCCGTGCGCGCGGCGGCCAAGGCGGTGCGCAGTTCCTCCTCCCGCCCGAGGAACGGCTTCGCGGTGTGCACCGCGGCCGCTTCCGGCGCCGGGACGTGCGGGTCCGCGCCGCCGGTGCCGACGGCGCTGGTGCCGACCGCGGCGGCGCGGTCGCGGGTGGTGGCGGTGCGGTCGTTCGCGGCGGCGCGGTCGTGCGTGGCGGCGGTGCGGTCGTTCGTTGTGTCGCGGTCGTGGGCGGTGGCGCCCGTACCTGACGGGTGGGGCCGTACGGCCGACGCCGGCACCAGAGGGTCGGACGTGTCGGGAGCCGGTGAGGTCGCGGCCTGCAGGACGTCCACGCGCTGGTCCAGCAGGGCCCGCTCCACGCCGGCCAGTACGGGGGAGGGGTCGCAGCCCAGCTCCTCGCGCAGTACGGCCTTGGCGCGGCGCAGGGCAGCCATCGCGTCGGCCTGGCGCCCGCAGGCCCAGTGGGCGAGGGCGAGCAGCCGCCAGCCCTCCTCCCGCAGCGGGTGCGCTTCCACGAGGGCGGTGGCCGCCCGGGCCGCTTCGGCCGGGGACCCGCTGCGCAGCTCGGCCGCTGCGGCGAGCTCGCGGGCGTCCCCCAGCAGGGCGGTGAGCCGGGCGGCTTCGGGCGCCGCCCACTGCTCGTCGGCGTGTTCCTGGAACGCGGGGCCGCGCCACCAGGACAGTGCCTCGCCCAGCAGGTGGCGGGATTGCGGGGCGGGGACCGTGCGCGCCTGTTCCAGGCGTGCTTCGAACCGCCGGGCGTCGACCGCTTCGCTCGGCAGCCGGAGGGCGTACCCCGGTGCGGCGGTGACGAGGACGCGGGCGGGCGCGCGGGGCGGCCGCTCGGGCTCCACGAGGCGGCGCAGGTTGGACACGTACGCGTGCAGGGAAGCGGTGGCCTTCGGCGGCGGGTTGCCGCGCCACAGGTCTTCGGCGAGCCGGTCGACCGACACCACGGCGCCGCGGGCGGCGAGGAGTCGGGCGAGCAGGGCACGCTGCCGAGGGGCTCCCAAGGGGACCGGGACGCCTTCCCTCTCGGCTTCCAGGGGGCCCAGAACTCGTATGCGCAACACGTCCGGGAATCTACCGGACAGCGCCGAAACGATCATTGGACGAGGAGTAAACGTCCCTGCTCAGAGCTGATGTGGACGGCCGGCAAGACGATGGTGGCGGCGTCGGCGGGGTCGGCGGGGTCGCGGGGGGGCGCAGGGCGGCGGGGCGGCGAGCGGCGGCGAGAACCCGCCAAGCCGGCGCCAAGTCCGCCCGAAGCAGACGCCAAGCGGCGCCCTGCACGCTGCTCCCATCCGATCCGCCACCCGTCACGGAGCAGTCGAGCGTGTCCCAGAGCAGTTTCCCCAGCCCCGTCCCCGGGCGTCCCTACACCCACGAAATGGTCGTGGTGCACCGCGTCTTCCGGCGCGAGTCGGCCCTCCTGCCGAAGCTGGTCCGGGCCGTACCCGAAGGCGCGGTGGAGCGTGCCGCAGTCGTCGGCGCCCACCTGGCCGAGTACGTCACCGGCCTGCACCACCACCACACCGTCGAGGACGAGACGATCTGGCCGCTGCTGCGCGAGCGGGCCCGCACACTCGCGGACGGTACGGACATCGTCGTGCGCATGGAGGAGCAGCACGCCCGCATCGACCGGAGCCTGGCCGCGGTGACCGGCCAGGCGCCCACCTGGCAGCGGAGCGCCGACGGTGCTGCCGGCGAGGAGCTCGTACGGGCCCTGGAAGAGCACCGCGTCGCGCTCCTGGAGCACCTCGACGACGAGGAGCGGCTCGTTCTGCCGCTGGTGGAGGAGCACCTGTCGGTCGCCGAGTGGGACGCAGTGGGCCGCCGGGGCATGGAGACGGTTCCCAAGGACAAGCTCATGCTGGCCCTCGGCTCGCTCCTGGAAGACGCCGACCCGCAGGAGCGCGCGTACTTCCTGGACAGGGCACCCCTGATCGGCCGCCTCCTGTGGCGGGCCTTCGGCCGGCGCCAGTACACCGCCGCGTGCCGTGCCCTGCGCGCGCCGCTGGACGGAGGGACGGGCCGGTGACCGTCCTCGCTTCGGCGCCGCTCGACGTCCTGGACGCCTACCGGACCTGCGAGTTCGCCACCCTGGCCAAGGACGGCACCCCTGCGGCGTGGCCGACGGCGGTCCGCCGCCGGCCGGACGGCACGCTGCTGCTGACCACGTCCCTCGCGTTCGCGCAGAAGGCGCTGAACATCCGCCGGGACGGCCGCGTCGCACTGCTCTTCTCCGACCCGACGGGCAGCGGGCTCGACGGCCCCCCGCAGATCCTCGTGTCCGGCCGCGCCGCATGCCCCGACACGGTCATGACCGGACCCCAGGGGGCCGAGGACTACTGGCGGACCCTGTTCGCGCGCCAGCCCCACAGCCGCGGATACGTCCGCTTTCCGATGAGACCCCTCATGGGCTGGTACTACCTGCGGCTGCTGATCACCGTGGAGCCGGACGCCGTGCGCGTCCGGCCGCCCCTGGCGCAGCCGGCCGGACCGGCGTCGCCCGCGATCGGGCCCGGAGTCTCCCTGCCCGGATCCTCGCAGCTCGGCCGCTTTCCCACGGCCGTCCTGGCCGCGCGGGACGCATCCGGTGCGCCCGTGCTGGCCCGGACCCGTCCGGTGGCCGGGCCGGCCGGGTACCGGCTGTCCGTACCGGCCGACTGCGCCGCCGCACCGGGCCCGGCCACCCTCCTGGTGCACCGCCACGACGCCCTGCTGAACCACATGTACAACGCCCTCGTGCGCGGCGAACTCCGGCGTGCCGGAGAGGACTTCGTCCTGGTGCCGACGCACGTGGTGGAACCCATGGGCTCGGGCTCGGCGCGCGACGCCGTATCGGTCCTGCGGCGGGCCAAGGCCTCCACCGACCGCTACCTGAAGCGCCGCTCCCTGCCCCGACCCGAGGTCCAGTGGGACCGCTTCCGGTCCTTGGCCAGGCCGGACCAGGACTGACCGCAGGCATTGACGCCTCCACCCCCCTCACCCTCGGCGGCCCCCGCCGCCCGGCACGGCGCGCGCGGGGCCGCAGGGACCTGCGTACGCCGGGGGCCGCGGCCGTGGCGCTACTGCAGGACATCGGGCTCTTGTTCGCAGACGAGGTCGGCGAGGAGCTGCATCTGGCAGGCGCGGTCCATGGCGATGAACCACCAGGCCGCCCCGAGGCCGCTTCCCCGGTGCCGCTCAAGCGGATGGCCCGGGCCTCCCCGCGCCCCGAGACCACCCGAGGCCGTACGCCCGTCTGCCCAAGCTCTCCGGACCGGGCGGGGGCCCCGCCCGGTCCGCAGATGGAGCAAGTACTCGCGGCAATCGTGGTGGAGCGTTACGCCGGAAGAAAAAGGTGACATGGTCTGTCGGGTTTAGCGTGGATGCTCGATGGCATGACCCACACGGAAATCACCAACCAGCACACCCAGCACACTCGGAAGACCGGACGGAGCGGCGCGGCCGGTCCGCTCGCGGGGCGGGTCGCGCTCGTCGCGGGTGCCACCCGCGGGGCGGGTCGGGCCCAGGCCGTGGAGCTGGGCCGGTCGGGCGCGACGGTCTACGTCACCGGCCGCACCACCAGGGAGCGGCCCAGCGAGGTCGGCCGGACCACCGAGACCATCGAGGAGACCGCCGAACTGGTCAGCGCCGCGGGCGGCACCGGGATCGCGGTTCCCACCGACCACCTCGACGAAGCCCAGGTACGCGCCCTGGCCGAGCGGATCGAACGTGAGGCCGGGCGGCTCGACGTCCTCGTCAACGACCTGTGGGGCGGCGAGCACCTTCTGGTCGCCTCGGTGTTCGGGAAGAAGAGCTGGCAGACCCCGCTCGCCGACGGCCTGCGGATCCTGGAGCTCGGAGTGCGCTCGCATGTGATCACGGCGGCGCTGCTGCTGCCGCTGCTGATCCGCTCCGACGCGCCGCTCCACGTGGAGGTCACCGACGGCACCGCGCACTCCAACCGCCGCTACCGGGAGAACATGTACTACGACTTGGCGAAGAACGCCCCGATCCGCCTCGCGTTCGGGCTGGGCCAGGAGCTGGCGGAGTACGGGGGCACGGCGGTCGCCGTCTCGCCGGGCTTCCTGCGCTCGGAGCAGATGCTCGCCCACTTCGGGGTGAGCGAGGAGAACTGGCGTGACGCGATCGCCCAGGAGCCGGCCTTCGCGATCGCGGAGTCCCCGACCTACCTGGCCCGCACGGTCGCGGCGCTCGCCGCCGACCCGGACCGCGCGAAGCGGTGGAACGGCAAGTCCACCTCCAGCGCGGAACTCGCCCGGGCGTACGGGGTGACGGACGTGGACGGCAGCCGGCCCGACGCGTGGGCGTACTTCGAGGCCCTCGACCGCAGCCGGGAAGCCGCCCCGGAGGACTACCGCTGATCCGCGGGCTCCTCCGCTTCCGCCGCCCGCCAGTCGGCCTGATAGAGGGCGGCCAGGGCTGCGGCGCGCTCACGGAAGCGGCCGCGCAGGCGGGCGGGGGCCAGTACCTCGGCGTCCGGGCCCAGCCCGGCCAGCTGATCGAAGGCGACGTCCTCGGATTCCGTCGGCAGGTCCAGGGTGACCAGGCCGGCGGGGTCCGGGCCGCTCGCGGAGGCCAGCGCGTCCGCGACGGCGGCCGGGTCCGCGACGGCGGGCAGCCGCCGCAGTCCCGCGTCGGTCAGCCGGACCGTGACGGTGGTGCGCAGCAAGGCGCGCGCGAAGGCCGCCGAACGGGCCTCCCAGTGTGCGGCCAGGTCGAAGCCCGGATCACGCAGGAACGGCTCCTCTGCTCCGGCAGCGGGTCCGAGTGAGGCGATCCGGTCGACACGGTAGGTGCGCCAGCCGCCCTCGTGATCCTCCCGCCCACCGCGGACGCGGACGACGGCGTACCAGGTGCCCGCCTTCAGCACGAGCCCGTACGGCTCCACCACCCGCGCCACGACGGAGGACGGCGCGCCGTCCCGGCCCGGGCGCACGTACGACAGCTCGACGGGCCGGTCCGCCCACACCGCGCGGGCGAGTTCCGGCAGCAGTTCCGGGGTGGCGGGTTCGCGGAACCAGGCCGGCGCGTCGAGGTGGAAGCGGCGCACTGACGACTCCGCAGCCCTGCGCACCGACGGCAGCAGGGTCGCGGTGAGCTTCAGCCGGGCGGTTTCCGCCGCGTCCGACAGCCCCAGGTCCCGCAACGCCGACGGCAGACCCGACAGGAACAGCGTCTCCGCCTCGCTCGGATGGAGCGTGGTGAGCCGGGTCCGGTATCCCGCAGCAAGGAAGTACCCGCCCACCCGCCCCCGCTCCGAGCGCACCGGGACGCCGGCCTCCTGCAACGCCTGCGCGTCGCGGATCACCGTCCGTTCGGAGACCTCCAGCTCACGGGCGAGAGCGGCCGCGGTCAGGCCGGGGTTCGACTGGATCAGGAGAGCCATGCGGATCAGACGGGCAGCACGCATCCCCCAAGCATCACCCACCCGGCAAACGACCCCTCCACCTGCCACCGCTGCTCCGCCCTCGCCAACCCCCGCCTTCCGCGGTGTGCCGCCCACTGCGTGTCACCCGCGCGGGGCGGGCTCGTTCGGGTGGATCTGCCGGGGCCGAACCCGTACGCAGGCCTTCCGCGGACGGCGGGAGTCCCGCTCGGAATCGGCCCGGCAGTCCGGCACGGGCCGTCCGCGCGGCCGCCTGGGCGCAGCCCCGACCGCGACGTGTGACATGCTCGGTCCATGACGGGGAACGCGGGGCGCTCGGTACCGGGCCCGGAAGACAGCGGCCCCGGTGAAGCCGACGGCGCCTCGGTCTTCTCGTCCCGCCGCTATCTGCCCTCCCGGCCTCCCGAGGCAGGCGCGCGGACCGATGAGGCACTGCCGCCGGCAGCGGTGCAGGAGATCCTGGACGGCCTCCCCGGATCGGTGATCTTCCTGGCCCCGGAGTACGGACCTGATGGCGAGGTCGCGGATTTCCGCATCCTGGCGGCCTCACCCGACGCCGTCGACATCGGCGGCCGGCGGGGCAAAGACCTCGTGGGGCTCAGCGTCGTCCACACCTACCCGACCGTGGTCGGCTCCCCGCTGTGGCAGGGCTACCTCGACGCCCTCCAGACAGGGACCCGCTACCAGGGGGATCCGTTCGAGTACGAGGAGATCCTCGCCGGCATCCCGCGGCACTCCCGCTTCGCGGTCCGGGCGGCGGCCTGCCGGGGCGGACTGACCGTCTCCTGGGTGCGCCTGGACACCGGGGAACGCGAGCAGCGGCGCCTGACCGTGATGCAGCGCCTGGGCAGCATGGGGTGGGCGGACTGGGACCTGGTGCGGAACACCATCACCTGGTCCGACGAAGCCTTCACCGTCTTCGACCGGGACCCGTCCCTGGGGCCGATGACCCTGGAAGAGCTGCCCCGCCATGTCGTCCCCGACGACCTGCCCGCCCTCGGCGAGGTCGTGCCCCGCCTGCTGGGCCAGGGCAGTCCCATCGACCACACCTTCCGCATCACCACCCCCAGCGGACGCGTACGGCACGTGCGCATCGTCGCCGAAGCCGAGACGGACGTCGACGGCCGGCCCGTGGAAGTCCACGGCTTCTTCCAGGACCTGACCGCCGTGAAGGACGCCGAAGCCAGGCTCCTGGAATCCGAGAAGGCCGCCTCGGCCCAGCGCACTCTGCTGGATGCCGAACGCGACCTCGCCGCCAGGCTCCAGCACGCCCTGCTCCCGCAGACCCAGCAGACCCTCGAACTCGCCGGACTCACCGTGGACGTCGCCTACCAGCCACTCCAGGAAGGACTTGCCGTCGGCGGCGACTGGTACAGCGCCGTCGAACTGCCCGACGGCAACGCCCTGATCGTGGTCGGTGACGTGGCCGGCCACGGCCTCGACGCCGTGGCCACCATGGCCCAGCTCCGCTTCACCGCCAAGGGCATGGCCGTCACCGGCACGCCCCTGCCCGAGATCCTGACCCGGCTGAACACCCTCCTGCTGCACAGCGGGGACCGCGCGTTCAGCACCGCCACCATGATCATGGCGCGCTACGAGCCCGGCACCTCCGTACTCACATGGGTCCAGGCCGGACACCCCCCGCCCCTGCTCCTGCGCGGGGGCGAGGCCCGCTACCTCGCACCGCCGGACGGCATCCTGCTGGGCGCCGCATCGCGCTCGCACTACGAAGCAGCCACCGTGCGCCTCATGCCCGGCGACCAGCTCCTGCTCTACACCGACGGCCTGATCGAAAAGCCCCGCGAGGACTTCGACGGCGGCCTGGAGCGCCTCGCCCGCACGGCCCTGCACCCGGAGGCCGGCACCACGCTCCTGAACGGCGTCCTGGCCGCGCTGGTGGACCCCGATGCCCGCCGCGACGACGTCTGCGTCCTCCACATCAGCCGGTAGGGCGCCCCGTACGAGAGCGCCGAGCCGGTCCACCGACGTCTTCGGCCGGCTCAGGAGGCGGGGGTCCGGGGTGTGCCGTAGCGGACGATCAGGGCCTGGTGGAGGTCGCGGAGGGCGGCTTCGGCGTCCTGGAGTTCCCCTGGGGTGGGGGTGTGGTTGCGGCGGATGAGGGGTTCGAGGGTGGCGGCGCAGCCTCCGGCGAGGTGGCCGAGCGGGTTGTGGGCGCGTGCGCCGACCAGCGCCAGGGCGATGACGGCCTCCCACAGGGACGCGATGCGGGCCTGCAGCGTGGCCTCCGTCGGGCGCGGGACGAGCTGCTCGAGGAGTGCGTGGGCCTGTGCGCGTTCGGCGTCGGCCGGGGCCACGCCCCCGAGGACCGTACGCTGCATGATCACGCGGAAGGTGTGGCGGATGCACGGCGCGGCGTCGGTCGCGGCGCGCGCGGGGGCGAACGGGTCCGGGCCCGGGGCACGGGGGTGGGTGTGGGGGAGCATGGCGGGGGCCGCCATTTCGGGTGTCGGGAGCCCATTACGGTCGGCTTTGCCGCAGCACTGCGGGAACGGAGGCCGTCACGCGCACGGGTTGGCCGTGCGCAGCCGAGCAAGACCTCCCGTACCGTCCTGCGGCCACACGCTACGTGACCTCGTGGTGGCGCGGGGTCCCTCACCAGACCAGGCTGGTCGTATCTCTATTGTTCCCCGCCGGCCGCCCGCCGAGTCATCGGCGAGGCGGCTTCCAGGATGCACGTGCGGATGCCCCGCGGCGCCGGGTCCGTGCCGGGTGGCCGGAGCTGGCCGACCCTTCATCGGACGTGCCGCTGCGTCTGCCGTTGGGCCGCCGAGGCGCATGACCCCGACCGTTCCCGTCGGCCGCTCACGCCGCCTTCGCGCCCGCGTCCGCCTCCGCATCCCCCTCCGGCGGCCCGGCCCCGGCGGGCGCCGTCCAGGTGACGGTGAGCTGTCCGTCGGGGGCGTCCAGGGTGACGGTGGAGCCGTCGGCGACGTCACCGGTCAGCAGCGCGCGGCCGATGCGCGTTTCGACCTCGCGTTGGATGAAGCGGCGCAGGGGCCGGGCGCCGTAGACGGGGTCGAAGCCCTCGGCCGCGATGTGGCGGCGGGCCGGCTCGGTCAGGTGCAGTCCGAGGCGGCGGCCGGCGAGCCGCCGGCGCAGGTCCTCGGTGAGCAGGTCCACGACCCGTTCGATCTCCGGCAGGGTCAGCGGCTTGAACAGCACGATGTCGTCGACCCGGTTGAGGAACTCCGGCCGGAAGTGGGCGCGCAGTTCCGCCATGACCGCGGCGCGGGCCTCTTCCTTGATCTCGCCGTCGGGGGTGACTCCCTCCAGGAGGTACTGGGAGCCGATGTTGCTCGTCATCACCACCACGGTGTTGCGGAAGTCGACCGTGTGCCCCTGGGCATCGGTGAGGCGGCCGTCGTCCAGCAGCTGCAGGAGGGTGTTGAAGACGTCCGCGTGGGCCTTCTCCACCTCGTCCAGGAGCACGACGGAGTACGGCTTGCGGCGCACGGCCTCGGTGAGCTGGCCGCCTTCCTCGTAACCGACGTAGCCGGGCGGGGCGCCCACCAGGCGGCTGACCGTGTGCCGTTCCTGGTACTCGCTCATGTCGAGGCGGATCATGTTGTCCTCGGTGTCGAACAGCGCGGCGGCCAGGGTCCGGGCCAGTTCGGTCTTGCCGACGCCGGTGGGGCCGAGGAACAGGAACGAACCGATGGGCCGGCGCGGGTCCTTGACCCCCGAGCGGGCACGAATGACGGCGTCCGCGACGAGTTGGACGGCCTCGTCCTGGCCGATGACCCGCTCGTGCAGGATCTCGTCCAGGCGCAGCAGCTTCTGCCGCTCGCCCTCCAGGAGCCGGCTGACGGGGATGCCGGTCCAGCGGGCCACGATGGAGGCGATCTCGTCCTCCGTGACGACCTCGCGCAGCAGCCGGCGCCCGCCCTGCTTGGCGGCGAGCTGCTCCTCCTCCGCCTGGAGGCGCCGCTCCAGGTCGGGCAGCCGGCCGTGGCGCAGTTCGGCCGCGCGGTTGAGGTCGTAGGAGCGCTCGGCTTCCTCGGCCTCGTAGCGTACGTGCTCCAGTTCCTCGCGCAGGGCCTGCACCTTGCGCAGGGCCTGGCGTTCGGCCTCCCACTGGGCGCGCAGGGCGTCGGCCTCGGCGCGGGCGTCGGCGAGTTCCCTGCGCAGCTCCGCCACGCGGGTGCGGCCGGCGGGGTCGTCCTCCTTGGCGAGTGCCGCCTCCTCGATCTCCAGGCGCCGTACGCGCCGGGTGAGTTCGTCCAGCTCGGCGGGCATCGAGTCGATCTCGGTGCGCAGCATGGCGC
Organism: Streptomyces sp. NPDC030809; assembly: GCF_055572195.1. Classification (NCBI taxonomy): domain Bacteria; kingdom Bacillati; phylum Actinomycetota; class Actinomycetes; order Kitasatosporales; family Streptomycetaceae; genus Streptomyces; species Streptomyces sp. NPDC030809. The sequence continues at coordinate 146,621 of NZ_JBVIDV010000008.1, forward strand.
AGGCCTCGTCGACGAGGTCGATGGCCTTGTCGGGCAGGAAGCGGTCGGAGATGTAGCGGTGGGACAGGGTGACGGCGGCGACCAGGGCGCTGTCCTGGATCTTCACGCCGTGGAAGACCTCCAGGCGTTCGCGCAGCCCGCGGAGGATGGAGACGGCGTCCTCCTCGCTGGGCTCGTCGATCAGGACGGGCTGGAACCGGCGTTCGAGGGCTGCGTCCTTCTCCACGTGCTTGCGGTACTCGTCGAGGGTGGTGGCGCCGATCATGTGCAGTTCGCCGCGGGCGAGGAGCGGCTTGAGCATGTTGCCGGCGTCCATGGCTCCTTCGGCGGCTCCGGCGCCGACGACGGTGTGCATCTCGTCGACGAACAGCAGGACGCGGCCCTCGGCGGCGGTGACCTCGTGCAGGACGGCCTTGAGCCGTTCCTCGAACTCGCCGCGGTACTTCGCGCCCGCCACCAGCGAGCCCATGTCGAGGGCGAAGACGGTCTTGTCGCGCAGGCCTTCCGGCACGTCGCCGTGGGCGATGCGCTGGGCCAGCCCCTCCGCGATGGCCGTCTTGCCGACGCCCGGGTCGCCGATCAGGACGGGGTTGTTCTTGGTCTTGCGGGACAGGATCTGCACCACGCGCCGGATCTCGCCGTCCCGTCCGATGACCGGGTCGAGCCTGCCGGTGCGGGCCTCGGCGACGAGGTCGCGGCCGTACTTCTCCAGGGCCTCGTAGGTGCCTTCGGGGGTGGCGGAGGTCACGCGCTGGTTGCCGCGCACCTCGGTCAGGGCCTCGAGGAACCGCTCGCGGTCGAGGCCCTGCTCGTGCAGGATGCGGCCGGCCGCGCTGCCGGTGCCCTCGGTGAGCAGGACGAGCAGCAGGTGCTCGACGGAGACGTACTCGTCCTTGAGGCGCTTCGCCTCCTGCTCGGCCGTGTCCAGCAGGCGGGCCAGCCGCTGCGTGACGTACACCTGGCCGGGGGTGGCGCCCGGGCCCGATACGCTCGGGCGCCGCCCCAGCTCCGCTTCCACCGCGGCGCGGGCCCGGCCCGGGTCGCTTCCGCAGGCACCGAGCAGCCGGGGGATCAGCCCCTCGTCCTGGTCGAGCAGGGCCAGCAGGAGGTGCTCCCCGTCGACTTCGACGTGGCCGAAGCGCAGCGCCTTGGTCTGGGCGTCCTGCAGGGCCTCCTGGGACCTCTGGGTGAGTCGGTTCATGTCCACGAGGTGTCATCTCCCGCGCACGGCGTCGATGTCGGGGTGCCGTCCGCCGAGGGCGGCTTCGAGTTCTTCGATGCGCTCCAGCAGGTCCAGTACGACGGCCAGCGCGGTGTAGTTCAGGCCCAGGCCGGCCCGCAGCCGCCGGATGCGGGCCACCCGAACCAGGTGCCCGGTGCCGAACCACAGGCCCCCGGCCGGATCCGTGTCGGGCTCCAGGAGGCCCAGGGTGACGTAGCGGCGCACCAGGTCGGGGTGCAGGCCGGTGGCGGCCGCGAACTCCTCGACGGTGACGACGGCCCGGTGCGAGCCGTGGACGGCGCTCGGGCGGGCGAGCGGGTAGCGGTTCCGGTCGTGCCCCACGGACGCTCATCCCCTTCCGCTGGGAGGGTTGCGGGGGTCGAAGCGGGATTCCTTCGCGAGGCGCTCGAACAGATCCCTCTCGGCCTGGGTCGGCCGCGGCGGGACGACGATCTTCACCTCGGCGTAGAGGTCGCCCGGCTGCCCCCGGGGGTTGGGCATGCCGCGGCCCCGCAGCCGCAGCCTGCGCCCGCTGGAGGAGCCGGCCGGCAGGTCCACCGTGGCCGTCCCGCCGGGGGTGTCCACGGGGACCGACGCTCCGAGCGCGGCCTCCCACGGTGCGACCGGGAGGTCGACGGCGATGTCCCGCCCGTCGACCCGGTAGCGCGGATGGGGAGCCAGCCGCACCCGCAGGTAGAGGTCGCCGGCCGCGCCGCCCCCGCTTCCCGCGCCGCCTTCTCCGGCCAGCCGGATCCGCTGCCCGTCGGTCACGCCGGGCGGGACGTTCACCTCGTAACTGCGGGGGCCGGCGGCGGTGTCGAGGGCGACGCGCCTGCGGCCGCCGGCGTACGCGTCCTCCACCTGGAGCGTGATCTCGGCCACCTGGTCGGCGCCCGGTGTCCGCCCGTAACCGCCCTGCGGCCCGCCCTGGGCGAACAGACCGCTGAGCAGGTCCTCGAAGTCCGTCCCGCCGAAGCCGCCCCCGAGGCCGCCCGCATCGAAGCCGTTGCCGAACCCGCCGAAGCCGGGGCCGCCACCGGTGTTGACGTACACCCGCCGCCCGCCGCCCCCTCCGAAGGGCCCGCCGGGGCCGGGCGCGGAGCCTTCCCGAGCCTGCTGCCACGCGTGGCCGAAGCGGTCGTAGCGCTTGCGGTTCTCCGGGTCGGAGAGGACCTCGTACGCCTCGCTGACCTCCTTGAACCGCTCCTCGGCGCCCGGGTCCTTGTTCAGATCGGGGTGCCAGCGGCGGGCGAGGGTGCGGTAGGCGCGCTGGATCTCCTCCGCACCGGCGTCCCTGGAAACGCCGAGTACGTCGTAGTAGTCACGCTTCTGCGCGGCCATCGGCTACCTCACCCGTCCTCGAACCACCGTCCGCCGCGGCATGCACGTCCTCGTACGCCGCCGCAACGTCATCGTTCCGGTTTCGCCGCGACCGACACGACCGCCGGGCGCAGCAGCCCGCTGCCGCTGCCGTATCCCGGGCGCAGCACCTGGACGATGCTGCCCGGCGCGGCCTCCGGCTCCGCGCGGACCTGGGCGGCCTCGTGCAGGGCCGGGTCGAAGCGGTCACCGACCTCGGCGATCCGCCGGTAGCCCAGCCGGTCGAGCACCGCGAACGCCTGCTGGCAGACCGCCTCCACCCCGGCCACGATCGCGCGTGGATCGGCCGCCGCGTGCTGGAGCGCCAGCTCCAGGTGGTCCACGACCGGCAGCCATTCGGCCGTCACGCGGTCCCGTTCGCTGCGGCGCACCTCCTCCTGCTGCCGTTCGCAGCGCTTGCGGAGGTTCTCCATGTCTGCCACGGCGCGCTGCCAGCGGTCGCGCAGTTCCTCGGCGTCCAGCTCGGGGAGGGCGGGCGCGGGCTGCTGCTCCGGGTCACGCGGGGGCCGCGCCTCCTGCTCCGGCGCCTGAACCTCCCGGGGTTCGTCTGCCCGGCCCCGGGCCGCGTCCCGTACGGCGTCGCGCGGTACGTCCGGGCCTTGCGCCGGGCGGCCGGGCTCTCGCGCCTTGTCGTTCATGGTCACCTCACACCCCCACGGGCGTCAGCCGGGCCGGAACTCGGCGTCGATCACGTCCTCGTCCCCGCCCGGACCCCTGCCGCCCTGCGGCCCGGTCCCGGAGCCGGGACCCTGCCCGGGGCCGGGGCCGGGGCCTGCGCCACCGGGCCCGCCGGCCGCCGCCAGCCCGTGCAGCACCTGCTGGAGATCCCCGGTCAACGACCGCAGCCGGTCCAGCGGCGCCTCCTCCTTGACGGCCTGCCGCGCATCGGCGACCAGTGCCTCGGCCCGCGCCTTCTCGTGCACGGCGACGGCGTCGCCGAGCTCGCCGAGACGCCGCTCCACCTGGTACGCGAAGCTGTCGAGTTCGTTGCGCGCCTCCACCAGCTCGCGGATCCGGGAGTCCTCGGCCCGGTTGCGCTCGGCGTCCTGGACCATCCGCTGGACCTCGGACTCCTCCAGCGTGCCGCTGCCGGAGACGGTGATGCTCTGCTCGGCGCCGGTGTCCTTGTCCTTCGCGGACACGTTCAGGATCCCGTTGGCGTCGATGTCGAACGTCACCTCGATCTGCGGCAGGCCCCGGGGCGCCGGGCGGATGTCGTCCAGCCGCACCCGGCCCAGCACCCGGTTGTCGGCGGCCCGTTCGCGTTCGCCCTGAAGGACGACCACGTCCACGGCCGGCTGGTTGTCCTCGGCCGTGGTGAAGGTCTCGCTGCGCCGGGTGGGGATGGTCGTGTTGCGCTCGATGAGCTTGGTCATCAGCCCCCCGAGCGTCTCCACCCCGAGCGACAGCGGGGTCACGTCCAGCAGCAGCACGTCCTTGACCTCGCCCTGGAGCACCGCCGCCTGCACCGCCGCGCCGAGCGCCACGACCTCGTCGGGGTTGACCGACATGTTCGGGTCCTTGCCGCCGGTCAGCCGCCGCACCAGCGCCTGCACGGCCGGGATCCGGGTGGACCCGCCGACGAGGATCACCTCGTCCAGGTCGTCGGCCGTCACCTTGCCGTCCGCCATCGACTGCCGGACCGGGCCCATGCACCGCTCCACCAGGTCGGCCGTGAGCTGCTCGAACGTCGCCCGGCTCACGGTGGTCGTCAGGTGCTTGGGGCCCGAGGCGTCCGCGGTGACGAACGGCAGGTTGATCTGTGTCTGCGCGGTCGAGGACAGCTCGACCTTGGCCTTCTCCGCGGCCTCGTACAGCCGCTGCAGCGCCTGCGGGTCGCGGCGCAGGTCGATCCCGTTGAGCCGCTGGAAGTCCTCGGCCAGGTGGTCCACCAGCCGCCGGTCGAAGTCGTCGCCGCCCAGGTGGGTGTCGCCGGCGGTGGAGCGCACCTCCACCACGCCGTCGCCCACGTCCAGGATGCTGACGTCGAACGTGCCGCCGCCCAGGTCGAAGACCAGGACCGTCTCGTGCTCCTTCTTGTCCAGCCCGTACGCCAGGGCGGCCGCGGTCGGCTCGTTGATGATCCGCAGGACCTCCAGCCCGGCGATCCGGCCGGCGTCCTTGGTCGCCTGCCGCTGCGCGTCGTTGAAGTACGCCGGCACGGTGATGACCGCCTGGGTGACCTTCTCCCCGAGCTGCTTGGCCGCGTCGTCGGCGAGCTTGCGCAGCACCGAGGCGGAGATCTCCTCCGGGGCGTACTGCTTGCCGCGCACCGAGAAGCGCGCCGCGTCCTCGGGACCCGGCACGACCTCGTACGAGACCTGGCCGGCCTCGGTGGCCACCTCGCCGTACCTCCGGCCGACGAACCGCTTGGCGGAGTACACGGTGCCCTGGGGGTTGAGCACCGCCTGGCGTCGTGCCATCTGGCCGACGAGCCGCTCGCCGGTGTCGGTGAACGCGACCACCGACGGCGTCGTCCGGCCCCCTTCGGTATTGGGAATCACCCGGGGCTGGCCGCCCTCGTAGACGGCGATCACCGAGTTCGTCGTACCCAGGTCGATACCCACAGCCTTCGCCATCGCCATCCTCCAAGCCGGACCGTCTCCGTCCCCCACGCGGCCTCCGGCGCCTGCCCGCGTTCGGCTTCGGCATGCCCGGGCCGGCGCCGCCTTCCCGGATCTCACCCCCGCACGGAAGGAGGCGCCTCAGGCCTGAGGGGCCAGGGGGCGGTGTGGGACTGGTCGAGGGTGAACAGCGCCCCGTCCGGGTCCCGTACGGTGACCCGGCGCGCGTCGCCCGGCCACGTGCCCTCCTGCACCACCGTCCCGCCGTGTTCGACGGCGGCCCCGGTGGCGGTGTCCAGGTCCCGGACCCGGAAGTGGACGAGCCAGCGCGGTCGCAGCTGCGGCTTCTCGGCGGCTTCCTCGACGGGACCGCTGTTGAGGCGCGCCACCTCCTCGCCCTCGTAGCGCAGGACGACCTGGTCGTGCTCGTAGGAGACCTCGCAGCAGCCCGTCCCGCCGTCCGAGGCCCACTGGAGGGCCTCGCCGTAGAACAGGGCGGCATCGAAGGCGTCCCCGGTGTGCAGTTCCAGCCAGGCAGGGGCCGTCCCGTCTCCGATCCGCCACTCCGTCAGGACCCGCCCTTCCCAGATCCCGAAGCTCGCGCCCTCCCGGTCGACTGCCAGGGCCGCGCGCCCGCGCGGCGGGTAGGCCACGGGTCCGACGCCGACGGTGCCGCCGCGCTCGCGGATCCGCGCCACCGCGTCGTCGGCGTCGTCGACGGCGAAGTACGGGGTCCACGCCACCGGGACGGCCAGTTCACGGGCCACCGCGGCAATGCCGGCCACGGGGACCCCGTCCGCCTCCGCCACGGAGAACGCCCGGCCCAGGGATCCCCGTCGGAACGTCCACCCGAGCACCGCGCGGTAGAAGTTCTCGGAGGCGGTCAGATCCCGCGCCGTCAGGCTGATCCAGCAGGGCGCCCCCGCAAGTTCCGCCGTCACCAGGACCATGGTCATCTCCTCCTCTCGCTTCGGCCCGCGCCTGCCCATCCGGCGGGGCGCTACGCAGGCCGGGTCCGCTCGCTCACGGCCTCGGCACTGCGGCCCCCGCGACGCAGGAGCGGATGCAGGCCCCGGTGCAGGTTCAGATTGCAGCGAGGAGAGGGCTCAGGCCCCCCGTGCCCGCCGGGCCGCGCATCCGTCAGGCTCCGGCCCCGCAGGGCGGCCGGGGCCCCTCGACGGCGACGGTCCCCGGTCGCCCCGGGCGCTGCGGCGTCCGGGCGGGAGCCGCCGGGTGCAGGGGGCGGGCCTGCTCGGCCCAGATCGTCTTCCCGGCAGCGGTGTGACGGGTCCCCCACCGCTCGGCGAGCTGCGCGACCAGGAGCAGCCCGCGTCCGCCCTCGTCCAGCGCACGGGCCCGCCGCGGATGCGGAGAGGTGCTGCTGGAGTCGGAGACCTCGCAGATCAGCATGCCGTTGTGGATCAACCGCAGTTCGATCGGGGCGCCGGCGTGCCGGATCGCGTTGGTGACCAGTTCGCTGACGATCAGCTCGGTGGTGGGCACCGCCTCCTCCAGATCCCACCGCTCCAGCTGGGCGGCGGCCCGACGGCGCGCGTCGGGAACCGCCGCCGGGTCGGCGGGGATGTCCCACGTGGCCACGTGCGCGGCGTCGAGCGGCCGGGTGCGGGCGACCAGGAGGGCCACGTCGTCGTCCGGGGCGTCGGGAAGCAGGGACCCGATCACGGTGTCGCACACGTTGTCCAGCGACGGGGCGGGGCCGGACAGCGCGCGCCGCAGCGCCTCGATGCCGGTCTCGATGTCCCGGCCGCGCGCCTCGACCAGGCCGTCGGTGTAGAGCACCAGGAGACTGCCCGCCGGCAGGGGGACGTCGACGGCCTCGAAGGGCACGCCCCCCACCCCCAGCGGCGGGCCCGGCTCCACGTCGAGTACCTCCACCGCGCCGTCGGGACGCACCACCACCGGCGCCGGATGGCCGGCACTGGCCACCGTGCAGTGCGCGGAGACCGGGTCGTAGACCGCGTACACGCACGTCGCCCCGATCTCCCCGTCGGAGCTCGGGCGCTCGCGGGCCTCTTCGAGGATCAGGTCGTCGAGGTCCGTCAGCAGCTCGTCCGCCGGGAGGTCCACGTCGGCCAGGGTGCGCACGGCCGTGCGAAGCCGCCCCATGGCCGCGGAGGCGTGGATGCCGTGACCCACGACATCGCCGACGACGAGGGCGACCCGGGCACCGGACAGGGGGATCACGTCGAACCAGTCGCCGCCCACCCCCGCGTGCGGCTCGGCGGGAAGGTAGCGGGTCGCGGTCTCCACGGCCAGCAGGTGCGGCAGCCGCTGCTGCATGAGGCTGCGCTGAAGGGCAAGGGCGGCTCCGTCGCTCTCCTCGGGGATCGTCGCCTGGACCGACCACCCGCACATGCCGTCCCCGGCGTCCAGCAGCGGGCACGCCTGCAGGTCCGCCTCGATCCGGTACCCGCTGCGATGGCGCAGGACCACCCTGCCGATCCACGCCCGGTGCTCCGCCAGGTGCCGCCGGGCGGGGTCGGGGAGGCGGCCGTCCGCCAGCAGCCCGGCCGCCTGCCGTCCGACCACCTCGGCCGGCGCGTAGCCCAGGAGCATCTGGGCACCGGGGCTCCACGCGGTGACCGTCCCCGTGGGATCGACGGCCGCCACCGCCATTTCCGTCACGGGCAGGAATCCGTCGGTGCCCGCCGGCGACAGCGTGCGGTACCTGCTCATCGTGCTCACCCCTGCGTCGCGCGCCCGGGCATCCGGGCCGCAAGCACCCCGCTCACACGTGCTCGCGTCACACCCCGCTCGAGCACAGCGACTGAATCTCCGATTCGTTACATATGCCACATTACATACGAGTAACTGTGGGTCAACGGGTGGCGAGCCGGCCCCCCTCTCGGCCCGGTTAAAACTGAGCCGGACCTTGTCAAGTTACTTGCTGCGAGCTATATAAGAGCTGTCGGGAGCAACACCGCGAACAGCCATCGACACCGATGAGGAGGCGATGATCCGATGCTGATGCGGACCGACCCCTTCCATGAGCTGGACCGATTCGCCCGGCTCTTCGACGGCGTGCAGCGCCCCGCGGCGGTGCCCATGGACGCCTGGCGCGAGGACGGCTCGGTGTGGGTCAAGTTCGACCTGCCGGGCGTCGACCCCGACTCCGTCGACCTGAGCGTCGAGAAGGACGTGCTGACCGTCCAGGTCGAACGCAAGCCGGAGGCCAGGGAAGGCGCCGAGGTGGTGATCTCCGAGCGGCCCACGGGTACGTTCACCCGGCAGCTGTTCCTCGGCGAGAACCTGGACACGGAGCACATCGAGGCGGTGTACGACGCCGGTGTGCTCAGTCTGCGCATCCCGGTCGCCGAGCAGGCCAAGCCGCGGAAGATCGACATCGGCACCGGCGGCGGCAAGCAGCTGCAGCCGTGATCGGCCAACGGGCGCCCGGCCGTCCCGGGCGCCCGTGGCGGCCCTGCGGCAGCGCCGCAGGGCCGTTGTGCGTCCGTCGCCGCCGCCGGAATCCGGCGCAGTGGAGGTGTGCTGCACGACGCGGCCGTGGGGGCCGGATCGTCAGGACTCCGCGGCCGACCCGGCCGCGTAGAAAGTGATCAAGGTGGCGGTGTCCTCCTGGTCCAGGACCCGGATGGCCGCCCCGGGGACCTCGGCCGTCGAGACGTCGATCTCCTTGGGATGCGCCACCATGTGCCGCAGTACGACGGGGTAGCGGGGCGGCTGCCCGCCCACGGCGACGATCACCGCGTCGCCCTTCGCGTCGTACGCGAGGTAGGAGAAGGGGAGCCGTTCGGCTTCGTACTGGTGCCCGATCGACTGGTCCATCACTTCAATGGTGACGAGCTCCCCCTCGTGGGCGGCGGTGACTTCGTCGAGTGTGCTCGCCCAGTCACTCCGGTCGAGCGATGCGTTGCCAGCCATGATGTCCGCTCCTCCACTCCAGGCGGTGACCGTCCGAGACCCCCGGCCGCGCCGGGCGAGCCCGACGCGCACCCCACCTGCTCGGGTGCTACCCCTGCCCGGACCCGGCAATCGCCGCGCATGCGTTGGTCCGCCGGGGCGTCCACGGGGTTTGACGGGCGGTGGCGTGGACAGCCGCCGGGGGACGGGAGCACCGGCACCACCCCCTCCGAGTGGTTGCGGCTCCGCTCCCGGCCGCCGACGACATGGAGGTGTTGGCGATGGCGCTGCCGATCCGCCGCGGAGGCGCTCTTTCCGAGCGACTGCGCTCGTCCTGGGACCCGTTCCTGGAGTTCGAGAACATGTGGGGTGAGATGGGCCGACTGCTGGAGCGGGCAGCGGCTCCCGCCGCCACCAGTGGCCATCAGTGGCTGCCGATGGCCGAGGAAGAGGAAACCGAGGACGCGTACATCGTCCGGATGGAGCTGCCGGGCGTTCCCGCGGAGAACGTCGACATCGAGGTCGGCGACAACGAGCTCAGCATCAGCGGAGAGGTCTCCGAGGAGCATCGCGGAAAGGTCCTGTCCCGCAGGACGGGCGAGTTCTCCTACCGCACCAGCCTTCCGAGCTCAGTGGACGCGGGCCGGTGCGAGGCGGACCTGAGCGAAGGGCTGCTCACCGTACGCATCCCCAAGGTGACCGAAAGCAAGCGCCGCAAGATCGAGCTCAAGGGAACGGGCGCCGAGGCCCGGAAGGCGTCCCGGCAGCCCCAGGCGTCCGAAGCCCCTCAGGGCATGCAGGGCACGGCCGGGGCGGCTGAGGGCATGCAAGGGAGCGAAGGCGTGCAGGAGGGCGAAGGCGTGCGGGAGAGCGAAGGTGTGCGGGAGAGCGAAGGCATGGGGGAGAGCGAAGGGATGCGGGGGACCCAGAGCATCTGAGTACCGGAGCAGCAGAGGCCGAGCAGACGCGGCGGGCGCCGACCCGTCGCGTCCCCCTGGCGCCCCGGAGGCGGCAGCGCCTCAGGCGGCGCCGTGCACGGTGTAGGGCTCGCGACCCTCGAGCGGGTAGACCTTGGCCCACGTCCTGCCGCACCGGCAGTGGAACGTTTCGACGAGCTCACCGGCGGCTGACACTTCCATGCCGTCCTTGAGGCGGATGTGCACATGTTGGCCCATGACGGCACCTGCTGTTCTGCGGGGAAGCGGATCCGCTCAGTCTGGGCAGGGTGAGGCGTGCCCGCAACACCCTGTCCGATACGTGAACAAACCGGCCCGCCATCGCCCGCGCAGGGCCGCCGCTGCGGCGGTGCCTGGCATCATGGCCTGGCTGTTCCAGCCGCTGGGGAACGCGTGTCGGCCCTCCCGACAGCCGAACTGCCGAGCCGTGGTCCGGAGCGGTGTCGTGCAGTGGTGCTCGAGAGCGGGGGATGCGCGGTGCTTCTGGAACGCACGGAGGTGCAGACCTTCCTGGCCCTGGCCGAGGAGCTGCACTTCGGCCGGGTCGCCGAGCGGCTCGGTCTGACGACCGGGCGGATCAGCCAGACCATTCGGAAGGTCGAGCGCCGGATCGGCGCGCCGTTGTTCGAACGGACCAGCCGTCGGGTCCGCTTGACCCCGCTCGGCCGCGACCTGGCCGCGGAACTGGCGCCTCTGGTCCGCGGCATGGACGATGCGGTGCACCGGGCGATGGAGCGTGCCCGCGGGACGACCGGCCTGCTGAGAGCCGGATTCCTGGGGGCGGCGGCCGGGCAGCTCCTCCTGAAGACCCTTGAGCTGTTCGCGGTCCGCCACCCCGACTGCCAGGTGACCATCCACGAGGGCCAGATCCATGACGCCATGTCCCGCTTGCACGAAGGTGAACTGGACGTCCTGATCACGGCCTTTCCCGTCTCACAGGCGACCGCCGGGCCCGTCCTGCTGTCCGAGGCCCGCGTCCTGGCCGTGCCCGCCGGATCCGTGTGGGCAGCCCATGCGTCGGTGTCGCTCGAAGTCCTCGCCGAACAGCCGGTGATCCAGCTGCCCCACGACCTGCCACAGGAACTGCGCCACGAACGAACGCCTCCCCGTACCCCCGGCGGCAGGGTGGTGCCGAGCGGCCCGATGGCAGCCACCTTCCCGGAGGTCCTGGCCCTGGTCGCTGCGGGCAAGGGCGTCCTCCCGGTCGGAGAGCACGCCCGGCGGTTCTACCCGCGCCCCGACATCGCGTACGTGGCGCTCAACGACGCCGCGCCCGTCCAGTGGGGACCGGTCTGGCTGGAGAGCAACGTCAGCGCGCGTCTGCGCGCGTTCGTCCAAGCCGCCGTCGACGCCAACACCTGACACCCGTCCCGCCACCTCAGCCTCGGCCTCCACCGGCATCCGTCGACGGTGACGGGCCGGTTCAGGCGGCCCCGGAAGAGCCGGCGGGCTTGGCCGGCACATCGGCTCCAGCCATCGCCGGGGAGCGGTACGGAGGTGTCCGGGTGCGCTCCGCCCAGCGGACGGCCGGCCCCATGGCTGCCCCGGCCGCGGCGAAGAGGCCGCCGAGGACGAGCCAGCCGGCGGTACCCCAACCGAGGACCAAGGCGGTCAGGAACACCGGCCCGAGCATCCTGGCAACAGCCTGCCCGGTGCCGAAGAAGCCCTGGTACTGGCCCTGCCTGTCGGCCGGAGCAAGTCCGAAGCCGATCTCCCATGCGCCGGAGGCGAGCATCATCTCGCCGAGGACCTGCAGACCCGCCGCGGCCAGCAGAGCCAGTACGGCGCTCCAGGCGGCCGACCCGGCCGCGGAAAGGGCGAAGACGGCGCATGCGGCGAACATGACCAGACCGGCGCCCCGCACCATCCGCACCGCGCTCCCCAAGCCCGTCACCCGCCGCGCGATCCGGACCTGGAAGGCGACCACGCTGAGGGTGTTGACCACCAGGAGCGCGGAGACGGCCCACGTGGGTGCCCTGGTCTGCTGAACGATCCACAGCGGAATCACCAGGCTGATCAGCGGCATGTAGAACAGCATGACCGCGTTGACGACGGTGACGGCCGCGTACGGGCGGTCGTGGAGGACCGCGAACCTGGGCTCACCCGGCTTCGCCCGCGCCCGGGCGACGACGGGCAGTCGGCTCAGGACGAGCGCCGCGGCCAGGAAGCTCAGCGCGTCCACCGCCAGCACCGCCGCATAGGACTCGCGCGTGTCCCGTTGCAGGGCGAGCCCGCCGAGTGCGGCGCCGACCGCCAGGCCCGCGTTCGCCGTCGACTGCAGGAAGGCGCGCACCTTTGTGCGCTGGGCCTGCTCCACCAGTCCGGCCAGCAGCGCCTGCCGTGCGGCGGCGAGACCGCACTGGCAGCTCGCGTAGCACACGGCGGCCACCACGAAGAGCGGAAAAGAACCTACGAGCAGGAACGACGCCACCGCTAGCGCAGTGGCCAGCGCCAGGACGACGGCGGTGCCGCGCGCGCCGCACCGGTCGGCGAGGATTCCCAGCGGCACCCCGGCGACCGATCCGACCGCCCAGCCCGCGGTCAGGCCGAAGCCGATCTGGGCGGGCGTCAGGCCCACGGTCCCGGCGAAGTAGAGCGCGGACGTGACGTAGTACGCGCCGTCGCCGATCGAGTTCAGCAACTGCGCCGCGGCCAGCACACGGGGCGGCCTCATGCGTGCGCGCCGGAGGCCGGCACCGTGTCGTCCGGTGTCGTGTGCGTCCGGCCCGGCGCGTGCTCCGGACTGCTTCGGATGAGGATGTCGAGGAGTTCCCCCGGGGGCGTCGCGCATGACGTTGTGGCCGGATCGGACGGCGTGGACCCGCCAGGAGGGGTCGGCCAGCAGGCGCCGGTAGAGGGGCTCGAACGGAGAGGGAGTCTCCCACCCGGTCGCGTAGATGTAGTCCTTGCCGCCGGGGAAGGCCGACAGGTCGCTGCGGAGGCGGACGGCCTGGAGGAGGGAAGCCAGCGGGTGCGGGGTGGCGCGCGGGTCGAAGAAGGGCTGGGGGACGCTGGCGTAGCCGGTCAGGCCGATGCCGTTGAGGTACCAGCCCCGTTCCAGTTCCGTGACCAGGGACCAGCACGAGTCGCCGTCCCGGGGCACCATCGCGTCGATGTAGACCAGGCCGCTCACCCGGTCGGGGCGCCGGTCGGCGACTGCGGTGATGACCATTCCGCCGTAGCTGTGGCCGACCAGGACGGCGTCGGAGATCTGCTCGTCCTCCAGCAGGTTCAGCAGGTCCCGTACGTGCGTTTCGAGGTTGACGGTGCCGGTCAGCAGGTGCTTGCGGTCGCCGACGCCGGTCAGGGTGACCGGGTGCGCCTCGTGGCCGTGCGCGCGCAGCTGCCGTGCCAGGCGCTGGAAGGTCCAGGAGCCGTGCCAGGCACCGGGGACCAGGACGAAGGTCGCCATCAGACGCGCCCCACGGTCAGTACGGTCTTGCCGCGGGTACGGCCGCTCTCGACCAGCTCGTGCGCCCGTGCGGCCTGCTCCAAGGGCAGGCAGGCGGAGACCTCGGGCCGCAGCCGACCCGCCCTGACGAGCGAGGCGAGCTGCCGCAGGCCTTCCCGGTCGGCTTCGACGATCATGAACTGGGCGCGGAGCCCGAGCGGCCGTGCCACTCGGCCGAGTGCCGCTTCGGCCGGCGAGGCGAGCGAGACGAGGACACCCCCCGGCCGCAGGGTCCTGAGGGAGCGCGGCCCGTATTCCCCGCCGATCGTGTCGATGACGGCGTCGACGTCGCGCACTGCCGCAGCGAAGTCGGTCCGGGTGTAGTCGATGACCTCGTCGGCACCCAGGCCCCGTACGAAGTCATGGTTCGCCGACCGGGCCGTGGCGATGACGTGGGCACCGCGGGCCTTTGCGATCTGGACGGCCAGATGCCCGACGCCGCCCGCCGCGGCGTGCACCAGCACGCGCTGCCCGGTGCGCACATCGGCGGTGTCGACCAGCGCCTGCCACGCGGTGAGACCGGCCAGGGGCAAGGCGGCGGCCTGGGTGTGGGATATCCCGGACGGCTTGTGCACCAGGTGCCGGGCCGGGGAGGTGACGTACTGGGCGTAGGTGCCCGCAGGGCGCGGATGGCGTGGCATCCCGAACACCTCGTCCCCAGGCGCAAAGGCGGTGACACCCACTCCGACGGCCTCGACCACGCCCGACACGTCCCAGCCCAACCGGATGGGGAGGTCGCCACCTGACAGCCCGCTGCTGGAACGGTGCCAGGCATCGGTCGGATTGACCCCTGCCGCGACGACCCGCACGAGCACCTCGGCGGGCCCCGCCTGCGGCCGCGGCGCCTCCACCACCTTCAGCACTTCGGGACCGCCGAAGCGGTCCTGGCCGATCGCCCGCATCCTCATGGTTCACCTGTCCCAGCTGGTCGGAGCATTGCCCGACCACTACACCGCCCCGCCCACAGGACCATCAAGCCACGATCGGAACAGTGCCGTTGAGCGAGACTCAAGGATGGGGCCGTGCCCTGTCACGGCCCGCACACGAAGCCGGTCGTTCCATGGGCTTGGAGCGCGTTCCGCGGGACACGGGGTGGGCGGGCCCTCGGAATCCCGACCGGCCCGTCCGGAGCGGCACTTGCCCCCCGGGCCCGCGAGCGCCGTCAGCCCGGTGCACCGTACCCCCGTGCTCCACCCCGGCTCCTCCTGAAGGCCCCCCGCAGAGCGGCGACCTCCTCCCGCGGAGTGAGCGGCCCCACCCCCGCCGGGATCTACGTGGGCTGCACCGCCCGCACGGTCGCGACGGAGGCGGAAGACGGCCGTCGCAACCGACGCCACGCGGCACCGGTGCTGCCGAGGGGACCGGGCCCGCCCGCCGTCGCTCCTTCATGATCACGGGAGATATGCTCGGTCCTTCGCCGTTCACCCGCCGCTCGCCGCTCGCCGCTCGACCCCGGAAGAACGGCCTTCGGATGTGTACGGCAAGTTCAGGAGCAGTGAGTTGATCGGTCGTCAGAAGGAACGGATGGTCATCGCCGAAGCGCTCGGGCCGAGTGCCCCCGCCGCGGCGCTGCTGCTGCTCGGCGAGCCCGGAGTCGGCAAGACCACCCTCCTGGACTCCGCCGCCGAGGAGGCCGCGGCGGCCGGTGCGCGGGTCCTCAGGGTGCGCGGCAACGCCGCCGAGACCGAACTCGCCTTCGCCGGGCTGCACCAGCTGCTGCTCCCCGTCCTCGACGGCGTCGAGGGCCTGCCGGTCCGGCAGCGGGCCGCCCTGCTGAGCGCATTCGGCCTCGGCGACGACCCGGCACCGCCCGACCTGATGATGATGAGCCTCGCGGTGCTGACCCTCGCCTCGCAACTCGCCTCCGCGCACAGGCTCCTGCTCGTGGCCGACGACGTCCAGTGGATCGACCGCGGCAGCTGCCAGGTGCTGGGCTTCCTCGCCCGCCGCCTCGCCGGCGAGCCCATCGGGCTGCTCGTCGCCGCCCGCGGCACCGGCCGCCCCGACTGGCTGGACCGGTCCGTGCCCGAACTGGTGGTCCCGCCCCTCCAGCCGGCCGAAGCCGAGGAACTCCTCGGCGCCCAGCCCGACGCCCCGGTCGGCTCGGCCCGCCGCCGGGTGCTCGACACGGCCGCCGGCAACCCGCTCGCCCTGGTGGAGCTGGCCCGGCAGGCGGCCCAGGACGGCGGCCTCCCGCTGACGGGCCACGTGCCCGTCACGGACCTGCTGGAACGCACCTTCGCCGACCAGGTCGGCGCGCTGCCCGCCGCGTCCCGCGAGGCGCTGCTGCTGGCCGCCGCGGCGGAGGGAGCCGCCCTGGCGGACGTCATGGCCGCGCTGCCGCCCGGCACGGACGTGGACGTCTGGCAGCCCGCCGAGCAGGCGGGGCTCATCCGCCTCCACGCCGAACGCATCGACTTCCGCCACCCCCTCATCAGGTCCGCCGTGTACGGCGCCGCTCCTTTCGCCGAACGCCGCCGCGCCCACCTCGGTCTCGCCGACGCGCTCCGCGCAGACCCCGACCGGCGCGCCTGGCAGCTGTCCGCGGCGACCGTGGCCCCCGATGCATCGGTCGCGAGCGCCCTGGAGGAGACCGCCATGCGGGCGGTGGCGCGCGGAGCCATGGCGGAGGCGGTCGCCGGTCTGGAGCGGGCCGCCCAGCTCGGCACCGACGCGGCCGACCGGACCCGCCGGCTGGCCACCGCCGCGTACGCCTCGGTCCTCGTCGGAGACCTCGCACAGGCCGAGGCACTCGCCGCGCGGGCCCTCGAAGCCAACACCGATCCGGCGGCCACGGGCTGGATCTCCGCCCTCGGCGGGCTCGTCGCCATGCTGACGATACGCATGGACCGGGCCTTCGCACTGGTCGACACCGACGGCCTGATGCACCCGGCGGCGATCGGCGCCGGGGTCTCCACCATCGCGACGGGCATCGCCTACCACTCCGGCTCCCCGGCCCAGCTCGACCGCCTGCGGGCACTGCTGCGGGGGCGTGACCCGCAGGGGATCGCCGACCACCCGTTCCACCTCTGGGACCTCGGCGTGACGGACCCCTTCGTCCACGGACCCTCGATCCGCGACCGGCTGCCCGCGGTCGCCGCGGCCCCCGGACGGCTCCCCACCGAGCTCCACACCCTCGGCGTGCTGAGCATGGTGCTCGACGAGACCGAGACGGCGGTCAGCCTGCTCGGGGAACTGGTGAACCCCCAGTGGGAGGACGCCGACGCCTTCCACGCCGGGATGACCGCCGCCGACCTGGCCTGGGCGAACGTGGACGGCGGACGGTGGGCCGACGCCCGGCTGGGGGTCGAGCGGCTCGTCGCACGGGTCCCCGAAGGCGGGCACACGCTCGGCTCCGTACGGGCGCTGACCGTACTGGCCACCGTCCACGCCCTCACCGGAGAACCCGAGCGGGCGCTGCGGCAGGCGGCCGAGGCGCTGGCCGTGACCGAACCGGCGGGCGCGCTGGGGACGGTGGTGCGCGCGCGCCGCGCCGCAGGCCTGGCGGCCACCGCCCTCGGCGACCACGCCGGCGCCCACCGGCACCTGCGCGCGCTCTTCGACGCCGCGGGTGCCCCGCTCCACCACCACCTGTCCTGCTACGCGGTCGCCGACCATGCCGCGGCCGCCGTCCAGACCGGCCGCGCCGACGAGGCCCGTACGGTGCTGGAACGGGTGACTGCCGAGGTGGGGGACGGGGCCTCGGCCCGGCTGCGGCAGGTCATGGACCGGGCCTCCGCCCTGCTGGCCGACCCGGCGGAGGCCGGAGGACTGTTCCTGGCCGCGCTGCACGACCCGTCGGGGCAGCGGTGGCCGTTCGAACGGGCCCAGGTCTGGCTGGAGTACGGCGAGTGGCTGCGCCGGCAGCGCCGGATCGCCGAGGCCCGCGAGGCCCTCACGACCGCACGGGAGATCTTCGACGGCCTCGGCGCCGTGCACTGGAGCGAGCGCACCGAGGCCGAGCTGCGGGCCGCGGGCGTCACCGTCGAGTCGGCCCGCCACAGCGCCCTGCGGTCGCTGACCCCGCAGCGGCAGCGGATCGTCCGCCTCGCCGCGCAGGGGCTGACGAACCGTGAGATCGGCGAACGGCTCTTCCTGTCCCCCCGGACCGTCGGCACCCACCTCTACCAGGCGTTTCCCGCGCTGGGCGTCACCTCCCGCAGCCAACTGCGCGATGTCGTGGAGCAGGAGGCGCGCAGGGGGCACTGAGCGCGGCCGGACCCCCGGCCGCCGGGGGTGTGACGTGCACGAGGCAAGTCACATGACGGATGGCAGGGGCGCGCCCTGCTCCGAGAGTGGAAGCGGAACCCCCCCCGCACGCCCTCGGGAGTCACGTTGCCCCTGGTCACCACCACTGCCGCCCTGTCCGCAGACGACCGCGCCGACCACTGGCACAGCCTGGTGTCGGACACCTTCGTCCCGCTGGACCTGACCCTGCACGAACGGCGGTCCGCACTCGGCACGATCGCCAGCCGGCACGTCGGCGGCCTGCAGATCTCGGAGGTCGGGGCCGGCCCGCAGACCGTCGTCCGCAGCCGGCGCCGCATCGCGCAGGGCGGCGGGCAGTTCGTCACCCTCACCGTCCAGCAGCAGGGCACCGCCCGGCTCACCCAGGACGGGCGGCAGGCACTGGTCGTGCCGGGGACCTTCACCTGCTCGGACGCCGGCCGGCCGTACCGCAGGGAGCAGCCGGAGGCATTCCGGTTCACCGCCTTCCGCCTGCGCAAGCAGGACATCGGCGTCTCCGAGGACGACCTGGGCTCGGTGACGGGGACCCTCTTCGACAGCCGCTCCGGGACGGCCGGGCTCCTCGTCCGCTACCTCGCCGGACTGGCCGAGCACGCGGCCGGGCTGGAGCCGGAGACCGGCCACCGGCTCGCCCTGACCGCCGCCGAACTGCTCGCCGTGCTGGTACGCGAGCGGCAGGGCCGACCGGACCCGCAGGCGCCCGAGACGGCCCGCGCGATGCTCACCCGCGTCAAGGAGTACGCCCTGCAGAACCTGGCCGATCCCGGTCTGACACCGGAGCGGATCGCGACCGCGCACCACGTGTCGGTGCGCTACCTGCACCGGCTCTTCGAAGCCGAGGGTACGTCCGTGGGCCGGTGGATCCACCGCGAACGCCTCGACCGGTGCCGGCGCGACCTCGCGCGCCGCTCCGGCACCGGGCAGGCGGTCTCGGCCGTCGCCCAGCGGTGGGGCTTCGTCAGCCCCTCCCATTTCAGCCGGGCCTTCCGCACGGCGTACGGGATGTCGCCGCGGGAGTGGCAGGCGGCCTCCCGTTGAGGCGACCGCCCCGCCCCGGCCCGCCCGGACCCCCCTCCGGGCTCCGGCCCCGGGGCGCCCGGGGGGAGGCCTCACAGCGTGCGGCGCACTCCGGCCTGCCGTTCCAGGTTGCGCAGCTGCACGGCGAGGTCGCCTTCGACCGCGTGCCGGGCGGGCCCGCTGCGGCCGATCGGGAGGACCTCCTCGCTGCGCATGTCCTCCAGCATCAGTGCGAAGGCCGCGTAACCCGCCGCGAGGGCCACCACCAGGCCGCACGCACCCGCGGTCCGGACGAGGGCCTCCTCGCCGGTCAGCCCTCCCAGCCCGGCGGCGGCCCACCGGGGCAGGGAGGCCACGATCACCAGCCACAGGGCCCGCTTGGGCCGGGTCACCGCGGCCATGAGGATCCCCAGCACCAGGAAGGCCAGGTTGAACACGCCCAGCACGCGGGGTCCGCCCGCCGCACCGGTCCCCGTCACCAGGGCGTACGCGAGCCAGCTGCCGGCGAAGACGCCCATGAGCGTGGCCGCGACCACGTCGCGTGCGCCGAAGGCCAGGACACTCACCAGGAACTGGAGGGCGAACGCGGGCAGTACGCACAGGGCGACGGCGCGCCGGTCGGCCCCGTCGAACACCCCCAGCTGCAGGCAGCCCGTCAGGACGGAGGCGAGGGCCACCGTGAAGAACCCCAGCGGCATCGGCGAGGCCATGGGCCGGAGGGTGATCCGGGTCATGGCGCGCAGATCCGGTTCGAAGCGGCGGTCCGCCCCGCCGCCGCCGTGCTCGTCGGCGGCCGAGTCCGTACTCATGTGCGGTCCTTCCCCGGTCAGTGGGCGAAACACGGATCGATGGAGGCGGGCCCGCCCGCCGGTACGGCACCCCGGTCGGACCGCCAGCGGCGGTGCTCCTCGGACGCGGCGACCACCTCGGCCACGGCATCGGCCTGGCGGGCACCCGCCGACCGGTACCCCCCGAACCGGGCCACCGGACTCCAGTCCGGGCTGACGGGCGGCAGCGGCTCGTCGAGGTCCGCGTACTCGGCGCTCGCGTACACGATCCGCCCCCCGACCACGGTGAGCACCGACTCGATGTCCGGGATCGCGGCCTCGGGCACCGTGAAGTAGTCCGCGGACAGCACCGCGAAGTCGGCGAGGAACCCCTCGCGCAGCATGCCCTTGACGTCCTCCTCGCCGGTCAGGCGCGCGCCGCCCCGGGTGTACAGCTCCAGGGCCGTCCGGCGGTCGAGCAGGTTCGCGGCCGGGTAGAGGGCGGTGCCCCCCACGGTGCGGCCGGTCACCAGCCAGTGCAGGGACACCCACGGGTTGTACGAGGACACGCGCGTGGCGTCGGTGCCGGCGGCCACGGTCAGCCCGCGCTCCAGCATGGCCCGGACCGGCGGGGTGCGCGAGGCCGCCTCGGCCCCGTACCGCTCCAGGAACACGGTGCCCTGGAAGGACATCCGGTTCTGTACGGACAGGGCGCCCCCGAGGGCGGCGATCCGGTCGAGGCTCTCGTCGGACACCGTCTCGGCGTGGTCGAAGAGCCAGCGGCCGCCGGTGGGGAACAACCCCTCGGCGGCGAGCTTCTCGAAGACCGCGAGGTTGCGGCGGATGGTTTCGTCGTACGTGGCGTGCAGGCGGAAGCCCCAGCCGTGCTCGGCCAGCAGCCGCACGGTCTGCTCGAACTCCGCCTCGTAGCCGGCGGCGAGCTCGGGCCGCGGCTCGGCGAAGTTCTCGAAGTCGGCGGCGGCCCAGGTCAGGTTCTCTCCCGCGCCGCCGAGGCGCAGCCACTCGTCGCCCTCCCCGGGCCGCACCGTCTGCGTCCAGCGGCGCAGGTCCGCCAGCTCCTGTCCTGCGGTCTGCGGGAAGAGGTGGTACGTGATGCGCAGCGACAGCTCGCCGGAGCGGGCCAGGTCGACGACGGTGGCGTAGTCGTCGGGGAAGTTCTGGAACCCGCCGGCGGCGTCGACGGCCGAGGTGAGGCCGAAGCGGTTGAGTTCGCGCAGGAAGTGGCGGGTGGAGGTGCGCCGGTCGGCCGCGTCCAGCGCCGGCGCCTTGGCGAGGGTCGAGTACAGCAGCAGGGCTCCGGGCGCCGCCAGCAGCACCCCGGTCGGCTCGCCGTCGCGACCGCGGACGATCTGCCCGCCCCGCGGGTCGGGCGTGTCGCGGGTGTAACCGGCGGCCCGCACGGCAGCCCGGTTCATCAGGGCCGACTGGTACAGGTGGAGCACGAACACCGGGGTGTCGGGAGCCGCCGCGTTCAGCTCGGCGACCGTCGGCATCCGGCGCTCGGCGAACTGCTCGGCGGTCCAGCCGCCGACGACGCGTATCCACTGCCCCTTGGGTGTGCGGCCCGCCTGCGCGCGGAGCATCCCCAGAGCCTCGCGCAGGCTGCGCACCCCGTCCCAGCGCAGCTCCAGGACGTAGTTCAGGCCGCCTCGGATGACGTGCAGGTGGGAGTCGTTGAGTCCGGGGACCACCCGGCGGCCGAGGGCGTCGACGATCCGGGTCTCCGGTCCGACGTGCGCAGCCAGGTCGTGGTCGTCGCCGAGGGCGAGGATCCGGCCGTCGCGCACGGCGGCGGCCGTCGCGGAGGGCCGCGCCGGGTCGCCGGTGTGGATCCGTGCGTTGCGCAGCAGCAGGTCGGCCGCGGCCGACCCGCCGGCTCCGGAAGCCGGGACGATGCCGGCCACGGGCATGCTCGGGCCGGACATGCGCGGGCCGGACATGCGCGGGTTGGGGGTGCCGTTGTCGGTGCCGGTCATGCCAGGGCCTCCCGCAGGGTGGCGGTGGCCAGCCGGAGGGCCGCACCGGCGGCACGGGTCTCGCGCAGGGCGTTCAGCATGACGAAGTCGTGGAGGGTGCCGAGCACGCGCACCGCGGTCACGGGCACCCCGGCGGCCCGCAGCGCGGCCGCGTAGGCCTCGCCCTCGTCGCGCAGCACGTCCGCCTCGGCGGTGATCACCAGCGCCGGGGGCAGGCCCGAGAGCTGCTCGGCCGATGCGCGCAGCGGCGAGGCGGTGATCCGGGCGCGGTCGGCGGCCTCGGTCGTGTACTGGTCCCAGAACCACCGCATGGCCTCGCGGCGCAGGAAGTACCCCTCGGCGAACTGCTCGTACGAGGGGGTGTCGCAGGAGGCGTCGGTCACCGGGTAGAACAGCACCTGCGCGCGCAGGACGACGTCCCCGCGCTCCTTGGCCATCAGGGTGAGCGCGGCACTCATGTTGCCGCCGACCGAGTCGCCCGCGACGGCCATCCGGCCGGCGTCGAGCCCCTGCGCGGCGCCCTCGCGGACGATCCACTGCGCGACCGCGTAGATCTGCTCGATCGCGACCGGGTAGCGGGCCTCGGGCGACAGGTCGTACTCCGGGAAGACGACGGCCGCGCCGGCGCCCACCGCCAGCTCGCGGACCAGCCGGTCGTGCGTGCGGGCGCTCCCGAACACCCACCCCGCGCCGTGGACGTACAGCAGGACGGGCAGGGGACCGGTGACTCCGCGGGGGCGGACGATGCGGACCCGGACGGAACCGGTGGGACCGCCGGCCGCGGTGGTCCACTCCTCGTCGGCCTCGGGGAGGGCCACGCCCTCGCCGCTTTGGACCTCCTCCACCGCCTTGCGCCCTTCGGCGACGGGGAGTTCGTAGAGGAACGGCGGCCGTGCGGTCGCCTCGGCGAAGGCCTGGGCGGCAGGCTCGAGAACGGGGACCGGGTCGTGGGGCATGGGGTGCTCCTTCGGGGGAGGGCGGGTGGTGTGCGGAGGCGGGTGGTCCGGGCTGCGCGGGCGGGGGCCGCTCCCGGGCGGGGGCCGCTCCCGGGCGGGGGCGGCCCCCGCCCGGCAGCGGCGGCGGCTCAGTCCAGGAAGGCGAGCAGCGCGGCGTTCACCTCGTCGGCGTGCGTCCACAGCAGGCCGTGCGGGCCGCCGGGCACGATCGTGAGCGCGGCGCCGTCGATCAGCCGGGCGAGCGGGACCGCGGTGGCGTCGACGGGCAGGATGCGGTCGGCGTCGCCGTGGATGATCAGCGTCGGGACGTCGATCCGCGGCAGGTCCGCACGGAAGTCGGTCAGCCAGGCCTGGACGCAGTCGAGGGTGCCCTTGGCGGAGGCGCCGACGGCCACGTTCCAACTGGCCTGCACCGCCTGCTCGCTGATCCGGTCCCCGCCCAGGACGTCGGAGTTGTAGAAGTCCGCGAGGAAGGAGGTCATGAACGCGAACCGGTCGGCGGCGATGGCCTCCTCGATCCCCTTGAAGACACTGCCGTCGACGCCGCCGGGGTTGTCCTCGGTCTTCAGCAGGAACGGCGGGACCACGCCGATGACCACGGCCTTGGCGATCCGCTCGGAGCCGTAGGAGCCGAGGTAGCGGGTGACCTCGCCGCTGCCCATGGAGAAGCCGACGAGCACGGCGTCGCGCAGGTCGAGCGTGGTGAGAACGGCGTGCAGGTCGGCGGCGAAGGTGTCGTAGTCGTACCCGTCCGCCGGCTGGTCGGAGCGGCCGAAGCCGCGCCGGTCGTACGTGATCACCCGGTGGCCGGCGGCGAGCAGCGCGGCCGTCTGCTTCTCCCAGGAGGCGCCGTTGAGGGGCCAGCCGTGGATCAGCACCACGGGTCGGCCTGCGCCGTGGTCCTCGTAGTACAGGCGGACGGGGGCGGAGGTGCCTTCGGCGACGTCGATGTAGGGCATGGGTGCTCCTTCGATACGGGAACGTTGGTGGTTGGTGGTTGGTGGTTGGTGGTCGGGGTTCGGTGGCCGGGAGCCGGCGGGCCGTGCGCCCGGGTCAGGCCCGCGGGGCCGGGCTCTCGGCGAGCGTGGCCGCGAGGAACCACACCTGCGCCTCGCCGGTGCGCACGACCCCCGACACGAGGAGGTCGGCCGTGCCCTCGTCGCCGGCGGCGGAGGCCCCCGCCGCGGCCGCACGGGCCTCGACGAGGATCAGCTCGTGCGCCTCCAGGAGCCGCGCCAGCATGGCGGGCACCCCTTCGACACCGTCCGGTGGGCGCGGCACGGACGTCAGCTCGGCGACGTGCCGCGGGTCGCCCACGGCGACGCCGCCGAGGGCCTGGATCCGCTCGGCCAGGGCGTCGACGAGCGCGAGTTGGGCACGCGCGTGCTCGTCGAACATCAGGTGCAGCGAACGGAAGGTCGGCCCGTGCACGAGCCAGTGGTGCTTCTTGTACAGGGAGTAGAGGACTTGCGTGTCGGCGAGCAGCCCGACCAGCCGGTCGCAGGTCTGGGCGCGCGCTCCGTCCGCGAGGCCGAGCGGCAGCTGCCTGAGCGTGCCGAAGGGCTGGATCTGCCCGTCCTCGCGGTACGACGGCAGTCGGCCGCCGCTGCGTGCGGGTGCCTCCGCGGGCGGGGGTGCGGGCGCAGGTACGGGATGCATCGTTGATCGCTCCGGAAGGGGAGGGGAGAGGTGTTCGAGAGGTGTTCGGGCCAGTGCGCACGTGCTCGCTGCGCGGGGCGTCGGGCCGCCCGCTCCGGTACGGGGGGACAGAGCGGGCGGCCGAGGACGTGCGGCGGGTCTAGGCGGCGGACCGGTGCAGGACGAGCCGGGTCAGCAGTCCGCTGCCCACCCCCGCCACGAGCACCGGGACGGTCCACCACAGCGGGTACGGCGTCAGGCCCAGCACGCCGTCGAGGGACCAGGCCCCCGGGCCCGTGGCCACCAGCGCGGCAGCCGTGCCGATCAGGACCAGCGGGTACTCGTAGCCGTCGTTCTGCACCCACAGCCCGTGCGGCCGTTTCACGGTGAGGGCGACGGTCATGACCCCGATGGCCCCGGCCGCGGCGAGCGGCGTCAGCAGTCCGGCGGCCAGCAGCAGCCCCGAGCCGATCTGGCCGCCGCCCGCCGCGAGCGCGGTGAGGGCGCCGCCGCGGAAACCGTCGGCACGGAACTCCTCGGCTCCGCCCGCCAGCCCGCGCCCGCCGAGGTGCGTGCTGACCTTCTGCACTCCGTGGGCCGCGATCAGCAGGCCCACGAGCAGGCGCAGGATCAGGAGGCCGGTGTCCAACGGAGTCAGCCGGCGGCGTGCGCGCCGAGGATGCTCTGCGCGTACACGACCCCGAGGCCGTAGGCGCCCGCGTGCTCCTTGACGACCTCCATCACCGCGCCGTACGTCTCCTGGCGGGCCCAGTCGCGCTGCAGCTCCAGCAGGACCTGCACCCAGGTCACCGGCACGGCGCCGGCGGCCGTCATCCGGGCGATGGCGTGCTCGTGGGCGGCCGGGGTGACCCCGCCGGACGCGTCGGTGACCACGTAGACCTCGTAACCCTGCGCGAGGGCGGACAACGCGGGCAGCACCAGGCACACCTCGGTCCACAGCCCGGACAGCACGATCTTCCTGCGGCCGGTCGCCTTGACCGCCTCGACCAGGGCCTCGTCCTCCCACGCGTTCATGCTGGTGCGGTCGATCGGCTTCTCACCGGGGAAGACGGCGGCCAACTGCGGCAGCAGCGGGCCGGAGAACGACTCCGCCGCCACGGTGGTCAGGACCGCCGGCACGTCGAAGGCGCGGGCGGCCTTCGCCAGGCCCACGGTGCTGTTGATGATGGCGGCCCGGTCCCCGCTGCCGGTGCCGAAGAACATCTGCGGCTGGTGGTCGACGAACAGCATGACGGCGTTGTCGGGGGTGAGCAGGTCGGCGCTCGGAGCGGCCTGCACCTGGGCGATGTCGAACATGGCAATCCCGTCTGTCGGGTGTGGAATGAGGCATCACGTGCCCGCCGCAGTCCCGCGGCCCGGCACGCCCCGAACGTACGGCCGCGGCAGCGAGGGGAGTTGACCGTCCGTGCCCGCCGACTTTCCCCGGAGCGCACACCTGGCCCGGAGGGCCGCCGGCCGGTCGTCGTGGGCGGCCGCGTCGCGTCCGGGGCGAGTAGCGCCCCGGGACAGGGCCCCGGCCACGGGTGCCCCTGGCGTAAGGACGCCGATTTCCATCAGCGGGAATCCTGCATTCCGTGAGGCGATATCGGTCACTCCGGATGTGAAAGATCCTTTACCGGGTGGTGAATCAAGGAACGAGGATCCCGGCTGACGTGCAGCTTCTCGGATTGTCCGTTTCGCCTGGCCGTATTGGATCCGGTCACCGGAGCGGAAAGATCTGTTCGAGGGGGAAGGGTGAGATTAATGTCCGTCTCGCGTTCCGGGGCGATTCTGAAATCGTCGGCCCGCAGTATTCCGCCACTCCAAGGGAGAGAAGTGAAGAACAAGCTCAAGTCCGTCCTCGTGGGACTCTGCGCCCCCGCGATCCTCGCGCTGGCAACGGCCCCCGCCCACGCGCTCCCCGGGTGGGACCTCACCCACACCGATGCGGACATCGCAGGCACCTGGGCCCACGGCTCCCTCTGGAAGGGATACGACGGTCGCTGGTACCTCGCCGGCAAGGTGAGGGACACCATGAGCGACGGAAAGGGTGCCGCCGTGCGCATCGTCGCGCTGTACAACGACGGCGGCAGTCGCAGTGAGAAGGTCTGGAACACCTCGGGATACCAGACGGACGAACCCATCTCCTATAATTTTGCCTCGAACATGAAGAGCATGTACTTGCAGGAATGCCAGTTGGTCAAGGACTCCGTCACCAAGGAAATCGATTACGGCCAGTGCGCGAGCGTGCATTTCATCGCCCGCGACCTGTAGCAGAACGGCAGGCGAATTAAGCCGGGCGCACAGGAATGCGGATTGGCCGCATTCCTGTGCGCCCCGCCCCGTGCCTGCGGAGGCCGGGTCGGCACTGGTTCGACCGCCTTCCCGGCACGGGATCGGGTGGCAGGTCCCCGCCGCGCGCCGACCTCTCCGGACACGGGCCGCGGCGCCGGAACGGGCGACCGTGTCAGGCGAGGAGGGCCAGGGCGCAGGCGCCGCAGAGGTCCACCACGCCGCACCACTCCGCCCAGGCGCGCGGGACCACGCCGCCGGTGCGGTGGTGGGCGAAGTCCCAGACGGCGTGGCCCAGCCAGCCGCCGGCCAGCAGGTACAGGCCGAAGGGCTCGTCCACCGCCAGCGCGCCCAGCGCCACGGCTGCGAAGCCCGCAAGCCCGGCGAGTTGCAGCACGAGGGTCCGCGGGGTGCCCCACGCCCGGCGGAACGTGCCGAACAGCAGGTAGCACACCGGCATGGTGATCAGCAGGCCCGCGAGGAAGCCCCGCCCCGGGAGGCCGTCGGCGAAGGTCACGACCGCGAGCGCGAGCGCGAACAGGGTGGGCCGGCGCCGGCCGAGAGCGGCCAGGAGGGAACGACGGCGGTGGGGCCGGGCGGGACCGCGGTCGTGCGGGACGGGTTCTGTCATCACGGGTGTCTCCAAGTGAGGCGGCGCGGCAGGGTCCCTCCACTGTCCGCAGGCCGCACCCGCGTGGCAGCAACGGGCCGGATCCCTGTCCGTTCTCTTGGGCTACGCGTCCGTCCGGCATAGGGTCGGCCCATGGGGGAGCGGCTGATGGTGGTGGTCGGTTACGAGTCGGCCGAACTGCTCGACATCGCCTGCGTGACCACCGGCCTGGCCATGGCCAATGCCCTCGGCGCGCCGGACAGGCCGTACCGGGTGAGCCTGGCCGGTCCCGGCGGCGCCCCCGTCGTCTGCGGCTCGGGTCTCGTCCTCCAGGCCCAGCAGTCCCTGGAACGCGTCGTCGGCCCGCTCGACACCCTCGTCGTCTCCGGCGGCATCGGCTTCGAGCGGGCGGCCGAGGACCCGCGCCTCGTCGGACACGTACGGCGCCTGGCCGGTGAGAGCCGCCGGGTCGCGTCGGTGTGCACGGGGGCGGCCGTCCTGGCGGCCGCCGGACTGCTGGACGGCCGGCGCGCCACCACCCACTGGCGGTACGCGTCCTGGCTCGCCGGGAAGCACCCGCGGGTCACCGTCGACGCGGACCCCATCTACATCCGGGAGGGGAGCGTCTACACGGCGGCCGGGATCACCAGCGCCCTGGACCTCACCCTCGCGTTCATCGAGGAGGACCACGGCGCCGAACTCGCCCGCCAAGTGGCCCGGGACCTGGTCACCTACCTGCACCGTCCCGGCAACCAGGCGCAGATGAGCCTGTTCACCGCCGCACCGGCCCCCGCCGACGACCTGGTCCGCAAGGTCGTCGAGTACATCGTCGCCCACCCCGCCGGCGACCTGGGCACGGCGGCCCTGGCCGCGCGGGCGGGGGTGACCCCGCGCCACCTGGCGCGGCTGTTCACCCAGCACACCGGCCAGGCCCCCGCCCGGTACGTGCGCCGGGCCCGCACCGAGGCCGCCGCCCACCTGCTCGCCTCGACCGACCTGCCCGTCGCCGCCGTGGCGGACCGCTGCGGCTTCGGCACGCCGGAATCCCTGCGCCAGGCCTTCACCGACCACTTCGGCACCTCGCCCTCCCGCTACCGCGCCACCGTCCGTTGAGAGGCCCGGCGCAACGCCGAGATCGGCACCCTGCGCGACCAGGGCCGCTTTTCGCGTAGCCGGCCCGTCAGCCGGTGACCGTGTCGGCGTGCCTCAGGGCGGCCCCCGGACGCCCCAGCGGCGCGGCCGGGCCCCGTCACCGCGCGCGCTGGGCCATGGATCATGCGTGCGAACGCTGTCAAGGGTTGACCTTGAGCCCTTTTTCCCGGCAAATCAGCCGCTGCCGGTCATGCGTGCAATTCCGTTGCTACGTTCTGCCCGTCGTGACAGCGGCATGAGCCGCAGTCCTTGGCCTGGAGGCTATGCATGAGCATCCGAGAACGGCAGTTGAAGCGGCGCGGTGTGCCGGCGCGGGCGCGGAGCGGTGAACCGGCCGGCGCCTTCCGCGGGGCGGGGAGAGTCCGTACGGGGATGGCGGCCGCCAGAGGCAGAGTCGCGGCGGTGATCGGAGCGATCGCCCTGGTCGCCACCGCGTTGCTCGCCGGTACGTCGGTCTCCGCCGCCGCGGCGGAACGGGGGGCGCAGGCGGCGACATCCGGGTGGGAGTGCTCCGGGACACCCATTCCGGCCGGGTACGTCATCACCGACTACAACCGCAACCTCTGCAACGGCCAGGGCGCCTGGTACCAGCAGCCCGCCTATGACGGCGTGTGGGCCTGCTCGGGCTCGCCCATCGTGCCGGGGTACGTCATCACCGCCAGCAGCCCCAACCTCTGCAGCGGTCGGGGCGCGTGGTACCACCAGCTGGAACGTGACGGCATATGGGCCTGCTCGGGCTCGCCCATCGCCTCCGGCTACGTCATCACGGACAACAACCGCAATCTCTGCAACGGTCAGGGCGCGTGGTACCACCAACTGGCCCGTGACGGCATATGGGCCTGCTCGGGCTCGCCCATCGCGCCCGGCTACGTCCTCACCAACAACAACGCCAACCTCTGCAGCGGTCGGGGCGCGTGGTACCACCAGCTGGTCTATGACGGCGTGTGGGCCTGCTCCGGCTCACCCATCCCGCCGGGCTACCGCGCCACCAACACCAACAACCGCAACCTCTGCAACGGCCACGGTGCGTGGCTCGTCACGCGCGTCTGAACCATCCCGATCGCGCAGGCCGGAGGCACCGCACCCCGCGGCGCCTCCGGTGCGGCAACGCAAAGCCGTCGAGCGCCTGGGCCTGGGCCCCGACGCCTACACGCCCGGGGGTGTCGTGCGCAGGCCTTCGAGGAGGGCGGCCAGGTAGCGGTGCGCGGTGTCGACCCGGTCGCCGGGGGTGCCGCCGCCGTGGACGCTCACTGCGTGGGCGATGCCGCACATCAGCGGGACGAGGTCGGCGGCCGCGAGGTCGGGGCGGACCACTCCCGCATCGCGGGCCCGGGCCAGGAGGGTGGCGCCGGCCGACGCCAGTGACTCCTTCAGTTCCGTGGTGCGCGGCACGGCGTCCGTGGCCGCCGCGGCGACGGGCGGCAGGGCGGCGTCGGTGACCTGAGCTTCGACGGTGTGGAAGAGGAAGCCCGTCAGGCCGCGCCAGGGGTCGGCATCGGTCAGCGCCTGCCGCCCGTGGGCGGCCAGGGCCTCCAGGCACGGGGCGGCGACGGTCTCCAGCAGTGCTTCGGGCGTGGCGAAGTGCCGGTAGACGGTGCCGACCCCGAGCCCGGCCCGGCGTGCGACGTCGTTGAGCTGCAACGGTGTGCCCTCGTCGACCAGGTCGCGGGCGACGGAGACGATCCGCTGCCAGTTGCGGGCCGCGTCCTTGCGTAGGGGCGTCGTCATGAGGACATGCTAATCGGATGGTTCATCCGGATAGTCCGCCGCCCGCCCGGTACCCGCCCGGTACCCGCAGCGCCGCCCTCCCCGTGCGGCGCTCAGGCGGGGGCGAGCGGCGCATGCTGCTCGCTGAGACGGCGTACGGCTTCGGCGACGCGGGGGTCGGCCGCCGCCCGGTGCGGGGTGACCGGGTGCGCCTGGGCCCCGATGACGATGCCGGTGCGGCCGGTCAGCGTCTCGTCCGTGGCGGCCGCGAGGGAAGGCCTGGCTGCCGCGGACGCCGGACCCGAGGTCGAGCGCTCGAAGGTGCGGCGCACCAGGGGCCACAGCAGCCGCAGGGCGGGGGAGACGATCTTCGGGTCGGTCATGGTGCCGTTGGTCATGTCGGTCGCGGCCCCTCCGGGATCGGCGGCGAAGACCGAGACCCCGGTGCCGTCCAGCCGGGCCGCCAGGTCCAAGGTGTAGGCCAGGTTGGCCAGCTTGGCGCGGCCGTACCAGTGGAAGCCGTAGTAGCCGCCCGGCGGCTCGACGGCGTCGAACGCGCGCTTGGCCACGGTCACCGCGCCCGACGTCACGTTCACGATCCTGCTCGGCGCACCGGCCCTGAGGGTGGGCAGGAGCAGTTCGGTCAGCAGGTAGGGCGAGAGGTGGTTGACGACGAACGACGCCTCGACCCCGCCCCGGGTCTGGCGCTCGGCGAACATCGCCCCGACGTTGTTGACCAGCACCGTCAGCGGTGCCCCCGAGGCGGCGTGGTCGGCCGCGATCGTCCGGGCGAGCGTACGCACCTGGTCGAGCGAGGCGAGGTCCGCGGACAGGAACCGGGCCGGGTGCGCCGGGCCCGCCGCATTGATCCGCTCGACAGCCCCGGCCCCCCGCTCCGGGTCCCGCCCGACCACCGTCACCGCGAACCCGGCGGCGGCCAGCCCCAGCGCCGTCTCCAGGCCGATGCCCCCCGTCCCGGCCGTGACCACAGCCGACTTCTTCATGCGTTCCTCCACCCCGAGAACCAACCGGATAGGTCATCCGCTTAGTTGGAGGGTAGCACAATCGGATGACTTATCCGCTTGAGTCTGCCGCGGCAGCGGCAGCGGCAGTCCGGCCGCCCGGCCGGGGACTGAGATGGCGGGGGTCAGGCGAGGAATCGGGCGATGCGCTCGCCCCATGTGGCGACGTCGGCGCGGGACCGGGAGACGTGCAGGTCGGCGTCCGCGAGGCAGTCGGCCAGGGCCTCGGCGGTGGAGAGGGGGTGTCCCGGGTCGTCCGCCCAGGTGAGGATGAGCGCGGGGTGCCGGAGGGCGGCGAGTTCGGCCGGCGCGGGCAGGTCCGAGTCGGCCAGCCCGCGCAGGACGGACGGCAGGAGGGCGGCGGGCGGCGTGGGGGAGGGCACGGCGATGTCTGCCACGACCGCGGGCGGCGGCCGGTCACGGCGGCCGGCCCGCCAGGCGTCTGCACCCTCGCGCTCGACGGTGTCGGCCGCGGCGCGGTTGCCCCGGGCGTAGGCGGGCCTGGTCGCCCAGGCCGTGGGCGGCAGGAGCAGGCACAGCCGGGCGAAGCGGGCCGGCGCGCGGACCGCCGCGTGCAGGACCGTGCCGCAGCCCATCGACGCGCCGATGGCGTCCACGGGCCCGGTGACCCGCAGGTGGCGGAGCAGGGCGAGGAGGTCGTCCGCGAGGGAGGCGTACGTGTAGTCGGCGGGGACGGGTTCGCCGGTGGACCCGGCGTGTCCCCGGGCGTCGTACCGGATCAGGCTCCGGCCGGCGTCCAGGAGAGGCGCCCAGCGGAACAGGCCCATCCGGTCCTCGCAGGCCCGGCCGGCCAGCCCGCCGTGCGCGTACACGGCCGGCGGGCCGATGCCGGCCACCTCGTAGGCGATGTCCGCGCGGCGGTGGCGGAAGCGGCCCTCCTCGGAGGGGTGGATTCCCAGCGTCCCCACGGTCCTCACCTGCGCGCGTCCCGTTCCCGGCCCCCGCTCGACAAGGCTATGCCCGCCCGTCGCCCGTCGCCCTCCGGCGGTTGGCGCGTACGGCGGGCGCCGGTGCGTGCGTCCGGCGGCCGGCACGCGTACGTCCGACCGCCGGGGCCCGTTCAGCGCTTCGGGAACGCGGCCTTCAGGTAGGCGTCCAGGCGGGCGGTCAGTGCGGCGTGGTCGGCCGTTTCCTCGTGCCGCAGGGTGAGAGGTGCCACGGCGGTCCCGGGCCGTACGTCGATCTCGTCCGGCAGGACGGCCAGCAGCAGCTCGACCGTGCCGAGCCGGTACTCGGCCGGGAACGACAGCTCGATCTCCTGCCACCAGTCCACGTCCTGGCGGGAGTTGTGGGCGACGCCGGGCTTGACCTCGGCCTCGCGGTGCCGGAAGCCGAGCTCCTCCAAGGACCGCAGAACGGCCGCCTGCGAGGGCAGGGCGTGCACTTCCAGCACGTCCAGGTCCCCGCGGTCGACCGCCTTGTCGACGGCGAGCTCGGTGCGGACCGCGCAGTAGGCGCCCTGGAGCGCGCGGCCGTTGGCGTGCGTGAGCGGCATGGCGAGCGGCAGCGGGAAGGAGAACGTCTCGGTGCGGGTCTTCCCCGCGGCGAGCGTGAACGGCCCGGTGACATCCCGGCTCGCCATCCGGCGCAGGTAGCGGGCCTCGCTGCCGTGGCCCTCGAAGCGCACCAGCAACTCGACCGTCAGCTGCTCGATCTCCATGTCCGCGGCGCCGCCGCGCACGGTCACCGTCCCGGTGACCTCCTCGCCGGGCGCGTACCGCGTCCGGTCCAGCACCGTATCGACCTCGGGCGCTCCCACGCCCAGCGCGCCCAGCAGCCTGCGGAAAGCCATCTCGGTTCCTCCCCCTCTTCGTACTCTCTCGGACCGTGCGCGCACTCTGTGAACCAGCCCTGCCGCGACGGTGCCGCCCACGGTAGCCGCCGTCCGTCGGCGGCGGACCGGCGGGCCGCCCGGGCGCGGCCCCCGGCGCGCGGTCCTCCTCGCGTGCTTCGCGCTTCGCGTCTCGGGCCGCACGTTCGGGCCGGCCGGGGGCGCAGGAATCGCCACACGCGCGTGATCGCCGTCAGAACAGGGCCAGACCCTCGCCGCCGGTGTCCGCGATGACCGGCCGGAACTCCGTGGGCAGACCGTCGAGACGGTCCGGGCCTGCTGCGGCGGCCACCTCGGGCGCCGTTTCGGCCAACCAGGTGCCGAACCGTTCGGCGGCCTCCCGGTAGGGCACCCGCGCCAGGACACGGTGCTCGCCCGCAGGGCAGAAATCGACCGACACCGTCAGCAGGCAGGAGCGGGGCGCGTTCTGACTGCCCGTCCACGACACCCGCAGCACCCCGCACGGCTGACGGCCGCGAGCGCTCCGGTGCGTCGGGCGAAGGGGGCGGCAGGCGGTGTGGGCGGTCCATGCCGCCAGGTGCGGCAGGGGCAGGGTGGTACGGGCCCGGCAGCCGGGGCAGCGGTGCCAGTGGCCGAGCCAGTCGGCGGCGGCGGTGTCGAACAGGCGCGTATAGCGGCCGGCGACGCGGATGTCGTTGCGGTACAGGTGGTCCGGGCGCTCCAGTGTGTTGCAGGAGGGGCAGACGGGGGCGCGGACGTAGCCGTGCTCGTGGCAGTGGTCGAGTACGGCGGCGGGGGCGGTGCGGCAGACCGCGCACATCCACCCGGCCACCTTGCGGGCGAGACCGGGCCTCCTGCTGAGCGCCGAGTACAACTGGCCCCTCAGCTCACCGTTGTACGGACGCGGGGAGGCGGCGGTGGCCTCAGGGCGGCCGGGCGGTCGGCGCTCGGCGGCCGCGGTCTGCCGCGGGCGCGTGGCTTCCCCGGTGCTCGTTCCGGTCCCGGTCCCGGTGCCGGTCCCGGTCCTGGTGCGGGTGCCGGTTCCGGTGCTGGTCCCTGTTCCGGACCCGATCCCGGTCCCGGTCCCTGTTCCGGACCCGGTAGGGGCGGCCGCGGAGGCCGGAGCGGTCTGCAGCCAACGGGCCTCGGCGTGTTCGGCCGCGTCCAGCAGCCTGACCACGGCTCGCGGAAGCCACCACGTCCGCTCTCCCTGGTGGCCGCTCCTCGCCACGGCGATCCGCTGCCAGTCGACCCCCGCGAGAGGGCGGGGCCGACCGCTGCGCACCCGCGCCCGTCCCTCGGGACCCACCGCATCCTGAAGTTCCTGCACGATGTGCCGGCGCCAGAGCCGCAGCCCGCCGTCGACCTGCCGCCGCTCCTGATGCGGCACCCCGCGGAACGGACCGATGCGTACCAGGTCCTGGTCGTCGACCGCGAGGGAGTTCAGTTCCGCGGCCGCCCGGCGCACTCCCGTCTCCGGTACGCGCCACACGCCGCCGTCCTGCACCGCCTCCACCACACGGGCGCCGAGCAGCACGTACCCCACCCGGCCGCCGGCAAGAGGGCGGGGCGCCGTCCCGGACACCGTCGGCACAGCAGCACAGGCCGTCAAACCGGCCCACAAGTCGTCCGCAGCGCCCCACACGATCAGTCGGTCTGCCGGGCACGGGACCGCACGCTCTGACATGCCCACAGGCTAACCGCCCCGAGCGCGGCCCTCGCCGCCGCCGAGCGGTTCCACGTCGAGGGCCTCGGCCCGACCCCTCCGTGGCGCTCGGCGACCAGGGCCCCGGGCGGGCACGATCCGCTGACGGTCGGCCCGCCCGGCGGCGTCTGGCACCTCAAGCCGACGTGCGACCCCCTGAGACTCCTCAAGGGGCGCACTCAGTCCGCGTCGACAACCGTCGTACGTACGGGTGTTCCGGCCTCCACCGTCCGGCTGACCGTGCAGAGCCTGTCGTGGGAGGTCTTCACCGCCCGCGGCAGGATCGCCCGCGCCCGGTCGCCGGCCTCGCCCTCGGGGAAGGTGACGGTGAAGGCGACGGCCAGGTCCGTCAGCAGGTTCCCGCCGCCTTCGTCCGTGACCTTGTGCCCGCTGACGTCCAGCGAGAAGACGGCCGGCTCCGTGTGCCGCGTGGTCGCCGCGTCCACATCGGCCGCGGAGCACCCGCCGATCGCCGCCAGCAGCAGCTCGACCGGGGTGAACCCGGCAGCATCCCCGGTGCTGAAGGTGACGGTGTCCCCCCGGGAGTTGGTCGCGGTGAACACCCCGGGGGCAGTCCGCTCGACGGTGACGGAACGCAAGGAATCAGAAGTCATACCCAGACGGTAACCGCACGCCCCGACCGGCCCCCGACCGGCACGCCTCACCCCGGCGCCCGCCCGCCCCGGCTCCGCGTCCGCACGGACCCGACCGCCTCAGGGCGCCCGGCGGAACGCGGCTCTGTAGGCACTCGGGCGCCGGCCGGTGTGGCGGGCGAAGAGTGCGGCGAAGGTGCCCGGGTCCTGGTATCCGACGGCCGCCGCCACCGCGGCGACGGTGTGCTCGGTGGACTCCAGCAGATGGCGGGCCCGCCGCACCCTGGCGGCCTGGAGGTGGACCAGCGGGCTGTGGCCGGTCTCCTCGGCGAAGCGGCGCAGCAGCGTACGGGTGCTGACCTGGAAGGCGTCCGCCAGGGTGCCGAGGTCGTACCGCTCGGCGAGGCTCTGGTCGAGCCGCCGCATGACCCGCTGGGAGAACTCGCGGCCGGGCTGGGGCAGGAGCCGGGGATCGACGTACGGGGTCTGGGAGCTCCGTACGTCGTCGAGGAGCGCGACACGGGCGGTGGTCCGGGCCACCCGGGCGCCGTAGTGCCGGCGGATCAGGTCCAGGGCGAAGTCGTGCATGGCACTGAAGGCGGCCGTGGTCGTCACGCCCCTGTCGGTGACGACCAGGTGCTGGGGCTGCACTTCGGCTTCGGGACAGCGCCGGGCCAGGTCTTCGGCGTGCAGCCACGAGGTGGTGGCCCGGCGCCGGTCGAGGAGGCCCGCCTCGCCGAGCAGGAACGCGCCGACGCACAGGGAGACGACGGCCGTGCCGGCTCCGGCCTGCGCCCGGATCGCCGCGGTCTCCGGGGTGAGGCGGTCGAGCAGAGCGTCGAGATCCGTACCCGGACCCAGTTCGAAGCCGGGGACCACCAGAACGTCGACCTCGCGCAGGGGCCGCACGTCCAGACGGGTGCCACCCGAAGCCGTGACCCGGCGGCGGGGCGACACAACCGTCACCCGGCAGCCGGGCGCATCCGGCCCGGCGGCGAGCCCGGCCATCGTCAACAGGTCCGGCACGCCGAACACTTCGGACGCGAAGCAGCCCGGGTACGCCAGGACCCCGACCCGCAGATCCCCCGGCCCCTCGCCGCCCGCCGGAGGCTGCCTGTCCTGCGCTCCCACCCGTCCCCCCTGTTGCCGCGCACCGCGTCCCACCTCCGCCCAGGGTATGGCGAGATCGCCCCCGGCACCGGCGATCCCGCCCCTCACGCGGGCGCCGGTTTCGCGTCAGGCTGGCCCCATGACCGAAGACGATCCCCTCACCGACTTCATCCGCCGGACCGTCGCCGTGGAGGGGGTGGAGAAGACGGTGCATGTGGCCGGGGCCGGCCCTGCCGTCGTGGTGCTGCCGGAGATGCCGGGCATCAGCCCGCACGTCCTGCGGCTCGCGCGGTGGGTGCGGGACGCGGGCTTCACCGTCCACGTGCCCTCCCTCTTCGGGACGGACGGCGCCTTCCCCACGGTAGACCGCGGCCGGGAAACCGTCCGCCGCGCATGCGTCAGCGCGGAGTTCCGCGCCTTCGCCGGGGGCGGCACCAGCCCGGTGACGCTCTGGCTGCGCGGCCTGGCACGCCAGGCCCACGCGGAGTGCGGGGGGCCGGGGGTGGGGGCGATCGGCCTGTGCTTCACGGGGAACTTCGCCCTCACCATGGCCCTGGAGCCCGCCGTGATCGCCCCGGTGGTCAACCACCCCTCGCTGCCGCTCGACGACCCCGGCGGGATCGAACTCGACCCGGCGGACGCCCGAGCGGTACGCGACCGCCTCCACCGCGACGGACTCACCGTCCTCGCCTACCGCTTCGAGGGCGACCGCTGGTGCACCGAGCAGCGCTTCGCAGCCTACCGAGCCCTGCTGGGCGACGCCTTCGACGGACGCGTCCTCCCGGACACCGCCGCCAACCCGGCGCCGCCCCCTTTCTTCACCGACCTGGTCGGTACGCCGCACAGCGTGGTCACCGCCCACCTCGTCGACGAGGCGGGCCACCCCACGGTCAGGGCACGGGACGAGATCCTCACCTTCCTCACCGCCCGCCTGCATCCGCACACGCCCCGTCCCGCCGCCTGACCTGCGGGCTCGGTTGGGTCGGGCGGTGCGGAGGGGGGAGGCATGGTGATGTCGTCAAGCCTTGTCGCACTGCGGCGATTCTTCCGGCCTCACGTTCCATTCCTCGGCACTCACGGCGTTGGGCCTTCCCGACGGCTTCCAGGTGTCTGTCTTGGTCAGCCTCTTGCCGCTGATGCGCTCCCAGGCGGTCCCGTTCGGGTCCATGAACTGCAGCCGGACCTTGGCCAGGTCGCCGTCTGCGAGCCTCACGGTCGGCTCCTTGCCGGCCATGGACCTGCGCAGATCCCCGGCCGGGATCAGGAGCGTCTTGCACGGCTTCACCAGATCCAGGTCCCAGGACACCTTGCGCTCCGGAAGTGCGAGCCGCATCGACATCACCCGGGAGTTGCCGTTCACCACATGCAGCACCGACCCGTCCCAATACAGGTCGACGAGGTTGGCGTAGACCTTGTCTCGTGTGTCCCGGGCGAGGTTGTCCATCGCCTCGGCGCGCTGTTCCTCCTTGCCCGCGCGCTGTTCGGCCCGGATGCCGAGGACCAGCCCGGCCAGGGCTGCGACCACTGTGATGGCTGAGACGGTGAACCGCCCGAGATCCATCATCGTGACGCGGTGCCGTTCGGTGTCCGCTGCGGTGCCACCGGCAGCTGCGGCGTCTCGCGGCGCACTTCCTCCTGCCGGGCCGCCTGCCGCCTCGGATGCGCTGCCCCCGGCCGCCGAGGCCGGCGGTGCAGAGGAAGCCGGTGCAGAGGAAGCCGGTGCTGCACCGGAGGTGACGGGCGGGCTTTGCTCGCCTTCGGGTCCGGTCATCGGAGTCCTTTCGTGGATACCCCCGGCTTCAGCCGAGGGAGGAAGCGAAACTCCTGCGGAGCAGGGTAGGGGATGCCGGTTCGTCCCCTGGGCGGAACGGCGTTGTCGGCGGCTGCCGGTACGTTGCTCGCGTGCCTGCGGTACTCGTTTCGGATCGAGCCGACTGCGGGCCGGCGCACGGCGCCGGCCCGTACGTTCGGCTGCGCCCGGGTGGTCTGCAACGATGCGCTGCCCGCCCGGAAGACCGCCTACCGGGGTGGCCGGCGCCCGCTCCGAGGCCGGCCGGCACAAGGGCTGTTACTCGGATCGTGATCGCCTGCTCACGGGCCTGCGTGGAGGCCCTGGCGCGCCGGACCCGCGCCGGGTCGTCAGCGAGCCGACTCGGCGAACGGCAGCGTCCGTTCCGTCTCGCCTTCTGCGCGGAGGAACCGGTCGGCTTCTTGACGGACCTGTTCCCACACGGGGTGTGTGCCGAGCCCTGAGACGTTCCAGACGGCGGACCCCTCGTCCGCGGTCAGGCGGTTGAGCAGGTCGTCCATGTGCGCGAGCTCGGAGAGCGCTTCGGGGGTGAGCCAGCCCTCGTCTGCGAGCTGCCGTGCCATCACGGCGGCGTCGTCGAAGTTCAGGGCGATCTCGTCGACCGGGACGGCGTGTTCCTTCAGCCAGGCCACCTGCTCAGGTGCGGGAGCGGCCAGCAGCGCCACTGCGGCCAGGAGCTGCCGGTACAGACCTTCCCAGTTCGTGTTGTTCACGACACGATCATGTCACCCTGCTGCACGGAAGCCGATCGCCGCAGGCCCGTTGAAGAGCGCGACCGCGTCGGCCACCTGCCGGTGGTCGCGCCAACGCCCCGGTGACCGGGCACAGGCCGCAGCCCAGCGTGACACACTGACGGCTCAGGCCGCAGCGAGGGGGAGGGCCCGAGTGGATCTGGAGATCGAGAGCCGGCCTTCGGAGCTGCCTTCCATCGAGCGGGTATGGCGCAGCCGCAGTATCGGCGCGGGCCGGATGACCTCGATCGCGGCCTCGCACTGGGACCTCGTCTTCTGGAAGCACGACGGAAAAGTGCAGGCGGCCGTGGTGGGCCCGGAGCCCGAGGCGCGCTCAGCTCCGGTCCCCGAGGACGCCACGTTCTTCGGGATCAGTTTCGCCCTGGGCACCTCGATGCCTCACGTGCCGATCAGCCGGCTCGTGGGCGGTGGTGCGGAGATACCCGACGTGACGCGGCGCTCGGTCTGGCTGAAGGGCTCGGCCTGGCACATACCCGACTACGACAACGCGGAGGCCTTCGTCCGGCGCATGATGCGTGAGGGCGTCGTGGACTGCGACCCGATCGTGCCCGCCGTGCTCGGCGGCGCGGCCCTCGATGTCTCCGAGCGGACCCTTCAGCGGCGTTTCGTTGCGTCGACGGGCCTCACCCAGGGCGCCATTCGGCAGATCCAGCGCGCCCGCGAGGCAGCGGTGCTGATTCAGGGAGGGACGCCGCCCCAGGAAGTCGTCCACCTGCTGGGCTATTTCGACCAGCCGCATCTCTCGCGGTCCTTGACCCGGTTCATCGGCCGGACCGCGACCCGGCTGGCGGCTCCGGACGGTGCCGAACCACTGTCGCTTCTGTACAAGCCCTCTTCTTCGGTCGACTCGTAGTCTTCCTGACGTAGCCGACGGGGTCGGTTCCCCCCCCGGCCGGACGGCCCGGGACGCGGCAGACGACCCCGAACTCTTCTCACGGAGGAATCATGCGCAAGGTCGTCTCGGGTCTCTTCGTCTCGCTCGACGGTGTCGCCCAGTCGCCGAACGAGTGGCAGTTCGCCTTCGACGAGGAGATGGGGGCAGCGCTGGGCGAGACTCTGGAGACGGCCGACACGATCCTGATGGGCCGTGTGACGTTCACCGAGTGGGCCGGCTACTGGCCGACGGTGACCGAGGGCGAGGACGCCGGATTCGCCAAGTGGATCAACGATTCGCCCAAGTACGTCGTATCCTCCACGCTGGACAGCGTCGAGGGCTGGGCGAACAGCACGCTCGTCGACGGCGATCTCGCGACCGCAATCGAGAACCTCAAGGCGGGCGAGGGCAAGGACATCACCGTCGCGGGCAGCCCCACCCTGGTGCGTTCGCTGCTGGAACAGGATCTGCTGGACGAACTGGTGCTGCTGATCCACCCGGTGGTCGCCGGCGAGGGCCGCAAGAAGCTGTTCGCCGACGACGCCACCCTGAAGAAGCTGCAGCTGGTGAGCGCCCGGCCGACCAGCAGCGGAGTGATCATCGCCACCTACCGGCCACTGCGCTGAGCGCCGCCGGGCGCGGGCCGGGCGCGGGCCGGGTACGGCAGGCCGCTCCAGCCACCGCGCCCGGCCCAGGAGTTCGAGCGTACGCGCTGCCCACCGCGTGAGACCGCGCATCCCCTTCTCCGTCCTGCCGGCCGCGGCGGACGGGGTGGGCGCCAACCGGTCCCGGCCCGCACACCTGCCCGCCGCTGCCGGACCGCCTGCCTGCGGCCCCGTCGCTGCGCCTACCAGGTCACCGGCAGTCCCACCGGCCCGCGGATGAGTACGTCCTTCTGCCAGGCGACCTCACCGGGATCGACTGCAAGCCGTAGGCCCGGCAGCCGCTCGACCAGGGTGGTCAGGAGCAGCTCGGCCTCCAGCCGGGCGAGCAACGGTGCCACGCAGTGGTGGGGGCCGTACCCGAAGGCCAGGTGGGGCGGCCCCTGTCGGCCGATGTCGATGCGGTCCGGCTCGGGGTAGCACGCCTCGTCCCAGTTGGCCGCCACGTACGACACGTACACGGCCTCGCCCCGGCGGATCCGGACCCCGGCCACGTCCACGTCCTCGGTGGCGACGCGCGGCTGCCCGACGCCGTGCTTGTGCGGAATCCAGCGCAGCAGCTCCTCCACGGCCGCCGGCACGGCCCGCAGGTCCGACCGCACGCGGTTCATCAGGCCGTCGTCGCTGAGGAGTACGTACATCATGTTCGAGGTGTGATTGCGGACGGCGTGCCAACCGTTCAGCCCCATCAGCACCGCCAGCGCGAGCATTTCCTCTTCCTCGATCCGGCCGCCGGCGACCGCGGCCGCCAACGTGCTCGTGAGATCGTCCTGCGGCCGGGCCCGGCGCTCCCGGGCCAGCTCGCGGAAGAAGGCACGGGCGGCCTCTTTCGCCTGGCGGGCCCGCTCGACGCCTGCCTCGTCCGTCGCCCTCGCCAGCACGGTGTCCGCCCAGACGCGCAGGCGCGGCCGGTCTGCCTCGGGCACGCCCAGCACCGTTCCGATGACGTGCAGGGGGAACGGCGAGGTCACCTCCCGTACGAGGTCCGCGGGCGGCCCTGACGCCACCATGCGGTCGACCAGGCCGTTGAGCACGGCCTGCGCACGCGGCCGCAGCGCCGCCATGCCCGAACGGTTGAACGCCGAGGAGACCACGGAACGGACCCTGGTGTGGTCGGGGGGATCGACGAAGCTGACCGCCCGGTCCAGCGGCACGAGGTACATGTTCATGCCTGGCAGCGGACGGCCGACGATGTCCCGGCTGAACCGGGCGTCCGAGGTGACGAACCGGACCGCGTCGTGCCGCGTCGCCAGCCAGCACTCGCCAGGGGTGCCGTGCAGCAGCCGGACCCGGACGACCGGCGCTTCCCGCAGTGCCTTGCGCAGGAACGGGTCGAACTCCAGCGCCGCCAGATCGGCGGCCTCGTACACCGGGGGAGCAGTGTGCTGCATCACCGACTCCTCTCCGGCCGGTCGTGGCGCAGCGGGGTGAGCTGCTCGATGTCGTAGCGGCGGCGCAGCGCCGCGATGGCGTCGTCCTCGGGGGGCCCGCCGGCGGACAGGATGTCCATGAGCTCTTCGAAATACCGCTCGTGGTCCGGCGGCGGGGCCGACTGGAAGAACATCCGCGCCGGGGTCTCGGTGGGATTGGCGAAGGCGTGCGGGCAGCCCGGCGGGACCACGATGACCGTGCCGGGTGTGGCGCGGACCACACGTTCTCCCTGCGGGGACCGCCACCCGCGCCAGCAGTCGGGAGTCCGCACGCGCGGCTCGAACGCGAGGACGTCGAGTTCCCCTTCGAGAACGTAGAAGAGCTCCTCGCTGCGGGTGTGGACGTGAGCGCCGACGTCGAATCCGGGCGGCACGACGACCTCGAAGCTCGATGCGGTGCGCGACTGCGCGCCGGTCACCTTGAACGTCACCTGCTGTGCGGCGGTACGCAGCGCGCGGCCGGCGCCGGGCGGCACGATCAGGCCGCCGGCCGGTCGCGGGGCGGTGCAGGATGTGGCGTCAGTGGGCGTGGCGCCTGCTTCGGACATGGTCACGGCGTACGGCTCCAGCGGCCCAATGCCATCTCGGCGGTGACGCCCGGCCCGAATCCGGCCAGCAGGCCGCACGCCCGGTCTGCGGCACCGCCCTCGTCGAACAGCCGGCGCAGCGCGTCCAGCACGACGACGCTCGCCACGTTCCCGTACTCGGTGAGCGTGGCCCGGCTGAATCTGAAGGAGTCCGGGGGCACGCCGAGGAACTTGCCGAGGTCGTCGAGGATCCGCGGCCCTCCGGCGTGCACGATGTAGAAATCGATCAGGCGGAGCACGAGGCCCAGTTGGGGATGACCGGCATGGCGCGAGCGCGCGAACTCAAGCGTCTCCTCCCTGGTGATGACGTACTCCGGAACCGACACGGCAGGCTGGCACAACGTCGCCACGCAACACCCTTTCCCCCACGGGCCCAGCGCCCGGTCCGACCCACTCGCTGAGTAACGATCACCTTCGGCATGCGTCACCGCAGCCGGCAGCGCTCGACGTCCCGGCACCTACGGACCGCGGCGCGCGCGAGCAGTTCTCGACCCGGGGGAGGGACCACGCGAAGTGCCGCGATCCGGGGTCTGGTTGAGGGCCCGGCTCCGCGGTGTGCGGGGCCGGGCCCTTCGGTGGTGTGTGGCCTCGGGCTCAGGTCGTCGTGCTCAGATCACCGCACGAGCCGGTAGGCGTCGGTGATCGTCTGCCGGGCCGTGTTGCCCTGCTTGTCCTTCAGGTCCACCCGGAAGGAGACGCCTCCCGCGGTCGCGGGGTGCTTGACGGTCGCCGAGCGGGCCCCCGTCGCGTCGGTGGTCACCCTCAGCGGCTGCCAGGTGCGGCCGCCGTCGTACGAGACGTGCACGGTGAGCGCGGCGAGCTGTCCGGGCGCGGCGGCGGCACCGGCCACGTGCAGCGGCAGCTTCAGGGTGCTGCCGGTCTTCGCCGTCCCGTTCAGGGTGAGCTGCGGGGAGAGCCGTACGGTCGACAGGGGGAGCCGGAGGCCCTGGTCGGGGGCCTTGGCCGAGGTGAACGTCCAGACCCCGGTCACCTTCGTGCTGGTGGTGGTGTCCTTGGTGGACCGGGTCGCCTCCTTGGTCAGCTTGTAGACGGCGGAGGCGGCCGGGACCTCGGTGGTGAGCCACTCGCTGGGGCCCGTCTGCGCGAGGATCCGCCCGCCGGATTCCAGCCGGGTGAAGCCCCCGGCCAGGACGGGCTCGCCCGCGTGACCGGCGCCGTCGACGAACAGCAGCACGTTGGTGTCGAGGGTGTTGCCGTAGCGGTTGGCCCCCTGCCGGTCGGGGGTGGCGGCCAGGTCGGGGCCGATCACGCCCTTGTTGAACTCCAGGGTGTAGCGCCCGGCCGGCTTGTAGGACACGGGCCCCTCGTTGTAGATGACCCGCGCCTCGCCCTGCGGGTCGGCCTGGGTGACCGTCCAGTTCCAGTGCACGCCGGTCGTGCTCATGTACTGGGTGCCGGCCAGCGGCAGGGCCCGCTGCATCGTGGCGATCGGGCCGGCGCTGAAACCGTCCGGTGTCGAGGCGGTGATCTGCACCAGGCCCGTGGTGCCGGGGACGGACGCCCCAAAGCCGAACTTCAGCTCGGCGAGGTCGGCGTGCGCGACCGTGCGGGTGAGGCCGGTGAACCAGCTGCCGGTGCGGTGGAAGGCGAGCCGGTAGTCGGTGGTGGGCGCGGCGGGCGACCGCCAGACGCCGGACAGCTGCGACTGCATGCCGTCGCCGGCGGCCTGGCCGAGCCCGGCGGTGCGGAACTGCGTCGTGCCGTCGAACACCCAACTGCCGCTCACGAGGGCGTTCTTGTCGTAGTACCCGACCGTGGCGCTGACCAGCTTGGCGTTGCGGTCGGGGGCGGTGACGGCGAACGGCTTGGCCGCGCGGGCATCGAGGGTGACGGTGCTCTTCGCGGCCACCTTCAGGGCCGGCTGGACGAAGACCGCCATGCGGTTCCCGCCGCCCGGGCTCATGACCTGGCCTT
The DNA here is from genome assembly GCF_055572195.1 of Streptomyces sp. NPDC030809. NCBI lineage: Bacteria > Bacillati > Actinomycetota > Actinomycetes > Kitasatosporales > Streptomycetaceae > Streptomyces > Streptomyces sp. NPDC030809. The sequence continues at coordinate 190,753 of NZ_JBVIDV010000008.1, forward strand.
CCAGCTGGTAGTCGCCCTTGGGCAGGCGCAGGACGGCCGTGCCGGACTCCTTGTACGGCACCGCCAGACGGTCCTGCCCTTCGCTGCCCGCCTTGGTCAGCTGGGTGGAGTAGTTGGAAGCGGCCCTGCCGGCGTCGTCGAGGTGCCGCACGGTCACGTCGTACGACTCGACCTCGCGCAGGACGGCCAGGCCGGTCCGTACGGACTGACCGCCGCCGGACGCCAGTACGGTGCCGCCGAAGGAGCCGTCCTTGGTGCCCTTGCGGGTGTCGACGGTGACGGTGGTCTTCGCGGTGCCGCCGGCCGGGACGGTGAGCTTGGCGTCCTTGACGGTGAACATCCCGGCGGGGGCCGGGCGGCCCGCCGCGTCGGTTCCGGCCGCGGTCAGGGCGAGGGTGACGGCCCTGGTGCCCTGGTTGCGGTAGGTGAGGGTCTTGGCCACCGGCTTGTCGTCGGCGTGCGGCCACAGCTGGGTGCCGAAGTCGAGCGAGCCGGGCTCGGAGACGACGGAGGCGGTCCGCGCACAGTTCAGGTCGACCCGGCCGGCACCCTGCTGATGGGCGTTCAGCTCGGGGCGCGGCGCGGCCGAACCGGTCAGCAGGGACTTGAGGCGGGCGCCGCTCCAGCCGGGATGCTGCTGGAGCAGCAGGGCGGCCGCGCCCGCCACGTGCGGGGTGGCCATGGAGGTGCCGGACATGGCGACGTAGCCGTTGCCGCCGGTCGCTCCGCCCTGGGTGCTGGCGGCGGCGACGATGTCGACGCCCGGGGCGGTGAGGTCGGGCTTGGACAGGCCGGCGGCCGTCGGACCCCGGCTGGAGAAGTCCGCGATCCGGTCCTGCTTGTCCACCGCGCCGACGGTCAGTGCCGCCGGGGCGCTGCCGGGGGAGGTGACCGTGCCGGGCTTGGGGCCCTCGTTGCCGGCCGCGATCACGAACAGGGCCTTGGCGGACAGTTTGGCGACCGCCGCCTCCATCGGGTCGACCTCGGGTCCGTCGCCGGCGACGATGCTCATGTTGACGATCTGCGCGCCCTGGTCGGTGGCCCACTGCATACCGGCGACGATCTCGGACTCGCTGCCGTGGCCGTCGTCGCCGAGGACCTTTCCGTCCAGCAGCCGGGCGCCGGGGGCGACGCCCTTGTACCTGCCGCCCGACTTGGCACCCGAGCCGGCGACGGTGGAGGCCACGTGCGTGCCGTGGCCGTGCCGGTCCTTGCTGTCGGGTGAGCTGCTGAAGTTCTTCTCGGCCACCTCCACGCCCTTGAGGTCGGGGTGGGTCTGGTCGACACCGGTGTCCAGCACCGCGACCTTGACGCCCTTTCCGGTGTAGCCGGACTGCCACATGGTGGGCGCGCCGATCTGCGCGACGCTCTTGTCCAGGGCCGCGCGGACCCTGCCGTCCAGCCACAGTCGTGCGACGGGCGCCGCGGACCGGGCCGCGGCCCCGGCGGGAGCACGGCCCACCAGCTGCGACCACAGTTCCCGGGCAACGGACTTGGGCGATTCGAGCGCCTCCCCGTCGACGGCGGGCAGCGCCCGCCGGTCTCGCGCGGAGTCGGCCAGCGCCTCGCCGAAGGCACTGGGGACCCTGGCCCCGGCGCCGTCCCGGCGGTACGACACGATCAGCGGCAGGGTTCCGCGGCGCGCATCGTCGTACCCGGCCGAGACCAGCCCGGCGACGTCGAACAGCCGCCGGTCCAGTACCCCTTCGTCCAGCAGGCGCAGCGCGTCCTGCGGGATGACGTACGTGTGCCCGGGCGTTCGCCGGATCGAAACCGGCGTGCCCTCACGGCCCTTGGCGCGGTCGATCCGCACGACCGACCCGTCCGCGGCCACGGCCACCCGGTCACCGGTGACCAGTGTGACGGTCGCCGCCGGGGCCGGTTCCTTCTTCCCCCGGTGGGCGGCGGGCCCAGCCGCCGGCGGCTGCCCCGCGGCGGCCGCCGTTCCCGCGATCAGCGACGCCGCCACTGCCGCGGCGAGCGCCGCCGTCCTCACTTTCGACACAGGTACCACCTGTGATCCCCCGCTCTCATGCGCATGCCAAGACTTCCCCCCGTATCACGCGGCCCGAGCACCTTCGGTTCTGCCGTGCGGCAATTTTGTGGATCATGGGACGCCCCCGCCTCGCAACCGTCGGCCCACCCTTCGGCCATGCGCGGACAGGCTCCTCGACCCCTGGACGCCGGCCCTGCTCACGCTGGTCGCTTCCGCCGCTCGGTCCGCAGCCGCACACGGCCGTCCGATCGGCGTGTGCGGTGAGGCGGCCGCCGCCCCGGCGCTCGCCCTGGTGCTGGTCGGCCTCGGCATCACCAGCCTGTCGGCCGCGCCCGCCTCGCTCCCCGAGGTACGGGCGGCACTGGCCGCGCACACCCTCGCGGAGTGCCGCGAACTCGCCGAACCGGCTCTGCTCGCCGACGACGCCGCCGACGCCCGTGCCAAGGTCCGGTCGAGGGCCGCGGGAGGCGGATGGGCAGCGCCGCGCCCCCCAGGGCGCCCCGCGGCGGCAACGACGACGGCCGCGGGCCCGGCCCGGCAGCCGACGACCTTCCGGTCGTCGCGCATGCCCCGGAGCATCCGGCGACACGATCGGCGCTTTTGAGTACGCGACGTGTCCGATATGTGATGCGATGTATTGGTATTGGGTGTTCTGGGTGCTGGAGGTGCACGGTGGGTGAGCAGGATCTCAAGGCGAGGTTCGAGGAGTTCCCGGCGGGGATCCGGGACAAGGTGGAGGCGGCGTTGACCGACGCGTCCGTCGCGTTCAAGATCCGGGTCGGCCAGATGTTGACCAGCGCGGAGGAACGCGACGAGCACGCGGTGTCGACCGCCGGCCGGGTGGGCGCCAAGAGCGGTGAGGTGTCGGAGCTGACGACCATCCTGCCGCTGAAGCCGGGCGGCGCCGATCGGCTGCGCAAGTTCTTCAAGCTGATCGACGGGAACCTGGTGGGCGCCGGGCAGGTCGGCACGCTGCACAACATGCGTTTCGTGTTCCTGGACAACGACACCGGCCTGCTGTTCGCCACCGCCTACGACGGCGAGTGGGACGCCTACATCGACGACTTCGCCACCAAGATCCCCGACATGATGGACTACCTGTTCAGCAACGTCGAGGGTTGGCCGGGCATCGCCTCGCCCGAGGTCAAGGACTTCATCGTCAAGCACCAGATCCCGGCGGAGGCGTGGTTCGTGGCGCATCCCACCCTCACCGTCTCCGAGGGCAGGCGGCTCAAGCGGCAGGACGCGGCCGTGCAGAAGTTCGTCACCGAGCTCAACTGAGGACGATCCGGTGAATCTGTTCCAGCGGATCGTCCGGCGGCCGAGCCTGGATCTGGATGACATTCAGGGCGTCATTCTGCGGGCCCGGCCCGAGCCGTACGTCGGGACGCACGCGGTCCTGGAGATCACCGAGGCCGCGGCGGGCAAGGAGGCCCTGCGCCGGCTGGCGCCCCAGGTGGCCACGGCCGCCGGCTGGGACGAGCCGCGGCAGGCGTGGCTTTCGCTGGCCCTCAGCTACCAGGGACTGGTCGCGCTGGGTCTGCCGGAGGAATCGCTGGCCTCCTTCCCCGCCCACTTCCGTGCCGGGATGGCGGCTCGCGCCGAACGATTGCGGGACACGGGGCCGAACGCCCCGCGTGGCTGGGAGCAGCCCTTCGGAACGGGACGCGTGCATCTGGCCGTCAGTATCTACGCCCATTCCGAGGCCGACTGGCATGCCGAGACCGCCGCCTACGAGGAGCGCCTCCGCGGACTGCCCGGCATCAGGCTGCTCGGCCGCCAGGACTTCGGGGCCGACGGCTTCAACGTGTTCGGCTACCGCGATGGATTCTCCCAGCCGGTGGTCGAGGGAAGCGGTGCCGAGCCGCTGCCGGGCGACGGGCGAGCGATCAGGGCCGGAGAGTTCCTCCTGGGCCATCCCAGCGAATCCGGGCACCCGCTGCCGATGCCGTACCCGGACGTCCTGGGCCGCAACGGCACCTACCTGGTGTTCCGCAAGTACCACTCGCATGTCGCCGCATTCAACCGCTACGTGCACGACAACGGCAGGACCGAGGCCGAGCGCGAGCTGCTGGCGGCCAAACTCGTCGGACGCTGGCGCAGTGGCGCCCCCCTGGCGCTCGCACCGGCTCATGACGACGCCGCACTGGGCGCTGACCCGCAGCGGATCAACGACTTCGACTACGCCGATGACCCGCGCGGTCTTCACACGCCGTTGGGCTCCCACATCCGCCGCATGAACCCGCGCGGTACCAAGATGGAGATCCTCAGCGACCCCAACATCCGCCGCATCATCCGGCGCGGCACCTCCTACGGCAGCCCCGTGCCGCCATCGGTCCTGTCCGACGACGGCCAGCCGCGCGGCCTGGACTTCATCGCCCTGGGCGCCCGCGCCGTCGACACCGTCGAGTTCCTGCAGAGCGAATGGATCAACTCGGGGAGCTTCATGGGCCTGGGCAAGGAGAAGGACCCGATGCTCGGAGTCCAGGACAAAGGCGCCTACTTCACCGTGCCGGGAGCGCCGCCGCGCCGCGTCCACGACATCCGCACCTTCAACAGCCTGCGAGGCGGCGAATACCTGTTCGTGCCCAGTCTGTCGGCCATCCGCTGGCTCGCCGGCTGACCGCCGACCACCGGGAGACGTACGTGACCCCAGCGAACAGAACCTACGTCCGGTATTCCGACGATGTCGAGCAGCCCCATCCCGGCGAAGACGAACTCATCCGGCAGGTCGTCGGGGCGATGGCAAACGCCAACCGGCAAGTCGCCGACAAGCACCGGCATGGTCTGCGCGACGCGCACGCCAAGAGCCACGGCGTCCTCGCCGGCGAACTGCGCATCCACTCCGATCTCCCCGCCCACCTGGCCCAGGGCCTCTTCGCCGAACCGGCCGCCTACCCGGTGATCGTCCGCTTCTCCTCCGCCCCCGGCGACCTGCGCTCCGACCAGGTACCCGTCCAGCGCGGCATCGCGATCAAGGTCATCGGCGCCCCCGGCCCCCGCGCCCTCGACGACGGCCACACCACCCAGGACTTCCTCCTCGTCAACCACCCCACACTCCCCTTCGGGAACGTCGCCGAATACGCCAAACTCCAGGACCTGCTGGAAAAGCAGCCCCGCCAGAGCGACCAGCAGCTCCGGCTCAGCGGGCTCGTCGCCCGCGCCGCGGCCAAGGCCCTCACCCGCGCGGGACGCCCGCTCCCACCGGCCGTCGAGACCCTGGCCGCCGCCAACCACCACATCCTCGGCGAGACCTTCCACTCCATGGCCGCATTGCGCTACGGCGACCACCTCGCCAAGATCTCGGCCGCGCCGCGCTCCGCGAACGTACGGGCCCTCACCGGCCGACCTGTGGAGAAGAAGGCCGGCGAGTCGGCGCTGCGCGACCTCGTCGTCGACTTCTTCGCGCACAACAGCGCCGAGTACGACATCCGCGCCCAGCTGTGCACGGACATCGACCGCATGCCCGTGGAGGACGCGTCGGTCCTGTGGCCCGAGGAGCTGTCACCCCACGAAGTCGTGGCCGTGCTCCACCTGCCCGCCCAGGACGCCTACAGCGACGCCCGCCGCCGCTACGCGGACGACGTCCTGTCCTTCAGCCCGTGGCACGCCCTGGAGGCCCACCGTCCGCTGGGCTCCATCATGCGCTCCCGCCGCGCCGCCTATCCCAGCTCCAGCGACTTCCGCCACCGCCTCAACGGGGTCGCCCCCCAGGAGCCGGCGAGCATCGACGAGCTTCCCGCCTGACCGGGCAGGCCGATCCACGGATGCGGCCACGGATCGGCGGGAACCCACGTGTCAGAATGGCTGTGCCCGTTCTTCGTCCGGTTGCCATCAGCGAGGTCCTTCCGTGTCCCAGCCCGTCGGCCGTGTACCGCAGCGACGCAACGCACGGTCCAACCGGGCGCGCATCCTGGCGACCGCACGCCAGGAGCTCGGGCGGAACCCCGATACCACTCTGGAGGAGCTGGCGCGGGCCTCCGGTGTCGTCAGGCGCACTCTTTTCGGGCACTTCCCCGGCCGGGCGGCGCTCCTGGAGGCGCTGGCCGAGGAGGCCGCCGAGGCTCTCCAGTCCGCCGCGGCGGCCGGGGTGACGGCGGCGGACCCGGCCGAGCGGGCACTCGCGCGCTTCTCGTTGGCGATGTGGCCGGTGGGCGACCGGTACCGGATGCTCCTGGCGTTGGCCCAGCGGGATCTGGGCAGGGAACGGGTCGGTGAGATCCTCCAGCCCGCCCGGGTCAGGGTCACGGCCATTCTGGAACGGGGGCAGCGGGACGGCGTCTTCCACTCCCACCTGCCGCCCGCGGTCATGGGTGCCGGCCTGGAGGCCATGACGGTCGCCCTGCTGGAAGAGGTCAACACCGGCGCGCTGGAGGACGACGGGACGCGTACGGCCGTCGCCACGCTCATCGCGGCCGGCGTGCCGGAGAGCCAGGCGCGCGTCGTAGTCGACGACGTGGCTGCCGCGGTCGCGGCGGAGGCCGTCGCCGACAGCTGAGTGGCGACACGGCTGTTGACGCAGAGGCCGAACAGACCCCGGTGCGAAGGCACCGGGGTCTTGTCGCGTGTGCCCCCGCCTCCGACGTTGTGGTGGCATCGCATCAACAAGAAGGGACGGTGCCGGGTGTCTTCTTCCGGCACCGCCCGGGGCCGTGCGCCGCTCAGGCACGGCCCGATGGGGGGGAGGAGGCCGGATCGAGGCCCCGGCCGGTCGGCGCTCATGGGGCGCGCCGGGCCCGTGGGGCTCAGGCGGCGCCCACGGTCTCGGCCTCCGCCGTCACCGCCTCCTCCCGGCGGTGCTTCACGGTCGCCTTGCGGCCGGGCAGCACGGCGATGACGATCAGGGTGCCGGCGCCCATGACGACCGCGCCGATGAGGCTGGTGTGCGCGATGGCGTGGGCGAAGGACTCGTGCACGGCCTCGATCAGGGTCTGGGCCTGCTGGGGTCCACCGCCCGGGGTCTTGGCGATGTGCTCGGCGACCGCGAGGCCGCCGCCTACCGAGTCCTTGGCGGTGTCCATCGCCTCGGCCGGGAGGCGGCCGCCGACCACGGCGGTCAGCTTGTCCTTGTAGGACGTGGCGAGGAGCGAGCCGAGCACGGCGATCCCCAGCGCGCAGCCGAGTTCCAGCGCGGTGTCGTTGGCGCCGCCGCCGACGCCCAGCTCGGACTCGGGGAAGGAGCCCATGATGGTGTCGGTGGCCGGGGACAGGCTCAGGCCGATCGCGAAGCCGAGCATCAGCAGGGGCGTCAGGAAGTCCGAGTAGGTCGAGCCCGACTCGATCTGCGTGAGCAGGAAGACACCCGCCGTTCCGATCACCATGCCGGCGCCCACGACCGGCTTCACGCCCAGCTTCGGGGCCAGCTTGCCGGTGGCGGCGGCGCCGACGAAGACGGCTCCGGCGAGCGGCAGAAGGCGTATGCCGGTCTCCAGGGCGTCGTAGCCGAGAACGAACTGCAGGAACTGGGTGGAGTAGTAGATCGAACCGAAGGTGCCGAAGAAGAAGAACAGCACCGCGAGCATCGAGCCGCTGAAGGGCCGCTCCTTGAACCTGCGCACGTCCAGCATCGGGTTCGGATGCCTCAACTCCCAGGCCACGAAGGCCGGCAGGCCGGCAGCGGCCACGACGGCCGCGGTGATCGGGCCGGCGCCCCAACCGAAATGCGGGCCCTCGATGGTCGCGTAGACCAGGCTGCCGATGAAGACGATCGAGAGCAGTCCGCCGACGTAGTCGATCCGGCCCATGCCCTCGGCCTTGGACGGCGGCACCAGGAGCAGTGTGCCGACGATGCCGAGGACCGCGATGGGGACGTTCATGAGGAAGGTGGAACCCCAGGCGTGCTCCTCCAGGAGCCAGCCGGCGGCCACCGGGCCGGCGGCGATGGCGAGACCGGACGTGGCGCTCCAGGCGGTGATGGCCTTGGCGCGCTCCGCCCTGGGGAAGATCGCGACCAGCAGCGACAGCGTGGCCGGCATGACGACGGCGGCGCCGACGCCCATGATCGCGCGGGCGATGACGACCAGGTTGGTCTCGTCGACCAGGCCGCCCATCACCGAACCGCCCGCGAAGATCAGCAGGCCCAGGATGAGTGCGCCGCGGCGGCTGTACTTGTCGCCGACCGCGCCCAGGACGAGCATCAGTGCGGCGTACGGGACGGTGTAGCCGTCGATGACCCACTGCAGGTCACTGCTGGACAGGCCCAGGTCCTTGGTCAGCTCCGGCGCGGCCACGACGAGCGACGTGTTCGCCATGACGACGATCAACAGGCTCAGGCAGAGCACCAGCAGGGCCCACCAGCGCCGTGGATAGGGCCCGGTCGTCTTCTCGGCGGGTGTGTTCGCAAAGAGCGGCATCGAGAACTCCTCGGGGGAGGCGAAGCGGAGGCTTCGGGTCCGTGGATGGGGGTGGAGGGCGGGCGCGGCCGTGGGCCGGCGGGGCAAGCAGTTAATTGCCCACTGATGTGCAGGTTAATTTATTGCCCATGAGTGTGCAACTACTGGGTCCCATGCCTCATCGACCGGAGGTTCCGACGTGACCCGCGCGCACGTCGCCGACGCCTCGGGGCAACCGGATCCGCGGGTGGGGGAGGCCTGGCGGAGGTGGTGCCGCGCCGGCGCTCCGGCGGGCCTCTGCGCCACCGTGGCTCCCGCGGTGGCGGCCGTCGGCGCACCTGGTCCGCTTCGCGGGTGGCGCGTCTGGGGATCCCCGCTCTGCACGGCGGGGAGGACGTCAGTCGTCTCGTTGCCGAGCGGTCGCGTCGCTGTCGACCGTGCCGCGCTGCTTGCGCGGAAAGCCGTACGGCAAAGCCGTGCCGGGACGGCGGGGGAGCCGCGGAGCGGTGTTCGGCGCACGTTGGAGGCTTCGGCCCGGACGGTCCGAGGCCTCGGGCGGGGCCGCCGGAGCCGCCCCGTCGGGTCGCTGCGACCGCGTTCCTGTTACGTCCGGGCGCGCCGTGCGCTGCGGGGCGAGGGCGGACGCCGGTGGGCGGTCAGGCGAGGTCGGGGAGGGGGCGCCGGGCGACCTCGTGGGCGTCGTCCGGCGGTACGCCCAGCATGCGCAGGACCATCTCGGCGAGGTTCACCGCGGCGTCGTCGCCGTCCACCTCGGGGCGGGCGAATCGCAGCTCCACCAGGGACAGCAGGGTTCCACCCAGGGCGGACAGGGCCACTGTCGGGTCGCTGACGGTGAAGCGGCCGGAGGCCGTGCCGACCTGGACGTCCCGGAGGGCTCGCCGGGTCAGGCCGTTGTCCGCGTGGATGTGGCCCAGGCCGCGGCGGCGCAGCACCTGCATCAGCTCCGGGTGCGACTCGGCCATGCGGGCGCTGAGCCGGAAGCCCGCCGCGACGAGCTCCGCGGGGTCGTCGATGCCGGCCAGGTGCTCGTCGAAGGTCCGGCCGAACTCCTCCAGCGCGTCCTGCACCGCGGCCTCGAACAGCTCCGCCTTCGAGTCGAAGTGGTTGTAGAACGAGCCGAAGCCGACATCGGCGCGCTCCGCGATCACCTGGATGCTGACGCTGGTGTCCCCGGCCTCGGCGAGTATCCGGCGGGCCGCGCGGACGAGGGCTCCGCGGGTCTCGGCGCGTCGCCGCTCGAACCGGTTGCTGGGCGGGGCGGACGTAGGCATACGCAGAGTCTATCCGTGGAGACGATGACCATCGCAGTCCTGATGAATTCATCATCTCTCGCCGCGAGCACCTTGACGATGGAACTCTCACACTTGATGATTTCATCATTACGCCTATGTTGCTTGGAGGACACCATGTCCGAAGCCCGCATCGAAGCAGTCGGCGTCCCGGGCGTCAGGACGGCCCACCAGGACCTCCACAGCGCGCAGGGAGCCCTGCGCGGCGAACATCCCGGGCGGTCCCGCAATCCCGTGATCAAGGCGGCCGACCTGGCATGGCTGGAGTTCGAGAAGCCCGACCTGGACCGGGCCGAGGTCTTCGCCCGGGACTTCGGCTTCGCCATCGCCGCCCGGAGCGAAGGCGAACTGTGGCTGCGGGGCACCTTCGCCGGCCCGCCGTGCATGGTGATCCGGCGCGGCCGGACCTCCCGTTTCATCGGCCCGGCGTTCCGCGCCGCCGAGCGGGCCGACCTGGACCGGCTGGCCCGCGCCACGGGCACGTCCGTACGGGACGCGGACGTGCCCGGCGGCGGCAAGGCGGTCGACCTGCTCGACCCCTCCGGCTTCCCGGTCCGGGTCGTGCACTGCGCGGAGGAACTGCCGGCACTGCCCGAGCAGCAGCCGCTGCTGCTCAACTTCGGCACCGATCACCATCGGACGAACGTCACCCAGCGCCCGCCGCGTGAACCCTCCCGCATCCAGCGCCTGGGCCATGTGGTCCTGGAGACAAGGGTGTTCGGGCGCGCCCTGGACTGGTACCTGGACACCCTCGGGATGATCGTGTCCGACTTCCTGTTCCTGGACGGCCAGCGCGGCCGAGGCCCGACGATGGCGTTCATCCGCTGCGACCAGGGCAGCCGGGCCGTCGACCACCACACACTGGCCATGCACCTGGGCCCGGGCAACGGCTACGTCCACTCCGCCTACCAGGTGACCGACCTCGACTCGATTGCCGCGGGCGGCGAGTACCTGGCCGAGCGCGGCTACCAGCGCAGCTGGGGCATCGGCCGGCACATCCAGGGCAGCCAGCTCTTCGACTACTGGCGCGACCCCGACCGCCTCATGCTCGAGCACTTCGCCGACGGCGACCTGTTCTCCTGCGACCTGGAGCCCGGCTGGGCACCCATGTCCACCACCGGCCTCGCCCAGTGGGGACCTCCTGCCACCCGCGACTTCCTCGGCGCGAGCCCCTCCCCGCAGCGGGTCCGTGACGTCATCGAAGCCCTGCGAGGCGACAACGAGATGGATCCGGCACGCCTGCTGGGCCTGCTCAAAGCCGCCAGGTCCTGAAACCCGACCCCCACACGAAGGTACCGACATGAGCACCAACGTCCTGCGCACCGCCGAGGGATGGTGGGTCCTCCTTCCCCAAGCCCTCGACACCGCTCGAGCAGGGAAGACCCCATGCGACCGCGCCGTCCCCGTCGCCACCAAGGCCGTCACCACCGCCGAGCTGATCGCCGACCGGGCTGCCGTGCGCGAGGCCGCCCTCTCCGGGGAGGCGGGCACGCCCGTCGCCGACCTGGTCGCCCTCTCGCCGGTCACCACCCCCTGCCGCGTGGTCGCCCAGATGGTCAACTACCGCAGCCACGCCCGCGACTCGGGCTTCACCGGCGAGATCCCGCCCGCCTTCTTCCGCAAGGCGTCCGGTTCGGTCAGCGGTCCGGGCGAGGCCGTCGTCCGCCCCTCGCACGTGAAGTTCCTCGACTACGAGATCGAACTCGGGCTCGTCATGGGCGCGCCCCTGCCCGTCGGCACCGTGGTCGAGGAGCGCGACCTGCCGTCGTACGTCGCCGGGCTGGTGATCACGAACGACGTCAGCGCCCGTGAGGTGCAGCTGACCAAGACGCAGTTCTACGAGAGCAAGTCGTACCCGACCTTCACACCGACCGGGCCCTACCTGGCGCTGCTGGAGCCCGAGGACTTCACCCACCTCCTCGACCTGCGGCTGCGGCTGTCGGTCAACGGCGAACTGCGCCAGGACCGCACCCTCGCCGACATGATCGTCCGCCCGGCGCAGGCGCTGACCCTGCTGGCCCGCTTCCAGACCCTCGACCCCGGCGACCTGCTGCTCACCGGAACCCCCGGCGGCACCGCCCTGAAGGCCCCGCCCAAGGCGGTCGAGAAGATCGGCGCGCTGCTGCCGCCCGCCGTGAAGTGGAAGGCGTTCTTCAAGAGCCAGGCGCGCAACCCGCACTACCTGCACACCGGGGACGTGATCACGGCGACGATCTCGACCCCGGACGGGCGGATCGACCTCGGCGAGCAGCGCACGCCCGTCACGGACGCCGAGGGCACCCCCTGCTCGAAGAGCTCGGGGGAAGGACCCGAGGTGAGCCGCACATGACCGCCGACCAGGCCGGACCCCGGGACACCGCACCCGGGCCCGCGCAGCCGGACCCCGCACCCGTCGTGATCATCGGCGCCGGACCGGTGGGCGTGACCGCCGCCCTCCTCCTCGCCCGGCGCGGTATCCGCACCCTCGTCCTGGAACGCCACCAGGAGGTCTACCCGCTCCCGCGTGCCGTCGCCACCGACGACGAGGTGCGCCGCATCCTCCAGGCCGCAGGCGTGGGCGAGGAGTTCGCCGCGATCGCCCGCCCCGCGAACGGACTCCGGCTGCTGGACGCCCGCCACCGGGTCATGGCCGAGTTCCGGCGCACCGAGCACGGCCATCACGGCTACCCGCAGACCAGCATGTTCGACCAGCCCGAGCTGGAACGACTGCTGCGCGACGCCCTCGCCCAGCGCCCGGAGTGCGAGCTGCGGGGCGGTGTCGAGGTCACCGGCATCGTCCCGGACACCACCGGCCCCGTGCGCGTGACCTACCGCGACGAGGAAGGCGAGCACCACCTCCGGGCCGAGGCGGTCCTCGGCTGCGACGGCGCGGGCAGCCTCACCCGTGCCGCCATCGGCGCCGCATGGGAGGACCTGCGCTTCGAGGAGCGCTGGACCGTCATCGACGTCCGCACGAAGGCCGACGTCCGCTGCTGGGAAGGCGTCGACCAGGTCTGCGACCCGCACCGGCCGGCGACGTTCATGCGCGTCGGCGAGGACCGCTACCGCTGGGAGTTCCGCCTGCACGACGGGCAGCGACCGGTCCGCGAACTGATCGCACCGTGGCTGTCGCCCTCGTACGACGGGGACTTCGACGTCGTACGCGAGACGCAGTACACCTTCCGGGCGCGGGTGGCCGACCGGTGGCGCAGCGGACGGATCTTCCTCCTCGGCGACGCCGCCCACCTCACCCCGCCGTTCATCGGGCAGGGACTGTGCTCGGGCCTGCGCGATGCCCACAACCTCACCTGGAAACTGGCCCGCGTGCTGGGCCAGGGCGGCGACGAACGGCTGCTGGACACCTACGAGAGCGAGCGCAAGCCGCACGCACGGCACGCCATCCGGCTCGCGGTCGCCATGGGCTGGGCCATGACCGGCGGCCAGGACGGCGCCGCCGCACTGCGCCGCAGGATCCTGGCAGCGGCCTGCCGCGTACCCGGCCTCACCGCGGCGGCGGGCCGCGACCTCAGCCCGCCCCTGACCGCCGGGCCCCTCGTCCGGCGCCGTATGCGCAGAAGCCTCGCAGGCACCCACTGCCCCCAGCCATGGGTCGTGGGACTCGACGGCCGGCGCTCCCGTCTCGACGACCTGCTCGGCGACGGCTTCACCGTCCTGACCGCCACCGAACCCCCGCCCTCGCTGCGCGCCCTCGCCCGCGGACTCGGCGTCCCGGCGATCCCCGTCACCGACCTCCGTGACGACGGCACCCTCGCCGCCTGGCTGCGCGCCGGCCGGTCGGACGCCGTCCTGCTGCGCCCCGACCGCGTCGTCATCGACCGCGTCCCGGCCGGGAGGCACGACTTCACGGACACCGCCGCCTGGGCATCCCTCCTGCACACCACGCGCAGCCCCCACCCTTCCCCACGGACCGTCGAGCAGAGCCTGCCGAGGAGTGCCCCACGATGACCAGGCCGTACCCGCAACCCTTCACGACGCCCGATCCGCAGGCCGTCGCCGACAGCCGGATCATGGACTTCGCCCGCCACGCCGGGCTCGACGGGACCGACTACGCCGCCCTGCACCGCTGGTCGGTCACCGACCTGGAAGGCTTCTGGGCCGCGGTCTGGGAGTACTTCGACATCGACGCGGACTCCCCGTACGAGCAGGTGCTGGCCGAGGAGCGGATGCCGGGCGCCCGCTGGTTCCCCGGCGCCACCCTCAACTACACCCACCACGCCCTGCGCAACCTCACCGACGACACCGTGGCGATCATCGCCCTCGACGAGACCGGCTCCGGACACGAGCTGACCGGCAACCGGCTGCGGGCGCAGGTGGCCTCCGTTGCCGCCACCCTGCGCGACCTGGGCGTCGGTACGGGGGACCGGGTCGTGGGCTACCTCCCCAACACCCCGCACGCGATCGTCGCTTTCCTCGCCGCCGCGAGCCTGGGCGCCGTGTGGTCGGTCTGCGGGCAGGACTACGCCCCCAAGGCCGCCGCCGACCGCTTCGCCCAGCTCGAACCCACCGTCCTGATCTCCGCCGACGGCTACCTCTTCAACGGCACCACCCACGACCGCCGCGAGGCCACCCTCGAACTCGCCGGTGAGCTGCCGACGCTGAAGGCGGCGCTGCTCGTGGACCACGTGGGCCTGCCGTGGCCGTCGCACCCGTACCCGACACCGGTGGTGCCGTGGAACGACGCCGCCACCCGCACCGAGGAACTCGTCTGCACGCCGGTGCCGTTCGACCACCCGCTGTGGGTCGTGTTCTCCTCGGGCACCACCGGCCTGCCGAAGGGCATCGTCCACGGCCACGGCGGCGTCCTGCTCGAACACCTCAAGACCCTCGGACTCCACTCCGACCTCGGCCCCGGCGACCGCCTCCTGTGGTACACCACCACCCACTGGATGATGTGGAACCTGGTCGCCTCCACGCTGCTCACCGGCGCCACCCCGTGCACCTACGACGGCAGCCCGGCGCCCTTCGCCAAGCTCGACGTCCTGTGGGAGCTGGCCGCGCGCCACCGGGTGACCGTCTTCGGCACCAGCCCCCAGTACCTGCTGGGCATGGCGAAGTACGGCATGGACCCCTCGGCGCACGACCTGTCCTCGATCCGCGTGGTCGGCTGCACCGGCTCCGCACTGCCCGCCTCCGCCTACCCCTGGGTCCGCCACCACGTCGGCGACCACGTCCTGCTCGCGTCCATCAGCGGCGGCACGGACGTCGTCTCCGGCTTCGCCGGCAGCGCCCCCAACACACCCGTCTGGGCAGGTGAGCTCTCAGCACCCCACCTGGGCGTGGCCCTGGCCGCGTACGACGCCCAGGGCGTCCCGGTCGTGGACCAGGTCGGCGAACTGGTCGTCACCCGCCCGATGCCGTCCATGCCGCTGTCCTTCTGGAACGACCCCGACGGCACCCGGCACCGCGACGCCTACTTCACCTCCTACCCGGGCGTGTGGCGCCACGGCGACTGGATCACCCTCACCCCCCACGGCTCGGTGATCGTCCACGGCCGCTCCGACAGCACCCTCAACCGCAACGGCGTACGCCTGGGCAGCGCCGACATCCACGACGTCGTCGAGCGCCTCCCCGAGATCACCGAGGCCCTTGTCATCGGCGCGGAAGAACCCGACGGCGGCTACTGGATGCCGCTGTTCGTGGTCCTCGCCGCCGACGCGACCCTGGACGACCCGCTCCGCGAGAAGATCAAGGGGGCGATCCGGACCGGCGCCTCACCCCGCCACGTCCCCGACGAGATCCTCGAAGTCCCCGGCATCCCGCACACCCGCACCGGCAAGAAACTCGAAGTCCCCGTCAAACGCCTCCTCCAGGGCGCCCCGGTCGAGCAGGTCGTCAACCCGGCTGCCGTGGACACCCCCGACCTCATCGACTACTTCGCCCGCCTGGGTGCCGAACGCCAGGGCCGGTCGACATGACAACCGCGCAGATCACCCTCGCCGCCCTCCTGACCCTGGTCTTCCTGCCCCTGGGAGCGGCCAAGATCGCCGCAGTGCCGTTCATGCGCCGGGCGGCAGCACACCTCGGCATGTCGCCGGGCCTCTACCGCGTCGTCGGAGCCGCGGAAGTGACGGGAGCCGTCGGGCTGGTGCTCGGACCGGCTTCCGCCCCCCTCGGCGTGGCCGCCGCGATCGGGCTGGCGCTACTCATGACGGCGGCCGCAGTGGTCCACCTGCACCGCGGCGACCCGCCCGCGCGGGCCCTGCCCGCCGCCGCCCTGGCCCTCTCGGCACTGGCGTACGCCGGATTGGCGATCGGCAGTACCGCCTGACGGCCCCGATCTCACCGCTGCCCGCGACCCCCGCGACCCCGAGTCCAGCACCCTCGCCCGCGCACGCCGCGGCCAGAACCTCATACGCGCATCAAGCTGAGCAACCGCCGGTCGTACGGGCGAGCCTCCTGCGCTCTGGTGCGGACGCTGGTCCTTGCCCAGCCCGGCGTGATGCCCCGCCTCTGCCGAACCGAGGGACTGTCGCCGACCCGACTTCGCAGGCGTGCTGACCTGCGAGAGGGCGACGCATACACCCGGACCGGAAGCCACCGAAGTCGGCGGCATGCCGTCGGTGGGTTCGACGCGTCGCAACTCAGAAGTCGGCATCAACGCCGCAGGTACGTACGGTCAGTACACGGTCGACGGGTTTCACCAGCTCGCGGCGAGCAACGGCCAGGAGCTCTGCCGGCACTTCCCCTTCGAGGAGGCCGGTGACATAGGCGAGGGCACGTGTCGGGGACAACTCGGGCACCTTCCGGCGGAGGACACGGACGGCGGCCATGCGCCCGCCCGCTGCTTCAGTTGCCGTCCGTAGCTCGTCGTGGAGATCATCCATCGCAGTGCGTACCGGCAGTCCTCGGATACGGCCCCGGTAGTCGTCTTCCCATGCCCCCTCGATCTCGGAGACGGCTCCGACCGAGTGGAGCCCTCCGTCGGCGCGGTCGACCAGATACGGACCGTGTCCCACCAGCAACGCGGCTGCGTTGCGCGTTCGCGCATACTCCTCGGATTGGACGTAGACCTTCCAGACCAGCTCGTGCTCGACCACGCCGACGATCACGCTGCGCCGGAACTGCTCGGCCCCGGGGGCGACCCCCGCCTGATGGCCACGCGACAGGTGTTCCTCAACGATGCGTATCGCGTCATCCCGTTCGATCACAACGCCAGCATCCCCCGTACGCCAGCCCGCCACCAGCGGATTTCCCCTCCTCGAGCACCCTCAACTGCAGGGGTGCCCAGAACGCATCTGTGCCGGTCCATCACGACATATCGGCGGCCGCGCACCAGTGCCATGCCATTTCAGGTCCTTGATCCCCGTGGCGGGGTCTGCGGCAAGGCTAGTGGTCAAAGATTGGCCGTCGGCCTCTCGAAGCGCCACAGCTGGTTGGTGGCGGGTTCACGTCCGTTTCCGAGACCCGCGACGACCACCGGTGCGGCGTGGGCCTGGCTGCGGTTGAGGACGTCCAGCACCATCCCGGTGTGGTCCGAGACGATCGCGGCACTGTTGCCGATATGGGGCACCCGCCCGAGGGGCCCGTTCACCAGTGGCCTCCTTCCCTGCGCGGGCGCGAACCACCACACCTGATTGCTGCCGCCCGAGCAATTGGCCTGCACCACCGGGGCACCGTGCTTTCGGCTGGCATGCGCAACGTCCAGGCACAGGTTGGAGTGCCTGGCCTGGATCTTGAATCGCACCCCGTCGCCTTGCGGCACAAGGCGCCACTGTTGGTTGTGGCCGCTCCAACAACGGGCCTGCACGACCGGGGCGGCGTGCGCCGTGCTGGCGTGGGCTACGTCCAAGCACATGTTGGAATGCCTGGCCTTGATGAGGAAGAAGCCCTGGCCGACTGGAGTCGCCGGCGCCGCCGCCTCGGCCGTACTCGCCAGGCTGGGCAAGATGCAAGCGGCCGCGAAACCAAAGCAGGCTGCGACCCGCGACATCCTTCGCATGGTGTGGGACATGGCGCTTCACCTCAAGCCGGTTGGCGCCCGCCGCACCAGCCATGGACGAGGGCCGACGAGCGTTCAAGCGTGAACGGTTGGAACACGGCCTGTCCTCGGAACCCCGCCCGGCGTCGGCATGGCAGCCATCTGTGCCGACTGGGGTCATGGCTCTCACGAGACCGTGACCGCAGACACTTCTCAGGTTATGCCGTGCCCCAGCCCACCACGACAGGACTGAACCGAATCGCGCGCTTGCGCCCTCCGACGCCAAGGCCTGTTCTTCATCGACCTGGCCCTCCCCGGACGCCTGGCACCTGCCGGCCGAGGCCGCCGACGGCAGCGGCGAGGCCACCTTGTCATCCTCGCGGACGACCGCGGCTCCTGGGCCGCCGTCGCATACGCGACACCGCCGACACCCTGTCCCCGGCCTCTGCCGGAGTCTGGCGATACGCCCCCCGCCCGCCGCACCCTTTCCGGGCCCCACACGCCGGGCGCACCCCTGTCTGGTGACAGTCGGACGTCACCAGCGGTCAAACGGGCGCATCTTCGGTCAGCGACGGTACGGCGCACGGACGGAGGACCATGAGCGAGCCTTCCAAAGCGGCCGCCATGGCGAAGGGGAACCGGTCGAGCTCAAGGCAGAGCGCAACGTCATCGGGATGTACTCCTTGACGCACGCCCTCCGTCAGCTCGGCGGCGGCGCGGGACTCGGCAGCGCGACGCAGGAACTCTGCAGCATCCGTCTCCGCCTCGGTGGCCCTCCGAGCGATGTACTGGGCACACGCCAGATCCTCGTCGGCCTGCCCGTCTTCCCCCGTGACCACGAAGGTGACACCGTCACTGCTGCATGTCCGCAAGAGCCGGGCCGTTGCCTCTGCCACCACGAAGCCGGCGCACAGCACCAGCGACGCGTCCTTGACCGCGAGGGCGCCGACCGTCCCTGCCGTCGTCTTCTGCACGACGGTCCGTCCGCTGAGGTCAACAGACCGCAGCAGACCTGGCGAGTTGACCATGTCGAAGCCGGGCGCGTGCGGACCGTCTTTGAGCGCAGCCCAATCCGGATGGCGAGCCTTGAGGGCCAGGGCCTCGTCCAGCGACTCGGCAAGAACGATCTTCTCCGCCCCTTGGCCGAAGGCCCAGGCAGCCACGGTGAAAGCACGCATGACGTCGACCACCACCGCCACGGACGGGGCTTCGACCAGATCGGCAATGCCGAGGAAACGAGTGTCCATTCCGGTCATGCTCGCGCATGCCCGACCCGAGGGGCCCGCAGAGTGGTGCGCATCACGGCGATGATCGCGGAACGGGCGGGCGTCTGCCGGGCGGGGTGGGCCCAGGACTGCTCCTTGAGCACCGGACCATGCGTGAAAGATGTACCAAGCAAGATATTCCTTGCGGGAATTGTCTTCGAGTGCGTTGCCGTCTGCCGCGTATGCGGCTACGTGCATGCAAGCCGGATCCTCACCGGGGGCCTGTATGCACTCCGGCTGCATACAACCCCGACATCGGGATGCCTCAGGCTTGCGCATCGGGCTGCCCACTGCCTGCGAGAGACACGGTGAAGCCGAACCGCGTGCCCGGCCACCTCGGCCCCCTCAGCCGGACGGGCAGACCGCACCACCGGCCCGGCCCGCCAGGTAGGCGGTGCGTTCCTCGGGGGTGAGGTCGCGTTTGATGGCCCGGCAGATCTTCTCGACCGCGGCGGCGGGGGCGGGGAGCACGGTGTTCCAGAGCCGCGCGGTCTTGTCGAGGCTGCCGCTCGCGAGGGTCCGGCCGTCGGGGCTGAAGGCCACCGACTCGACCGCGTTGGAGTGGCCGATGAGGGTGGTGCGGGTCTTTCCGGAGCCGACGTCCCACACGCGTACGGTGGTGTCGGTGCTGCCGCTGGCCACGGACTGCCCGTCGGGGCTGAACTCGACCGAGTTCACCGCGTCGGCGTGCCCGATCAGGGTGGTGCGGGTCTTGCGGGCCGCGAGGTTCCACAGCCGAACGGTGCGGTCGAAGCTGCCCGACGCCAGCGTGTTCCCGTCGGGGCTGAACGCCACCGACGTCACGCGGTCGCTGTGCTCGTCCAGGGTGGTGAGGCTCTTCTCGCTCGCGACGTCCCACAGCTTCACGGTGCGGTCGAGACCGCCGGTGGCGAGGGTCTTGCCGTCGGGGCTGAACGCCATGGACGTCACCGCGTTGATGTGCTCGTCCAGAACGCCTCGCATGCTGCGGGTCCGCAGGTCCCACAACTGCACGGTTCCGTCCGAGGTGCCGACGGCAAGAGTGCCCCCGTCGGGACTGAACGCCACGGTGTTCGCCTGCTGAGTGTGCGTGTCCAGGGTGGCGACGATCTTTCTGCTGCCCACGTCCCACACCCGAACGCGCGGGTCGACGAGACTGCCGGTGGCGAGGGTGTGGCCGTCGGGGCTGAAAGCCGTGGAGATCACCGAGGGGCCGTGCTGGTCGAGCCGGGTGCGGGGCTTTCCGGTGGCCGGGTTCCACAGCCGCACCGTCCCGTCGGGGCTGCCGGTGGCAAGCATCCGCCCGTCGCGGCTGTACTCCACGGACAGTACGCCGGTGGTGTGCCCGGTCAGCGTGCTGCGGTCGGTCACCTCCCACAAGCGGACGCTGTGGTCGAGACTCCCGGAAGCAAGGCTGCGCCCGTCGGGGCTGAACGCCACCGAGGTCACCTCGTTGGAGTGCCCGAACAGGGTGGCGCGCTCCGTACCCGTCTCCACGTCCCACAGTTTCACGCTGTGGCCGTCGGCGGTGGCGAGGGTGCGCCCGTCGGGGCTGAACGACATCGAGGCGGCATCCCCGTCCATGGTGGTGCGAAGAGTTCCGCCTCCGGCTCCCAGGTTCCACAGGCTCATCGTCCCGTCGCCGTTGCTGCTGGCGAGGGTACGCCTGTCGGGACTGAACGCCACCGCCGACACCGCCCCCCGCTGTTCGGGCAGAGCGGAACGGGCCTTGCCCGTGGCCGGGTTCCAGAAGCGCACGGTTCCGTCGTAGCTGCCGCTGGCGAGGGCGCCTCCGTCGGGGCTGAACGCCAGTGAGGTCACGTTGTCGCCGTGCTCGTCGAGGAGGAAGAGGGGTTTGCCGGCCGCATTCCACAGCCGTACGGTGTCGTCGACGCCGCCGGTGGCGATCATGTGCCCGTCGGGACTGAAGACCACCGCGTGAACCTGTTCGCTGTGCCCGGTCAGCACGGCGGTCTGTTTCCGGGTGGCCACATCCCACAGACCCACATCCGACTCGCCGCTGTTGGTGGCGAGGGTCTTCCCGTCGGGGCTGTAGGCCAGGGCGATCGCGGCGGTGGCCACATCCAGGGTGGCCTCCGGTCTACCGGTGCCCACGTCCCACAGCCGTACGGTCCCGTCGGTGCCGCCACTGGCCAGGGTGCGCCCGTCGGGACTGAACGCCACCGCGTACACCTCGCTTTCGTGGCCTGACAAGCGGTGGTGCAGCGGGAGGGCGGCAGCGTTCTGCAGGCTCTCCCGGGCTTCGGCCGAAGGGCTGGTCCGGTAGGCCTGGACGGCCAGCAACGAGGCCAGTTCGGGGTTCGCCGTGATGAGCGCGTTCGACTCGGAGGCGAGCTGCCGGGACTGGGCGGCCTCGCGTGCCCTGACCGCCGTCCGCCACTGCCACAGCGCGCCGCCCGCGGCGACCAGGGCCACTGCGAGCAGGGCCGCCAGGACGGTGTTGAGGCGCCTGCTGCGGCGGATGGCGGCCTGCTGCCGGCTCTTGCTCGCCTCCAGGAAGGCTGCGATGTCGCCCGGCAGGGCCCGCTGCTGCGCCCAGTCGAGGCCCTCGGCCAGGGCCGTTCCGCCGAGCAGGTCTCCCGGGTCGTTCTTCTCGGCCCAGCGGGCGCGCCGTTCCCGGGTCCGGTCCAGCCAGCTCTGGAAGCGGTGGTCCTGGCTCACCCATTCGCGCAGCGTGCCCCAGTCGCGGATGAGCGCGTCGTGGATCAGTTCGGCGACCGGCTGCCCGGGTTCGGCGGTCGGCTGCCCCGCCTCCGGGCCGGGGTGTTCGGGGGCGCGGAGCGTCTGGGTGGTGATGATCCGCTGGCTCGTGAGGGCGGTGATGACCTCGTCGAAGGTGCCGTCGCCGTCGGGTGTCCCACCGGGCCCGGCGGCCAGCTCGCGCAGTTCGTCGAGGGGCAGCTGCGCGCGGATGGCGGGAATGCGGAGCTCGGGGTCGTCGGGACGGACCAGGGAGGTCAGGACGCGCTGGGCGACGGGCCGTTGGGCGGGCGTCAGCCGCCTCAGCACGGTGTCGCACCAGTTGGTCAGGCTTCCGGTGACCGCGCCGATGCGCCGGTACGCGTCGTGGGTGAGGAATCCGTCCTCGCGCCGCTCCCACAGCTGTTTGAGTGCCAGTTCCAGCAGCGGCAGCACGGTGACCGGTGCCCGGCGGGCCGTGGCGCCCTCCGGGGCGGTGGCCAGGACGTCGGCGACGATCTGCTCGGGCAGGCCGGGCTGGAAGCGCAGCCCCACGTCCTCGGCGGGCCGGATGACGATGTCGAGCAGGTCCTGCCGGCTCAACGTGCCCGGCACGTTGAGGAGCCCCGGCATGGCGGCCTCCAGCAGGGCGGGGGTCACCGCGGCCAACTGCGGGTAGAAGTCGTCGCGCATGATCAGGACCACGTGCAGTGCCGCGGCGGATTCGACGGCCGCCGTGATCTGGTGCGCGATCTCCGCGCGGCGGTCCGGCCCGTCGGCGGGCCGGGAGAGGAGCTCTTCGAACTGGTCGACGACCAGGACGATGAGCCGGTCGGCGGGTTCCGCCGCGAGCCGGCGGGTGACGGCCCCGGCGATGCCCTCGGAGGCGGCCCCGGCCAGCCCGGCCCGTTCGAGTTCGGCGGGCAGGTCCTGCCGCGGGCGGGCGAGGACGGGCAGCCACCGGTCGCTGCCCGGCAGCTCCCCGTCGGCCAGTGCGCGCAGCACACCGGCCTGGATCAGCGACGACTTCCCCGAGCCGGACGGTCCGAGGAGGAGGGTCAGGCGGTGCGGCCCGGCGAGTCCGGCCAGCACCTGCTGGACGGCGTCCCGCCTGCCTTCGAACCACCGGGCGTGTTCGGCGGTGAACACCTCCAGGCCCCGGTACGGGCACACGTCCCGCGCGGCCAGGTCCGGCCGGATCTCCCGGAGGACCTCCGTCGGCGTCACATAGGCGATGCCCTGCCCCCGCTCGTACGTGTCGGGGGCGGTGATCTCGGTGACCATGCCGATGACCAGGCCGGTCATGTCGTCCAGGACCGGACCGCCGCTGAAACCGGTGGTCAGGTCGTTGGCGCCGGTCAGCTGGAGGTGCACGCCCCCGCCCGCGGTGGCGGGCAGCAGGTCGCCGGCCACGGCATAGCCGTGGTGGCCGCCCGCCTGCGCTTGCGCGGGGAAGCCGTACGAGCGCACCCCGTGCCCCCGGCAGCCGGCCGCCGAGCCCAGTGGCAGCACCTGCGCCCCCGCGGGCGCGGCGTCAAGCCGTACGACGGCCACGTCCTCGGCCTCCGGCGCCCGCCAGGACTCGTGCAGGACCTCGCCTTCGGCGCCGGGCGCACCCGCGACGTGCGGGAACACCAGCCGCACCCGGCCGCCGGGCGTACCCCCCGCGGCCTCCACGACGTGTGCACAGGTGACCAGGACACCGTCGGCCACCAGGAAACCTGCGCCGGCCACGTTCCCGTCCGGTCCGAGGACCTGCGCGATGGCGGGCGGCAGATCCGGCGTGTGCCCGGCGGCCGGTCCGCTGTCGGTGTCGTCCATCGGATCAGCCCAGCCCTTCATGCGCGTCCGGCGGCCCCGGATCGGCACGGCGCTGCTTCTGCCAGGTGACGGTCACCGTCAAGTGGCAGTGGGCCCCGGTCCGGGTGATCACCGCGCCGGCCTCCACCGCGAGATCGAGGCCGAACTCCACCGCGATCTCGTCGGGGCCGGCCTTGCGCAGCTGCTCCAGCGTGGCGTGCATGGCCGCGGTGACCGGGCCCAGCGCCTCCTGAAGGCTCCCCGGCAGGTCCTGCACGGTCTCCTTGAGGCGGCCCGCCTTCACCGGCCCCTCCGTGACGCTGGGTGGGGCCTCGACCAGCAGCCAGCCCCCGCCGTCCAGGGGAATCCGTGCCAGAGGTGCCACCGTGCCTCCTGTGCCGGCCCGGCGGAAGGCGCCCCGTCCCTGATGCACCGGACGCGCGCCGGGGGTGGGACCCTGCGGCGCGTGGGCGGGCGGGGCCCGTAGCCGGAGTCCGTGCGGTCACCGCCAGCATCACCGCGTTCGGCCCGGCCCGCACCGCGTGCCGGGCCGAACGGATGAGGGGGTCCGACCGGGTGCGGCGTGGCGATCGGTGGCCGGGGTGAAGCCGGGCCTGCCGCGGACAGGCCCGAGGGACCCCGAGTGCCCGCCCGGCAGGGTCCGGGGCGGCCGAGTTCGTGATGTTGCCCCACGACGTGACGTTGCGCCCTGGTCGGTTACGGCCGGATGGGGAAGCCCGTGCGCCCTGGGCGGGGGATGCCGCCCTCCTCGTGGAGAAGCCCCTGTGCGCGCCGGGGGACATGCCCCACGCAAGCGGTGCCCTGGCCGGGCACCGGGGCCGGGGGCGGTGGGTGAGAACTACCACTCCTCACAGGATGGGTACGACGGGCACCCCGGGCTTCGGCCTCGACGTCCGCTACACCACCGCGCAGGGTCTGGACGCGGCCCTGGCCGCCTCGGTCGCGGGCCGCATCAGCCACCCGCTCGGCCCGCACGCCCGACGCCGGCGGCCGCTGCCCGTCGAGGACCGGAGCCGCCGCCGGGCGGGCTCCATACGCCGCCCCAGCAGGAGCCGAACGCACACGCCCGCGATGGCGCGGGGACCGGTCGTGTCCTCCCTGCACTGCCGCTCGCGGGCACCGGCCTCGGGCTCGAACTCCATGCGCGTGGCCCGATCGCCGAGGGTGCGGCACCGGCGGGTGAGGGCGCCGGGGCCGACGGCCTGCCGCAGCAGCAGCCCGGCAGCGGTCCCGCCCACCTCGCGGAGGGCGGCCCGGCACGGTTCGCCCACCGGAGCCACCCCGGCCAGGTGTGCGGCCGCAGACCGCACCCCCCCGGACGCAGCACCCCGCCCCCGGCATCGTGCAGTGGTTCCCCCCCGGTCGACACCACCGTCGCGCCGGCGGCCCCGCCCCGCCCGTACTTTTGCGGGTGGAACTGCCTGGGACGGCACCCCTCCACCGTGATCGACTGTGTCTGCCGCCGGGGCGCTGCCCCTGCACGGGCGGACCACCCCACCGCCTGTGCACAGCGCCCCGGCCCGGCCCCTTCGGCGGTCCGGGAAGGAAGAGCGGGAAATCCCGAGCAGAGCAAAAGGTAAGGGCCAGCATGAAGCGGAAGATCACTGCGCGGGCCGGCGCCCTGGTGAGGGCCGGCGGTGTCGTCATCGCGGCCGTGGCCGCGGCCACCGGCCCGGCGTCCGGTGGGATCGCGGACACTCCGTTTCCGCCCCCACCCCGCACGGGACTGTGGTCTTCGGCTGCCGGCTCTCCGGTTCCGGCCTCGCCGCCCCGCTCGACGAGTCGGCCGGCGGTCGGCGCACGCCCCGCGCCCAGGCGGTGCGGAGGTCCCCACACACCGTCGGTATTCCAGCGACACCGATCCGGCAGGCTCCACAGGGGGAAGCCGGCGGGCGGCCGGAAAGTCTGCTGTCAGCACCGCGTCACTGCCCGGACGGGCGGTCGCACGTACGAAAGAGAGAGTCATGCTTGTCCGTAAGCTCAAGGCGGCCGTGATCGCGGCCACCGCGGTCGCGAGTGTCGCGGTGATGGCCACGCCGGCGCAGGCGAGTTACTGCTCGCGCGGAGGCGGCGTCTACTTCTGCGAGTACGGGGTGACCAGCTACCCGCTGCCCAACGGCACGACGCAGGAGTTCGTCGTCGGCACCGACCGTGCGGTGTGGACCCGCTGGACCGACAGCGACGGGGACTGGTCGCGATGGATGTCCATGGGCGGCAAGGCGTACAGCAAGGTGTACGTCCACGACTACGACACGAGCGACCCGTGGTCCTTCCGGGCCTTCTATTGGGACCAGGCCGGCGAGTACTGGGGCCGCAACCGCGACCACAACGGCAACTGGTCCCAGTGGCTCCACTACGACACCCCGCTCAACGGCTGATCACCGCGTGCCCGGCCGCAGTGCCCCCTCGCTGCGACCGGCACCACCTCGGCCCGTACGACGGCCCCGCGAACGGAAAGCGCTCGCGGGGCCGTCGTCGTACTGCCTGCCGGTGACCCGTCCCGACCTGCGTTCCCGGCGCGCATGCCGGCGACCGGCGTCACGTCCGCGTGGTGAGCCGCGCAACTGCCGCGTCGTGGCGTGCCTGGAGTTCCTCGTCCGCCGCGACCTTCAGCAGGACGCCGAGTGCCCGTACTGCGCCGTCCTCGTAGCCGGAGGACTCCGCCTCCCGGGCCGCGAGGTCGAGTTGCGCGATGCCCTCGGCTTCGTGGCCGAGGGCGTGCAGCGCCTCTCCCCTCACCATGAGCAGCAGTATCCGGGGGACGTCGGCCGTTCCGGACCGGTCGTCGAAGGCCAGTGCCTCGGTCGCCGTGTCGAGGGCCTCGCGCCATTTCCCCGCGTCGGCCCAATGACGGGCCAAGTGCTGCAGGGCCAGCCTCTCGATGGTCCGGTCGTCGGCCTCGCGGGCCAGTTCCACCGCCCGCTCGCACCCCTGCGCCGCCTCGTCCGAACCGCCGAGTGCCGCCTGTGCCATGGCCAGCACGAGCAGGGCATTCGCCTCGGCCACCGGGTCGCCTGCCGCGGAGGCGAGCGCGGACGCCGCCCTGAGGTGGGTCAGCGCCTCTTCGATGCGCCCTTCCTCGATCAGCACCCAGCCGAGCACGTTCAGCACCCGTGCCTCGCCGTGCTGATCGGCGTCGGCCCGAGCCGCCTCGAGTCCGGTCTCCAGGAGCGGGACCCAGCCGTCCCGTACCCGCCACACGATCAGCGGCCACAGCGTCAGCACGATCCGCCAGGTCCTGCCGTGCAGCCCCGCGGCCTGCGCCGCAGCCACCGCCCGCGTGAGGTCATCCCGCTCCGCCGCGTACCAGGCCACGGCAGCGGAACGATCGCCGAATTCCCGGACGGCAGCCGGCGGCAGGTGGTCCGCCGGCAGCGGGAAGCACGCCTCGTTGCCGGGTTCCGCCGCCGCGACGGCCGCGAGACCCGTGGCGATGTAGTGGTCGAGCACGCGCGTGAGCACTCCTGGCGCGGCATCCAGGCTCCGTGCGTAGAGCCGCACGAGGTCGTGCAGGGTCCATCGGCCGGGCGCCGTCTCCGTGACCAGGTGCGCGGCGGCCAGCTCCTCCAGGGCGGCTTCGGCGGCCGCCGGGGTCGTACCCGCCAGGGCTGCCGCCGCATACCGGTCCACGTGCGTACCGGGGTGGAGGCCGAGGTGGGCGAACTGCCGGGAGACGTCCTGCGGCAGCTGCTGCAGCGTCAGTCGCAGCGCCGCCTGCACGCCGGTGTCCTCCACCTCCAGCAGGCTCAGCCTGCGCGCCTCGTCGGACAGCTCGGCAGCCATCGCGTCCAGGGACAGGCCGGGGCGCTGCGTCAGCCGGGCAGCCACCACCCGCAGCGCCAGCGGAAGCCCGTCGCACAGCTCTGCGAGCCGTCGCGCAGCCGCCGGCTCTGCGGCCACGCGTTCCGTGCCGAGCACCGCGGCGAGGAGCATGGTGCCGTCCTGCCGGCCGAACACGTCCACCGCAACGGGCCGGGCGTCGTCGGTGACGATCAGCCCCGGCAGCCGGTGTCTGCTCGTCACGACGGTCACGCAGCGGCGACCCCCTGGAAGGAGCGGCCTGACCCGCCCGGAGTCCCGCGCGTTGTCGAGCACGACGAGGAGCCGGCGGTCGGCGGCGAGCGAGCGGAACAGTGCAGCCGCGGTGTTCTCCGACTCCGGTATCCGTTCGCGCGGCACACCGAGCGCGGGCAGGAACTCCCGCAGCACCTCCATGAGCGTGGGCTCGCCCGCGTCGGCGAAGCCGCGCAGGTCGGCGTAGAGCCGCCCGTCGGGAAAGGCTGCACGGTTGAGGTGGGCCCAGTGCAGCGCAAGGGCCGTCTTCCCGACCCCGGCGGGCCCGACGGCCAGACAGACGGGCGCCTCGCCTTCGGCGGCGCGGGTCAGGGCGTCGAGTTGCGCCGTTCGTCCGTAGAACCCACGCGGTGCACGCGGCAGCAGATCCGGCGCAGCGATCTGCTCGACCGCGTCCGGTACGACCGCCGGTGGTGGTACGTCCACCGTGCGGGCCTTCCGCGGACGGCCCAGGCTCGCGGTGCGTTCCAGCTCCCGGGCGCCGGCCCCGTCCAGGCGAAGGGCGCCGGCCAGTGCCTGCACGGTGCGGCGCTGCGGCCCCCGCGAGTGTCCGCGCTCCATGTACGACAGCGCCCGCACGCTCACCCCCGCCGCGTGTGCCAGCTCCTCCTGGCTCAGCCCGGCCTCCGTCCGCAGACGGTGCAGGAGCGTGCCGAAGTCGCCGGTGCCGGGTGTACCGGTGTGCATGTCTGCGTGTCCCCTGGTGTGGTGCGGTCGTCGCGGTCGTCGCGGCCGGCCGGAACGCCACAATCCGCCTGCAAAAGTATGCACGACCTACTTTTGCAGGTGACCGCGAGGTTCCTTCCCGGCGCAGGGCGCGGGCGCCTGCGTAGCCCCGAGCCGTGTCGCCACGGGAGGACGCCAGCGCGTCGCGCAAGAGGTTCAGCCAGGTGTACAGGGGGACCGCGGCGGTCAGGGTGTGCTCGGCGTGCCGGCGCAGGACCGCCGACAGTCCCGGCTGGGCGTGCGGGGCGGGCGCCGTCAGATCTGAGACGAGAAAGGTGATCGAGCTGGCCGGAGCTTCGAACTCGATGTTCCTGGTGCCGCAGAGCTCGATCATGTTGCCGTGCCGGCGGGGTGCCTTGGTGGCGAGGGAGACCTTGAGCGGGACGAGGTCCCGGGCCGCTGCTTCGGAGAGGCGCCGTCGGTACAGCGCGAGTCCGAACGCACGGATCGCGCAGGCCGCCGCGCGGCCGCCCGGCTCGAGGCCGCCGGGTACCGCATCGACCTGCTCGACCTGCACGCCGCGGGGTTCGACCCGCGGATCAACGCGGAGGACCAGCCGGACTGGGGCAACCGGGAGAAGCCGTACTCGGACGAGACGCACGCCCACATGCGGCGGATCCTCGACGCCGATGCCGTCGTCGCCGTCTTCCCGGTGTACTGGCAGAGCGTGCCTGCCGTCCTCAAGGGATGGATCGACCGGGTAGGGAACTACGGCTTCGCCTACGGCCGCAGCAAGCCCCGCCTGGCGGGCAAGCGCATGCTGTGGCTGGCCCTGGCCGGCGCCACGGCCGACGACCCCCTCGCCGAGTCGATGCAGTCCGTCCTCGAGGCCAACCTGAGCGAGGGCATCGCCTACTCCTGCGGCTTCTCCCGCTCCACCGTAGGACTGCTCCTGGACGCGGAGGAGCGGCCGCAGCGTATCGACGCCGAGGGCAACCTGCTGGTCGGCGAAGCGGTCGCCGGCGCCGAACGGCAGGCGCAGTACGCCGACTTCGACCGCCGGGCACGGAAGTTCGTGGGGGAGTTCCTCGCGGACGAAAGCGCCCCGCCGCTGCCTGAGGGGCACGGGCTCCGCACGCAGCACGACGGGCTGTCTCGCCCCGGCGCGCGCTGTGGACTGTTTGCGGTAACGACAATCGTTTCTGCGGTGAACATGCAGTCGACCTGGGAGCGGGAGTGCGGGAGGGCGCGCCGGCTGGGGTTGGGTGGAGGTGTGGCCGCGCCGGGTGTGCGCGACCTGCTGTCCGTTCCGGTTCGAGTGAAGGCAGATCCCTGTGTTGAAGAAGTCGTTCGTTGCCGCCGTAGCCGTCGCGATGCTGTTCGGGGGTGCAGGTCTGGCGCAAGCCGATGACGTGGTCCGGGTCGTGGAAGGCTCGGAGGTCACCATTCCGCCGGCTGCCGGCGGCTACCCGGGCCGGGCGGCGGCGGTGGCGGAGTGCCCGGCGGGCGAGACCCGGACGGGCGGCGGCGCGATCGTGACCGCGGGCAACTCCTATGCCGACCGCTACCACTTGACGGCGAGCGCGCCGATCAGCGGCGAACGCTGGTGGGCGTTCGCCACGAACTCCGACACCAGCAACGCGGGGACCCTGAAGGCGTACGCGATCTGCGCGAAGGTGGTCAAGCACCCCACCCTGACCACCCCCTGACCTGAAGCTCCCGTCCCGGTTCCGGACGTACGCCGGAGTACGTATGTCCGGAACCGTGGCTTCAGTGGAGGGCGCGGCTCGGCTCGGTGACCGCCAGGGCGTCCACCATGCGGTGCAGCTTGGCCCGTGCGCGCGTGACGTGGGCCAAGGGCACCTGGATCCGGACGGTCGCCCGGTCGGCGCCCGTCACCGCGTACGACATGGCCAGGACGGGGATGCTGCTCAGCGTGGCGGCGATCCGGCCCAGTGCTCCATGGCCGGCTCGGAGCGTCACGGTAAGGGTGCACGCCGTGTCGAAGGCGTCAAAGACATCGTCGTTCATGCCGACTGCTTCCTGTCCAGGTCTGCCGGGCCGGGTGGGGCCGCTGCGTCAAAGCCGTTGATGACAAACAAAAAGACCTCTCGCGGAATGCGAGAGGTCTGCGTGCGGGCGGTGAGCTGCCCGGAATGGTTTCTTCCAGGTCACCTCGGTGCCGGCACGCTGCCACTGGTAATGAGCTGGCGCTGCATACGCGGATACTCCCACAGCCCCTCGGCAGTGAGAAGGTCGTCTCAGGATCCGGACGGCGCGAGGGGGTCGGGCGTACGCCCGTGCGAATGGGACGATTCTCCGGCGCGCCCCGGCTACTCGGCGGTAATCTCTGGGGTCGTCTGCGTGCCAGGGGGGAATCGCATGGACAGTGCCGCGCAATTCGACGCCGTCGGTGAGCACGAAAACACCCGTGCCGCACTGGTCGCCACCATGAAGCGGCTCGTACGGCTCCTCGGCGACGTGCGGGACCCGGACGCGGCATCCGGCATTCCGGTGTGGTCGGTGGGTGACGTCGGCTCGCACCTCGCAGCCGTGTATCTCGCGTACTGCTCCGCCGCCACCGGCGACGGGGCCATGGACTGGAACGGCATCCTGCCCACGGGTGACGTCACGCTCGAAGAGCGGATCACGGCGGTGAACGCCGCGTCCGTCCGCCTCGTCGCCGGTGCGGACCGCGCCCGGCTGGGCGACTTCGTCACCGTGCGCGGCGAGACGTTTCTGCGGGCCACCTCCGGCCTCGCCCCGGACACCCCCGTCGCCGTGCCCTGGTTCGGGAAGGACGCGACGTTCACGCTGGCGACGCTGACCGGTCTGATGCTCAGTGAGAGCCTCCTGCACGGACGGGACATCGCGCGCGGAGCCGGCCTGCCGTGGAGCATCGCCCCGGATGAGGCGCGCCTGGTGATCGGCCAGACCATGCCCACGCTGATGCCGCTGACCCTGGACATGACGCGGGCACGGGGCGTCAGCCTCGCATTCGACCTCTCGATCGAGGGCGGTCCGCGGCTTGCGGTCCTCGTCGCCGACCAGAGGATGACGGTGATCCGGGACGCCGCGCCCCGCCGCTACGACTGCCGGATCACCGCGGCACCAGTCGCCTTCCTGCTGGTCTCCTACGGGCGTACTCCGCAGTGGAAGGCGGTCGCGCGCGGTCGGATACGGGCCGGCGGACGCAAGCCCTGGCTCGCCGCCCGCTTCGGTCGGCTCACCGCCAGTCCGTGACCCCGGACCCCACCGGCCCGAGCGGGCGGCAGCCCCGTGCCAGGCCGCGAGCGGGAGGTTGATCGTGTGGCAAGGTGGTGCGGCATGGGGGCCTTTGAGGCCTGTGAACGCGAGAGGGGTATGTCATGACCGAGGCCGAGCTCAGGGCGCTGTTCGCCGAGATCGACACCGACGGCGACGGGCGGATCAGCATCGTCGAACTGGCGCAGGGCTTCAAGGCCGAGGGCGCCCAGGGGCACCTCGCCGAAGAGGTCAAGAAGGCCATGGCGGCCGACGCGAACCACGACGGGGTCCTCGACTTCGAGGAGTTCCGCACCCTGTTGAAGTAGCAGCAGCCCCGACGCCGGACAGAGAAGCGGAGTTGCATCGCCGCCACTGCCCGCCTCGCATCCCCCGGGGGGTGCGGGACGGGCGGCTGCGGTCTCGCGGCTCTCCCGCCATACTTCACCCCCGGGGACGGTCGACGAGCCGGGCCGTCCGGCCCGGTCGCAGCAGGAAACCCCGCACCGTCAGGTCCGGGGCTTCCCGTTGGCAGCCCGGCCCTTACGAATCCGGGAAGTCGACGACGGCGAGGACGAGGGGCAGCTCATCGGTGCGGGACTGCGCCTCGGGCAGCCTGCCCTGCAGGAAGGTGCCGCTGAGGTAGTCGTCGCTGGCCAGCCACACCGGGTAGGGGATCTGGCCCTTGTAGGTGAAGCCGTCGATGACGTAGGGGACGGCGTCGGCCTCCAGCAGCGACGGGTCGTCCATCAGCTGGAAGTGCAGGTGGGGGGCGTTGGAGTTGCCGGTGTTGCCCAGATCCGCGATCTTCTGGCCCTTCTTGACGTGGTCCCCCGGCTTGACCAGCAGACTGCCCTTCATCAGATGCGCGTACATGGCCCAGAGGCCACCGCCGAGGTCCTGGATGATGTGGTTGCCGTCCACGTTCTTCACGGTCAGCTTCGGACCGAGAACGGGGTCGTTGGCGGGCAGGATGCCGGGGGTGCCTGCCTCGACCGTGTCGAGCGTCGAGCTCACCGTGCCGTCGGCGACCGCGTAGACCGCCTGGCCGTAGTCGGCGTAGCTCTCGTTCTTCGTCTTGTCGCCGCTGTAGAACGTGCCCTCGTCGGTGAGTTTCATCCAGTCGATGGCGAAGCGCTGGGAGTTGTCCAGCTTGCCGTTCAGCGAGTTGAGCGAGGGACGGTGCGCTCCGCCGGTGCCGCAGCAGCCGTTCGCGGCGACCCAGTCGTCCCCCCTGAGCGGGGGCGCGATGACCCGCGGCTTGCCGGAGGAGATGTCGAACGGCGCGGCGAAGTAGTCGATCGGGCTCGGCGTGGTGGCCGGGGGCACGGCCTGTCCGGTGAGGAACAGCCGGTGCATGACCTCGGCGGGGGCCTTGTCCGGCGAGTCGAAGGCCAGGTCCACCATCAGGGCCCGGGACTGGCCGGGGGGCATGACGGTGTCGGTGGCGTTCGACGAGGGCAGCGTCCGCAGCAGGTTGCAGGCTCCGTACTTGCAGGCGGGATCCACCAGTTGGCGGCTGGAGAGGGTCGCGACCACGGTGTCGGGGTGTTCGGCGTCGACCACCTGCACCTCGGTGAGCGTGGCCGGCAGCCGCGAGGCGTTGGTCAACTGCAGGTCGTAGGAGACGTGGTACTTGCGGTCGCTGCCCGGCCAGGGGAACGTCGGACCGCTGATCGGGGTCACGACCACGGGGCTGAAGCTGTCCGGCACGGTCACTGCGGCCCGTGCGCCGGCGGGTGCGTCCTGACCGCCGGGGTCCGAGGACGCTGCCTCCGCCGACGTACCTCCCGCGACGAGCAGCACCGCGACCAGGGTCGCGGACAGCGCCCTCGGACGCGTCCGCCGCCGTCCCGGCCGCGACCGCGCCCGTCGTCCCGGGCGCGCAGCTCGCGACGCAGACCGCTTGGTGATCCCGTTCGAGTCCGGACGGGAGCGTTGAAGGTCCATCACTCCACCTCGCGCGGTGAGCAGGGCCGACGTGCTTGCGCACATGCCTGTCGAACACGCACACAGGACGGACGGTCCGGGCGTCTGGTTTCGGTGCCTGGCGGTTTCCCATGGAGTGAGCAGCGCCCCCATGCGCATGGAGCGCCGCGCCGCCGCGCTTGTGCAGGCCTGCCTGACCATTTCTCTCACTCCCGATCAATCCTGGCACGACCCCGATACGGGTGCCAGCGGTGCGGTGCCCGTACGGAAAACCGGCGCGCGGCCTGCTGCGCCGCGAACGGGGCCGGAGCACTTCCAGGACGCCTCCTGGTGGGGGGATTCGGGGGCGCTTGCCCGGTTGTGGACGCCGTTGGGAGTCACCGGTGGCGTCTGGCGAATGACGGTGAAGTCGTGGCTGTGGCATGTCCCGTCCCATTTCGGGGCAGTGCCCGGGGCCGGGCTGGCGCACGGTCAGGGATGGCGTCGGCCGAGAGCCGGCGTACACGGGAACGTGCCCAAGCGCGTACGACTGAATGTGCTCAGGTGTGGCCGCTCTGTCAGCCCTTCCGGCGGTAGGTTCCGGGCGGGGCGCCGTGCGCGCGTTTGAATGCGTGGGCGAACGCATACTCGGACGTGTAGCCCACTTGGGCGGCGACCGATCTCAGCGGTGCGTCCGTTGGCTTGAGCAGTCGTGCTGCGGTGGTCATCCGCCACCAGGTCAGGTAGGCCAGGGGTGGCCGGCCGACCAGCCGGGCGAAGCGCTTGGCGAAGGGTGCCCGGGAGAGCCCGGCTTGCGCGGCGAGCTCCGCCACGGTCCACGGTGCCGCCGGGTCGCGGTGGATGGCGTGGAGAGCGGCGGTGACCGGGGGGTCGTTCAGCGCGGCGGCCCATCCGGTGGTGTGGCCGCCGCTCAGGGGCCGTTCGTCGAACCAGATCCGCAGGATGTAGAGCAGGAGTGTGTCCAGGAGTGCGGGGGCGGCCGCGTCCGTGCCCAGGCGGGGGGTCTCCAGCTCGGCGGCGAGCAGCTTCACCGCCAAGCCCAACTCGGGACGGCGGCCCGGGTGCGCGGGCAGGTGGATCAGATCCGGGAGGGACAGCAACAGCGGGTGGGCGCGGGACGGATCGAGCTGATAGGCCCCGCAGAGCAATACGGTGACCGGACCGCCGTCTCCGCTCCTGTCGACGCTGTCCGATGCGTAGACCTCGTACGGTTGCGGGTCGTCGGGGCCGCAGGCGGGGGCCGCCACCGGGGTATCGGGGCTGTCGGCCAGGATGTGCCCTTTGCCGTGCGGCAGGAACACCACGTCTCCCGTGCCAAGGCGGACGGGTTCGGCGTCCGCGGACAGGAGCCAGCAGGAGCCCTGCAGGACCACCTGGAAGCCTGCCGACCCTGGTACGGAGGAGAACTCCTGTCCCCACGGGGCATGCCATCGCACATACGCCGACCGGGGTCGACCGGTCCGCGTCACCGCGACCACATCGCTCAGTACGTCCATGCCCCGAGCGTAGAGCGCGAGACGATCGCGTATGAATGGGGAAGTCTTTACGCATGGCTCGTCCTCGTCTTCCCTCGTAGTTTCACGGCATGACGACGATGAAGACCGCACGCATCCACGAGTTCGGCGATGCCTCCGTGATCCACTACGACGATGTTCCGCGTCCGCGCCCCGATTCCGGTGAAGTACTCATCCGCGTCGCCGCCAGCTCGTTCAATCCCACCGAGGCTGCGCTGCGTGCCGGACTGCTGCAGGCGTTCCTCCCCGTGGACTTGCCCTACGCGCTCGGCTGGGACGTCGCCGGGACAGTGGCCGAGATCGGCGCAGGAGCGGAAGGGTTCGCCGTGGGCGACCGTGTCATCGGACGGCTCGACGGCGGTGCGGCTGCCGAATACGTCCGGGCGCCCGCCGCCGTGCTGACCGCGGCACCGAAATCCATCCCGCTCGCTCACACCGCAGCGCTTCCTGTCGCCGGCCTGACGGCGTGGCAGGCGGTGTTCGAGCACGGAAGGACGGCACCGGGCCAGCGGGTGCTGGTCAACGGGGCGGGTGGCGGCGTCGGGGGCTTCGTCACGCAGCTTGCCAAGTACGCGGGGGCCGAGGTGATCGCCACGGCCGGCCCCCGAAGTACCGAGACGGTCCTGCGACAGGGGGCGGACCACGTCATCGACTACACCGCCCGACCGGTGAGCACCGCGCTCGACGGCCCGGTGGACCTTCTGCTCAATCTGGTGCCGTTGAGCCCGCAGGACGCTGCGGCTCTGGCTCCTTTGGTGCGGCGGGGAGGGCGGATCGTGTCGATCGCAACCCCGATCGAGCCTCCTCTCGAAGCCGGCGTGAGCGCGACGCACATGGTCGCCCGCAACGATGTGGCGGACCTGAGGGCACTTGTGGACCTCGTCAACGCGGGTACGGTCAGCGTCGACATCAGTTCCTCGCGTCCCCTGCCCGAACTCGCCAACGTCCACCGTCTCAGCCAAGGGGGCCGGATCCGTGGCAAGGTCCTCATCATCCCGTGAGTCCGGGTGGCCGGACCCGGAATCCGAGTCCCGCAGACGCACGGCCGCTGAATACGTTCCCCTCCTCCGTACGTGACTGGGCACGTTCACGTGTACGCCGTGTCCGGCCGCTCGGCGGTCGGAGGTCGGGTCAGCCTTCTGCGGCGGGGATGAGGTACCCCCAGGTCATGATGCCGACGATGCCGTCAGGGCCGCCGGTCTCCCGTGGGTACTTCGACTGGAACCGCAGCACGGCGGCCTCCGTTTTGGGGCCGAAGTCGCCGTCGATGAAGGTCGGGGCCTCCGCGGAGTCGACGAACGCGGTCCGCACCAGTGCCCACTGCAGGGCCCGTACGCAGTCGCCGCGGGAGCCCCTGGCGAGGTCCACGGCCGGGACGGGCCAGCCGTTGGACGCCCAGCGCGTACCGACCTGGTTCCGGCACGCCTCCAGGTAGCCGGTCTGGGCCGACGCCTGCGGGGCGGCGAACCCCGTGGCCATGAGGAGCGTCACGCCCAAGACTGCTGCCGCTCCGGCCGCCGCACGCCTGGGGGCGCTCATTCCGGCCAGTAGACGT
The DNA here is from genome assembly GCF_055572195.1 of Streptomyces sp. NPDC030809. Classification (NCBI taxonomy): domain Bacteria; kingdom Bacillati; phylum Actinomycetota; class Actinomycetes; order Kitasatosporales; family Streptomycetaceae; genus Streptomyces; species Streptomyces sp. NPDC030809. The sequence continues at coordinate 227,055 of NZ_JBVIDV010000008.1, forward strand.
CGGCGACGAGGCTTTGCCAGGTGTTGCGGCCGACGACGCCGTCCGCACCGCCCCGGACACCTCTCGCGCGTTGGTAGGTGACGACCGCCTGGTAGGTCTTGGTGCCGAAGGAACCGTCGATGAAGCCGGTCCGGTCCTCGTCGCGGACCGCTCCGACCGCCAGCAGGAGTTCCTGGACCTCCCGGACGCACACGCCGGACGAGCCCTTCGCGAGGACGACCGTGGGAATCTCCATGCCCAGGTACACCTCCGAGCCGTAGGCGTTCTTGCATGCCTGCATTTCGTTGGACCAGCTCGCCTGGGCGGGGGCGGAGGCCAGGCCGCCGAGGAGGGCCGCGGCGGTCGCGACGACGGCGCCGGCCCAGAACGTTCGGGACCGCGTGCGGGTGCGAGTGTGCGTGTGGGGTGCCTTGCTCGTCGTGTTCGTGCTGTCCGGCATGTACGTCCTCGTCTTCCTCTTCGCTTTCGTCATGTGCGCCATGGCGGTCAGTCCGTGGTCTGGGAGACGAGCGCCTCCCAGGTCCTGGGACCGACGATGCCGTCCACGACCAGGCCGTTGCGGTGCTGGAACTCCCTGACGTAGCGGTCGGTCTTCGTACCGAAGACGCCGTCGACGAAGGGCCAGTCCTCGGGGGCGATGCCCACGGCCGAGGCGACGTCGGACTGCAGCTCGCGCACGCACACGCCCGTCGAGCCGTACTGGAAGTTGCGGGCGGGAATGATCCAGCCGCTGGGCATCCTGCGGATGCCGACGCTGTCGTGGCAGGCTTCGCGGTATTCCTCGCTTGCCGTGGCGGCGGGGGCCGTGGCCAGTAGGGTGCCGGCGGTGGCCACGGCGAGCGCGAGGGCTGTCAGGGGCTTGGTGGGGCGGGACGAGGGCATGGAGTGTGTCTCCTGTCGTGGGAGCGATGGGGACGACTCTGCCGACCGCCGTCAACGGCTCACCAACGGCATGGCAACGGCGGTCCGTTCGCGGATGCCTCGCTCGCCCCCGGCCCGGCCCGGCCCGGCCCGGCCCGGCCCGCCCCGCCCCTGCCCGGCCCGCGTCCCGGTCAGGGATCCAGCAGCCGGCGCAGCTCGGGAAGCACGTCGGCGTCGGTGCCCTCCAGGGCGGACAGCGCGCCGTGCCACAGGGCGCGGGCGCCCACCGGGTCCGCCAGGGCCGTGCGGACGTGGCCGTGCTCGTACGCGACGAGGGCGAGGGCGTACGTGTCGCCGCGCAGCGCCGCGTCGGCGGCCAGCCGTTCGCACACGTCGTCCGCCCGGGCGGGGAGGTCCAGGAGGCGTAGGGCCTTCGCCTTGCCCAGTCGTGCTTCGCGTTCGGCGTTCCAGTGCGCGGCCCCGGGTTCCGTGACGGCCAAGGCCTCCTCGAACCTGCTCAGGGCGGCGGACGGTTCGCCGAGTGCGAGGTGGACGAGTCCTACGTTGCACAGGGCCATCTGGTGCAGGACCGGGATGCCGGCCTCCTTCGCGATGTCTGCGGCCCGCAGGTGGTAGTCGAGCGCCGACCGGGGGTCGGTGAGTTCGGCGACGTGCCCCTGGTGTCCCAGCATGAGGCACTCGTGGTGGGGCGACAGGGCGGCTGGGCGCAGTTCGAGGCATACGGCCAGGGCGGCGCGGGCTTCGTCCGCACGCCCGAGGATCTTGAGCAGGGACGCTTGATTGCCCAGGTGCAGCATCCTGTTGAGGTCGTCGCCGAGGCGCAGGCTCAGCTGTGCGGCTTCGCCGAGCAGGCGCAAGGCCACGCGGAGCTGGCCTGCGGAGTAGTGGGCGGCGGCCAGTTGGAACAGTGCCTGGCCTTCGGCGGTCGCGTCGCCCGAGGCTCGGGTGAGGTCGACGGCGTGGCGGGTCAGGCGCATCAGGTCGTGGAACCTTCCGCGGTCCTGGAGATACGGGAAGAGGCCGTTGACGAGTTCCAAGGTCGTCCCCGCGTCGAGGCACCGGCCCTCGGTGCCCTGGGAGGCGAGGAACAGCAGGTTCGCCGCTTCGCTCTCCACCCAGGCCGTGACGGAGGCGGCGTCGCTGAGGCCCGGGTGGGTGCGGCGGGCGGCGAGCGGCGCGGGCTTGAACCGGGGGCGGAGGGCCTCCGCGCACAGGGTGGCGCCGTCGACGTACCAATGCAGGGCGCGTTCGGCGGCCGCCGCGCCCTTCGCCTGGAGGTCCGGTCCTCGGGCGATCTCCCGCGCGAAGTCGCGGACCAGGTCGTGCGGGGTGTGGTGTCCGTTCGCCCCCTCCTGGAGGAGGGCGATGTCCGCCAGTCGTTCCAGTGCGTGCTCGGCGCGCTGCTCGCAGGTGTCCATGGCCCACGCCATCATCGGGGCGGGGTACTCGGGGAGGTCGAGCGCTCCGATCAGGGTGAGGGCGGTGGCGGCGTCGTCGTCCTGCTCCTCCCCGGAGGCCAGCAGCCCGTCGTAGGCGGCCCGGAGCAGCCTGCGGACGCTGAGGTCTTCGAGTTCCAGGTGGTCGAGCCGGTCCTCGGGCTGGGCCAGGCGATCCGCCAGGCGAGCCACGGTGAGTGTCCGGCGGGTCCGCAGCCGGGCGGCGGCCACCCGCAGCGCGAGGGGCAGGTGGCCGCAGAGGGTGACGAGGCGGGCGACCCCGGCCCGGTCGGCCTCGGTCCAGGTCCGGCCGGAGGCGCGTTCGAGCAGAAGGGCGCCGTCCGAGGGGGGCAGCGGGTCGAGGGCGAGGTGGACGGCGGGGTCGAGGGTGGCCAGGGTGGTGCGGCTGGTGAGCAGGACCAGGCAGCCCGCGCCGGCGGGCAGCAGCGGCAGTACCTGGGACACCGATGCGGCGTCGTCGAGTACGAGCAGGGTGCGGGTGGGTGCCAGCGTCGACCGGAGGAGGGCGGTGGCGGCGGACGTCTGCGACGGTATGCGGCGTGTGTCCGCACCGAGTCCGAGCAGGAGCCGGGTGACGGCCTCGCCGGGATCCACCGGGGGTACGCCCGGGGTCGCGCCGTGCAGGTCGAGGTAGAGCTGGCCGTCGGGGAACGAGTCGCGCAGCCGGTCGGCGAGGTGCAGGGCCAGGCCCGATTTGCCGACGCCCGCCATGCCGCTGATCACCACCAGGGCGGCCTGCGTGCGGGGGATTTCGAGGGCCGCGTGCACCCGGTCGATCTGCTCGGTCCTGCCGACGAAGGTGGCGGGCGGTGCCGGGAGTTGCGCGACGGACTTCGGTGGGGCGGCCTGTCGGGCCTGCGGCGGTCCGGGGTGCGGCGGTCCGGCCGTACCCTCGCCGAGCCGGAGCACCTCCTGATGGGCGTCCTGCACGGCAGGCGACGGCTCGACCCCGAGCTCGTCGACCAGGGTCCGGCGCAGGGCGCGGAACACGTCGAGGGCTTCAGCCTGGCGGCCGGTACGGGCCAGGACCAGCATGAGCCGGCGGTGCAGTGACTCGCGGAAAGGGTGCTCCGCGACCAGCGCGCGGAGCTCGGCCGCCGCCCCGTCGAGGCGGTCGAGGTACAGCAGTGCCTCGAAGCGGTGGTCGAGTGCGTCCAGGCGCTGTTCGTGGAGGCGGGCGACGGACGGGTGGCCGGCCGAGCCGGGTACGTCCGCGAGCGCTGCACCGCGCCACAGGGCCAGGGCGGCCGAGGTCTCGCGGTCGACCGCCTCCCAGTCGCCGTCGGCCAGGGCGGTCCGGGCCAGGCGCATCCGGCGGTCGAAGTCCTCGCTGTCCAGCTCGCCTGCCTCAACGCGCAGTTCGACACCGTCGTGTCGTGAACGCATGCGGTCGGTGTGGGGCGCCAGGGCCTTGCGGGCGCGCGCGATGTGATTGAACAGGGAGGCGGTCGCCGTCGGTGGGGGATCGTCACCCCAGAGGGCGGAAACGAGGGTGTCGTGGTGCACGGGCCGGTTCGGTTCGAGCAGCAGGGCGGCGAGCAGCGCACGGGACTTCGGTGCGCTGATGCACAGGGGGGCGCCGCTGTCGTCGTGGATCGACAGCGGGCCCAGAACACCGAATCTCATGCGTACCCCCGATCGCATGCCGATACCAGGTCGAACATCCGGTCGATCGCCTGGTCGGCATTCCATCGTCGGCTGTTCCGTACGCCTGGAGCAAGATCGATTATGAGAAAACATCGGAGCATTCCGGACGACGCCCCCGTGTCCGGATCGTGGTGGCGGCTCCCTCTTCCGGCCTTGCCCGTCCGTCCGCCCGGCCGGTTGGTGCCGTGTTGGTGGCCTGTTGCTGCCGGTCGGGAGAGTGGGCGGCGAGCACCCGGCCAGGTCGACCGCACGTCACCTGCATCGCGTGCCCTGCCCATCCGCCCTCGGAAAAGAGGAAGGCGCCCGGACACGCTGTCCGCGGGCCACCCGACCTTCCCTGGACTCCCCAACTCCGCGGCCCTCGCGGCCGTCGCCTGACACGAGTCGAGCCGCCACGGCCCGGACACGTCCACGCCATCGCCGAACGGCGAGCGGCTGCACCGACCCGTGCCGAATCCACCTGAGGACAACCCCACCATGACCCCGGTCAACGAACCGACCCCCGGCCGTCGCTCCCTGCTCACCGCAGGCCTCGCCCTCGGCGCCGCCGCCGCGCTCCCCCTGTGGGGAAGCGGCCGTGCCCTGGCCGTGTCGGTCCCCGCCATCGCGGACACCACCGCCTGGGGAGCCCGGCCACCGAGCACCCCCGTGCGGATCCTGCCGACCCCGCCGCAAAAGATCATCGTGCATCACACCGCCACGGCCAACGTCACCGACTATTCGCAGGCACAGGCCTTCCAGCTGGCCCGCTCCATGCAGAACTGGGCGATGGACCGGCACTGGATCGACACCGGCCAGCACTTCACCGTCTCCCGCGGCGCCCACGTCCTGGAGGGCCGGCACGGCAGCCTGGCCGCGCTCCAGAGCGGCACCCGCACCGTCGAGTCCGCGCACTGCAGCGGGCAGAACACCGTCGCCATCGGCATCGAGAACGAGGGCACGTACACCACGGTGGACCCGCGGAGCGAGCAGTACGCCGCGCTGGTCGAGCTCTGCGCGCACCTCTGCCGCCAGTACGGGCTGCGCGCCTACCAGGTCTACGGCCACCGGGACTTCAACGCCACCCAGTGCCCCGGCGACCGCCTGTACGCGATGCTCCCGCAGCTGCGGCGGGACATCGCGGCCCGTGTCGGCGGAAACCCGACGGCACCCGTCTGGCCGCTGCTGCGCAACGGCGACACCGGCGACCGGGTCCGCGCGCTGCAGCACCTCCTCGTCCGCCGCGGCGCCGCGATCACCGCCGACGGGAGTTTCGGACCCGCCACCGAACAGGCCGTCCGGGACTTCCAGACCCTCGTGACCGCGACCTCCGACGGTTACGCAGGCAACCAGACCTGGCACCAACTGGTCGTGCCCGTACGCCAGGGCGACTCCGGCGAGGCCGTCAAGGCCGTGCAGCTCCTGCTCACGGCCAAGGGGGTCCCGACCGGCGTCGACGGCGCCTACGGCCCCGGAACCCAGGCGTCGGTCACCAGCTTCCAGAACACGACGGGGCTGCCCGCCGACGGTCTGGTCGACGCCCGCACCTTCAGCCGCCTGCTCGGCTGAACCCCCCTTCCCCACCCAGGAGAGACCCACCACCATGTCAACGACCACCCGGGCCGGCCACGCCGTGCGCGGCGCCGTGCCCCTCACCGCCCTCGCCGCCTTCGCCGCCCTGCTCCTGCTCATCGGCTTGGGCGCCCCCGCGCAGGCGTTCTCCGGCGCGTTCATCCCGTCCCAGAGCAAGGGCAACCGGGGCTCCGACACCGCAGCCCTCCAGTACCTGCTGAACGGGCAGGGCGCCCAGCTCACCGCAGACGGCGTCTTCGGCTCGGGCACCGACAGCGCCGTCCGCTCCTTCCAGTCCTCCCACGGCCTCGGCGCCGACGGCATCGTCGGCCCCCAGACCTGGCGGGCGCTGACCCCCACCGTGCGTGAGGGCAGCCGGGGCGAGGCCGTCAAGGCCGTACAGCACCTGCTCAACGCCAAGCGCGGCGCAGGGCTCGCCGTCGACGGCGTATTCGGCTCCGGCACCGCCTCGGCCGTCCGCACCTTCCAGAGCCACGCCGGTCTGGGCGCGGACGGCGTCGTCGGCCCCGACACCTGGACCAACCTGCTGTGGCACTACGAGTACGTCGACTACAACGCCGGCACGCTCTGCAACCAGAGCCCGGACGGGAACAGCTCCGCCGACTGGGGAACCGCGGCCGCAGTCGCCCAGCTGGAGGCCGCCGCCCGCAGCTTCTCCGGCCTGGGACGCGGCAAGGTCCCGGTCGGTGACGTCGCCTTCGAGCACGGCGGCTCCATCTCCGGCCACGCCAGCCACCAGGTCGGACTCGACGCCGACCTCTGGCCGGTCCGCACGGACTCGGCCCAGTGCGGCGGCTCCAGGATCACCTGGCAGTCGTCCGCGTACGACCGCGGCGCGACGCGCGAGCTGGTCAAGGCCCTGCGCGCGGCGGCTCCCGGGCACGTGAAGTTCATCTACTTCAACGACCCCCAGCTGATCTCGGAGGGGCTGACCATCCAGTACCCCAACCACGACAACCACCTGCACATCCGGTACTGCGAGCCGGTCCACCCCAACGCCTCCTACCAGTGCTGACCGCCACCGGCACGGCAACCGCCACGGCAAGCAGACACGGCAACCGGCACGGCAACCGCGACTCCGAGGACGAAGACATGACGAGACGACGCACCGGCGGGGTGGCCGCCCTGCTCACCACCCTGATCGCCGCACTGGCGGCGGGCCTGCTCTCCGCGGCCCCGGCACTCGCCGCCGACTGGCCCCTCGTACGCAAGGGCGACTCCGGCGTTCAGGTGACGACCGTCCAGCACCTGCTGACCGCCCGCGGCCACGCGACCGGAGCCGACGGCGCCTTCGGTGACGGCACCGAGGCCAAGGTCAAGAGCTTCCAGAGCGCCAACGGCCTGACCCCGGTCGACGGCATAGTCGGCACCAACACCTGGTCCAAGCTGATCGTCACGGTCCGCAAGGGCGACAGCGGATCCGCGGTCAAGGGCGTTCAGACACAGCTCAACCGCTACGGCGCGGGTCTCGCGGTCGACGGCGCCTTCGGCGACGGCACCGACCGCAAGGTCAAGGACTTCCAGTCCTCCAAGGGCCTGGCCGCGGACGGCATCGTCGGCCCGGACACCTGGCGCGCCCTGGTCACCGGCTCCGGCGGCTCCGGCGGCGACGGGCTGCTGACCCACGCGCAGGCAGCCTCGATCTTTACCTCCGCCGGCGTCTCGTGGACGTCGTCCGGCAACTGCTCCGACCGCAACAACAGCAGCTGCACCTCGTTCGACGGCCTCCGCCGTACCTCCGCCGACGGCGCCACCGCCCTGCGCGGGTCGAGCTCCTGCGCCCTGACCATCACGGGCGGTACGGAGACCGGGCACGCAAGCGGCACGTACAGCCACTGGAACGGCTACAAGCTCGACTTCGCCAGGACCTCCTGCCTGACCGGCTACGTCACCGGGACCTTCCCGTACACGGGGACCCGCGGGGACGGAGCCAGGCTCTACACCTCCCCCTCGGGCAACATCTACGCCGACGAGGGCAACCACTGGGACGTGACCTTCCTCCACTGACCCCGAGAGGTCCCGGTGACGGCGGGCCGACGGCAGCAGACCATGCTGCCGTCGGCCCGGGGGACGGTGGGCGAGGCGTACCCGGGACCGATGCCCCCGGCCCGACCGGTGCGTGTGTCGCGCGCCGGTCGCTCGCGGTGCCAGGGGCTGGGGGCGTTGGGGAGCCGTTGGGGAGTCGTTGGTGCCGGTCGGCACAGTGGTGTTCAAGCGCCCGCTACGAAAGGCCCTCGCACCATGCGCACAACTCGCCCCGCGAAGGGCGCCACCTCGCTCCTCCTCGCTGCGTTCTCCGCCGCGGCCCTCCTCGTCTCCGCGCCGACCGCCCAGGCGGACGACTCCGCGTACAAGATCTGCAAGGAGACGTACGGCACCCGGCTGTCCCCGGGTGGGCAGACCGTCCCGCGGTACAACTACGCACAGGGCGATTCCGGTATCTGCGTCATCGGGCTCCAGGAGCTCGTCTCCCGGTTCGGCCTCACCGCGTGGGAGCAGAGTGGCGGCAACTTCGCCGACGGCGTCTTCGGCGCCCGGACCGACTCGGCCGTCCGCAGGTTCCAGAACACCCACGGCCTCGATGCCGACGGCATCGTGGGGCCGCGGACCTGGGAGAAGCTCGTGACGGGCTGAGCCCCGCCGCGTCCCTCCCCGGCCGACGGTCCGGCCCTTCCGGTCGCCCTTCCTCTTGCTGTTCCTTCTTCCTTCTTCGTCTGGAGACGATCCACATGCTGTCAGCGCGCCATGCACACCCTCTCGCGGCCCTCGCGCCCGCTGCCTCGGCCGGCGACCACCGCGACTCCCGCTCCGGCAGCGCCGGGCAGGCCGTCACCTCCCGGAACGAGGACTGATCGCCATGGCGAACAAGGCAGCGCGCAAGCGCACGTTCTGGGCCGGCGTGGTCGTCGCGAGCACCGCGGCCCTTCTCGGCGGCCTCGCGTCCGCCCCGGCACAGGCGCACTGGGTGGAGGACCTGAACGCCTGCAAGAGCGCCTACGGCTCCGAGGTCTACATGGCCTGGGAGATACCCACGGTGGTGCTCGCCAAGGGCTCGTCCGGTGTGTGCGTCCGCGGGCTCCAGGACGCGCTGATCGAGGCCGGTGCGGTGAGGGCCGAGGACCGGCCCGGCTTCGTCGACGGCAGCTTCGGCCCCAAGACGTACAACGCGGTCGTGGACTTCCAGCGCAAGAACTCGACCCAGGGCGGTCCGGACGGCGTGGTCGGCCGCTACACCTGGCACCACCTGATCGCCACGGTCGGCTTCGAGTAGACCGGGCAGCAGCAGGGCCCCCGCCCCCCCGCCCCCTCGTCGACTCCGCCGATGTGAGGACCTCCATCGACGGGGTCGGCCGGTCAGTACCTGACAGAGCCTCACACCCAACCCTTTTTTGGAGAATTCCATGAGAAAGTCCCTCGCCGGGTTCGCCACCGTCGCCATCGTCGCTGCCTCCCTGCTCACCGCCGCCCCGTCCGCCTCGGCGGCCGGCTGCGTGACCTCGGAGCTCTGGACGGGCTTCCTGGGCCCCGGCCAGTCGGAGCACAAGGCAAGCAGCGGCTGCCGCGACGTGAACCTCACCCACTCCATCAACAGCAGCGACTACAACGGCGACGACTACGCCGGCTTCTACCGGGACGCCTTCGGCTACTGGACCATCGGATCGCGCGGCTACGTCCACGCCTACGACGGCGGACACGCCCTCAACGAGATCGTCCTGGTGTCCAACCTCAGCAGTGGCCGGGAGTTCAGCGTCGCCAGCAAGAGGGACGGTGGCGACTGGGTCGAGATCACCCACTGACCGGTGTCGTGGGGCCCACCGCGCCGAGCGGCGGGCCCCACCCTGCCGCCTCCTCCCCACCACGCCCCGAGCCGCCCCCCCACCACGCCCGAGTTCCCCGAAGAGAGCCACAGCATGACCCGTCCCGCCCGCCGACCACGCGCCCCGCGCCGCCTCCGCGCTGTCGTCCTGTCTGCTGTGCTCGGCTCTCTCGTCGGCGCGTGCACCGCCCCCGCGAGCCACCCGGGAGCGGCGGCCCCGGCCGTCCCGCAGGGCCGTCCCGACCTGCGGACCGCAGCGGTCTCTTACCGCATGCCCGCGGACACCGCCTCCCTGGTGCTGCCGACGACGGGGGAGGAGACCCGGTGGACGCAGGGCCTCGACGCCTTCGGCAGCCTCGCCGCCGCCTGGGAGGCCTACGGCTGCGCGCGGGGTCTCGGCGAGAGCCTGCCGGACTCCCCGCCCCCGATGTTCACCCGGTATCAGGCCCTTCCCGACCTGGCCCACCTCGCCGCACACGGCTTCGCGGGAGACAACGTCGTGCCGGGCACGCCGCCCACGGCCCGATCCGGCACCGACACGCCTGCCGGGCCGGCTCCCCGGCTCCGCACGTGCCTGGGCCGGGGCCGCGCGGTCGGGCAGGGACTCGTGGAGGTATACGGCCCGCTGCAGTCGGCCTGGTTCGCGGAGATCTCCACGGTCGACCGAACCCCCGAAGTCCGCAAGGCCTTCGCCGGCCTCGGCGACTGCCTCACCGCCCACCAGGTGGAGGCGCGTGATGAGAGCGCCTTCCTCGACCTCGTCGACCAGCGACTCCAGGCCGCCGACGCCACCGCCGCCCGGAGCCTCGGGAGCGTCTACGCGATCTGCATGAAACCGGTGGAGGCCGTGCGGCAGCCACTGCGTGCCCGGGCGGCCCTCCGGTTCAGGGCTTCCCATGCCGCCGAAATCGCAAAGATACGGGTGCAACTCCCGCAGAAAATAGCCGAGTTGGAGAAGCGCTACCGGATCCGGATCTCGTTCCCCAAGGCCTGACCACCCCTTCCGCTCCGCTGCTCTTCCGCTCTCGTCCCCTCCGCCGCCACCGTGCCGGGGCTGCCGGGCGCGGTCCACGACCTCGGCGCCGGCTGCGCCGTAACCCGGCGAGGCCCCCGGCGGCGGATGCACCGGGGGCCTCGCGGGTACTACGTACAGCTGCCGTTCTCGTCCAGGACCGCGGTCGGGACCACGGTCACGGCCGCGGTCACGGCTTCGGCACGTCGAGCCAGTACTGGTCGCCGTCGATCAGGCGGTTGTCGTTGCGGAACGCACCGAACGGCTGCATGGAGCCCTGGTTCTGGTTCCCCGACATCGCCGAACGGCCGCAGGTCTCCGTCCAGGTCGGGACGATCGAGCCGGGGCCGACGGCCAGGTGGAGCCGCCACACGCCGTCCGGGTCCTTCATGGCGATGGTGCTGATGCACTCGTCACCCGACTTGACCGGCCGGGGGTTCTCGCCACCCCACGCCGCCGGCATCCCGGCGCTCTGGGTGGTGGAGGCGAAGGGGAACTCGTCGCAGTTCGGCTCGTCGGTGTTGGACGCGACGAGCTGCGGCGACAGCGTGGGGCTGAACTGCTTGGCCCACCCGGTCGGGCAGATCGTGTTCCGGTTCGAGGTGCTCATCTTCGTGCTGTCCGTGCCCGGCTTGAGAACGTCCGGTCCCAAGTACTTCAGCGGGTCGCCCTGCCCCTTGAGTCCGAAGTGATGGGGCAGCTTGGTCTGGACGAGCAGCACGTGCGCCGCGGCGGCCGGGAACTTCTTCGAGTTCATCGTGTACGTCGGCCGGTAGCGCGAGAACACGCATCCGGCGGTCGCCCTGAGGACGGTCTCGTCGCAGCGGACGGTCAGCTCGTCCTTCTCGACCAGCGGGGTGCTCTTGGTGGGCACGCCGTCCATCTGGCCCAGCATCACCCACTGCGGCCGGATGTTCTGCTCGTACGAACCGGTCCACGTCATCTTCGACTCGATCGAGAAGGTGTGCCGGTCGCCCGGCGCGAAGACCTCGATGCCCGTCTTGACCGGCGTGCTCATCGTGCAGTTGCCGCTGCACTGGAAGTTCACGTCCATGCCGGTGGTGGCCGCGCCGACGAGGCTCTTCAGGCTGACCGTCACCTTCTGCGTGACGACCTTGCTCCGCGGGTCGGTGTAGATGTCGTGCACGTAGTTGAACGTCGCCATGGCGGCCTGGTGCAGACCGCTGCGCGGCCGCGTGATGGTCAGCTCCGAGACGATGCAGGCCGTGCTGCGGGTCAGCGTCATCGAGATCTGCGTGGTGGAGCAGGTGCCGGCGGGCGGCGGGGCGGCCGCGGGAGCGACGAAGGGCACGGCTGCGGGGGCGGAGGTCAGCGTCGGCCGGCCCGCGTCGGACGCCTTGCCGGAGCGCGCCGCGGCCGACCCGGCGGCCGGGGGTTCGAGGAACCGGCCCGGAATGGTCTCCGGCCGCTGCACCTGGTCCGGGTCCGGCACGAACGGGTCCGGGTCGCCGAAGGTCCAGTCCGACGGGATGCCGGAGTAGTCGCCCGGCACGAACGCCACTGCGTCCCAGGCGATGTCCTTGGTCCCGTCACCGCCGTTGAAGTTGCTCAGGCGAACCTCGGCGTTCGTGCCGGCGAAGACGTACGCGCCGAGGTCGACCCACTTGTTGGACTGGTTCGCGGTCTGCGAGACCGTCCGGACCGTCTCGCCCGCCGCGTGCCGGATCACGTACTCGGCCTTGTCCGTCTGCGCCCCGTGGTCGGGGATGTGCGCGTACACCCTGGCCTGGCCGTCGAACGCGGTCAGCGGCCGGTCGAGCCGCCAGGTGCCGATGACCTTCATCCGGTCGCCCGGCGGCGGGAACGACTCGGCCTTGCGGCCGTGGCTGAACCAGAAGTGGTTCTGGTACCCCGCCCCGATCTGGTGGGTGTCCATCTTGCCGGGATACGTCACCGTGTTCTGGCCCGTGTCGGCATCGATCAGGGTCCACGGCTGGTACGTGAACGTGAACGTTCCGTCGGACTTCACCGCACCGCAGCTCCGTGACGCCGACCCCGCCGGCACGGTGCCGTTCGGCAGGTCGTCGACAACCAGCGTGCCGGCCGGCAGCCCGGAGGTGCACCGCGGCGGGTACGCGGTGCCGTCCGGCTGCTCCGGGTGGGTGGTGTCGAAGCGGTGGACGGCGTTGCCGCACTGCGCGCCGGTGGTGCAGTTCTTCCACGACGCCGACTGGTTCCACCAGCAGTGCAGCCAGTGCGGGTTGCTCGCCTTGTCGCCCGAGTCGAGGGTGCAGGCACCCATCCCGGGGTCGTTGGAGTCCTTGTCGCCGATCTTGCCGGGGTCGCAGTTGTTCGACGCGTTGCAGAACAGGTCGATCGGCGGCTTGGCGGTGGTGCGGTCGGCCGTCCGGTTCCACCAGGCCGCCTTGTAGCCGGCCTGGAAGTTGTTGGGGGCGAACATGGCGGAGATCGGACGGGCCGCCCAGCCGATCACCTTCTCCTGGTACGGCCAGTTCTGCGGCTGCGCCGCGTGGCTGTAGTCGTCACCGCCCAGCGGGTTCTCCAGGAACGGGGTGCGGTTGGCCTTCCAGAGCGGGTTGGCCGGGTTGTTGGTCCAGCCCACGCCCTTGTGGCCCGCGTCGTCGGCGTTCTGGTAGAAGCCCGAGTTGTAGGCCCACAGCGCGAAGAACCAGTTCTCGATCCACCGCGGGTCACCGTCGTTGATCTTCATGCCGGCGCGGCGGGTGGTGTTCCACTTTTCCGAGAGGATCTGCGCGCCGTACGCGATGTTCGCGGTGTAGTCGAGCGCGACCGCCTCCTGGGTGAGGGGGCTGAGCGTGGTCTCGCCCTTCTTGGTCCTGCCCGCCAGCCGCATCCCGTCGGTGACCTGGGTGATGCCGTATCCGCAGTCGGCGTCCGACCAATTGATCCGCCACGCGTCGGCCTGCTGACCGCTGGAGGTGTACTGGACGCCGTAGTAGTTGCCGATCAGGCTGTTGGCCGTGACACCGGGCACCGCGAACCGGGTGGCCTGCCACATGTTCGACTCCTGCGCGGTGATGCCGAGCAGGATCTGGGACGGGATGTGCCACTTGTCGCTGGCGCCGTCCTCGCTGTCCAGCGTGCCGTTCGGGTCGCCGTCCAGGACCGTCGCCGGGAACAGCGACTGCGGCGTGTACGCGCCCATGTCGGTGTTCTTCCACCCGGCCGGGCGGGTGAGGTTGAGCCGGCCGATCACCGCTTGGTCGACCGCCCACTCCACCTGGCGCGGGGTGGGCTGGAACGCCTGCTTGCGCGGGTTGTTGCGGGCGACCGCGCAGAAGCGCTCGTCGGCCTCCTCGGTCGGACTCTCCGGCGCACTGCGCACGGCACCGAGGGCGCCCTTCGCGGGGCCGCCCGATGCCTTCCTCGCCGGTCGGGGCAGGGCGGGGGAGGGGGCCGTGCCCGAGGCGGCGTCACCGCCGGCGGCCGCCGGAGTGGCGTCGAGCACCGGAGTCCGGCCGGTGGCCAGCACCGTGAGCTGCGTCCGCGCGGTACGGGCGCCCCCCGCCTCCTGCGGCGTCATCAGGCTCGTCCGGCCGTCCGCCCAGGCCGTCGCGGTCGCCGCGTGGCCGAGCGTGGACATCCGGGCGCCCTTCGCCAGGCGCCCGGGGTTGGCCATCCGTACCGGCAGCGTGCCGGTGGTCTTCGCGTTGCCGGTGATGAACACCCGGCCCGAGGCGCTGCCGGCGAGGTCCCACGCGTCGAGGGCACCGGTGGCGACTGTCACGGCGGTGGCCGCGGAGGTCTTGGCGCGTGCGCCCGCAGGCCGTACGCCGTGTGCCGCCGCGGCGCCGAGGTACTTCGCGCGCGACTGCGGCGTACCGGACGCCTTGCGGTCCGGGTCGCGCTCGATGAACGCCACCCCGCCGTCCGCGTCCGCCGTCAGCTGGAACGGCACCGTACGGGTGCGCACCAGCTCGGTCTCGCGGTCCCCGTCGAACCGCACCAGCCGGTTCCCGCGCGCCGCGACGATGCCCTGGCCGGCCGGGATCGCGGAGGTGACCTGGCCGGGGCGCACGGTCGTGCGGACCGTCCGGCCCGTGGCGGCGTCGACGCTGAGGAGGCGCGTCCGCTGCTTCTTGTCGCCGTCGTGGGTGAGCTGGGTGAACACCACCTGCTCGCCGTTGCCGCAGCCGGGGCTGAAGTACGCGAGCGCCGCCGTGAACGGCAGCTTCGTGACCTTGCCCGTCACCAGGTCGACGACGGCGGTGAACGCCCCGCGCACCATCAGCTCGGGCTTGTTGGCGAAGGTGCGCGGGGCGTAGGCCACGGCCGCGCGGCGGCCCGAGGCGGTCACACAGGCGTTGCCGATCCACGTGTCCGCGTCGAAGTCCTTCTCGCGGAGCGTCGCCGCGGTCTTCCAGCCGTACCCCTTGGCCTCGGCGGCCGTCAGGAGGTGGAAGCCGGTCGCGTCACCGGTGGTGGTGAACGCGATGTCCCGGGACGCGGCGTAGCCGGCGCCGAGGGTCTTCGCCCGGTCCGCCGCCGGGATGGCGGACGGCTTCGCGGGAGCGGGCACGGGCGGGGCGCTCCAGCCGGCCGCAGCCCCGCCGGGGGGTTGGGGGGAGCTGGCCAGGGCGGGCAGGGCCAGCGGTATCGACAGGGCCGTGGCCACCGCCGCCACCACCGGGACGCGCAGGCGTCCTCTGGGTATCTTCACGCTCTTCCTCTGTCAGGGGTGTGGACCGGCGGCCGGAAACCACCACGGGCCGCACGCCCGCGCCCCCGACCGGACGGGTACGGGTGGGGCGGGCGCGCACGGACGCCGTATGCCGTACGTCCTGCTGCGGGGCCGTGTTCTCCTGTCGGCGCGGCCACTTCGGCCACCGGGTGGAACGCCCGGTGGCCGCGCTACCGGAGACGGTGCGCGGGTGGTGGTGGCGACGGCGAGGGAGCCGGTCCGGCCGGTTACTGACCGCACCGTATCCATGTCGCGGGAGGCACCCCTGCGCTCGGGACGCCCGAGACGTCCCCTCTTCCTCAACCGGCCGCTGACCTGCAGTTTCCCGTCCGTCCCGAGACGGCGCACGCGGCCTCGGGACGGACGGGCGGGCTGCGGCCGCCGGTCGGGGTGGGCCAGGCGTCCCGAGGCCGTCCCCGGCACGGTCCCGGCCGGACCGGGACGCGACTCGGGATGCCCCGCAGGCGCTTCTGGGACCCCCGTCGAGGGTCGGGACGCAGGTGCGGATGGGCTCAGAGGGGAACGTTGAGGACGTGTCCCGCCGCGCCTGAAAAACGGTCAGTCGGCGGGCGCGCCGGGCTTTGCGGCGGGGCGCGCAAGGGGCTTCCCCCCGTCCCACGGCGGCGCACGGGACGGCGGGACGGACGGGGGGGGCAGGAGGGCTGCGGTGCGCGGCGGCCGAGGCGTTGCCGATTTTCGGCTCGTCGCTCTCCTGGGCGGCACGCAGCGCCGCGTCCGGTGCGCCGACTCCGGTGCCGACGACTCCGCGTTTCCCCGCTGCGCTCCCTCTTGCCTTCCCTCCTCTGCGCGTCCCGGTCTCCCCGGGCGTCCGCGCACCCCAGCGCCCTTGCCCGAGGAGCACACTTCCGTCGAAGACCTCGCGCGCCACCTCCCGCACCCGGCTGCGCGCCGGTGTCACCCCGCCCTCCTGACGATCGCCTGGAGGGGCGAAGGGGGTGCTCCCACCGTCGTGGAGAGCACCGCCTTCGCGGTGCCGGGCCGGTTCGCGGCCGGCCCGGAGCCGGTCAGGAGGCGGACACGAGACAGGTCGCGTGCTCCGCACCGGCCGCCCCGGCCGGCGCGTCCGCGGCGGCCTCGGCCCAGACGGCGGTCACCACCCCGTCCGCCCCGGCCACCAGGCGCAGCCGGAGCCGGTCGGCCGCGTTCTGGGAGAGCAGCTTCGGCGGCCCGCCCCACTTGTCGCTGTCCGCGGGCCGCACGGCCCCGTACACGCCGTTCCGGTCCCGCCAGAGCGCGGCCGCCGAGCCGTCCGGCAGGGCGACGAGCTGCATGTCCTGGGCCTGGAACTCGCCCCCGGCCACCTGCGCCGGGGTGTTCCACGGCGGCAGCACGACCGCCTGTGCACCGCCGGCGGTGAGCAGGGGGGTGACGAGACCCCCGGAGACGAGCATGGCGACGGTGGTCACTGCGGTGGCCAGCCGGCCGCGGCGGGCGGATGCGCCCATGGAGAGGTCCTTTCCCCCGCAAGAGCTTTCACGACCATGAGGTGTGACTGCCCGGGGGCGGCCATGGTTGTACGGCGCGCGCCTTCGTTGCGCTGCCACCCCCCCGTGCGGGTGCCGCCGCGGAACGTGCCCCTGCCGGTGCCGTCATGGCGCCGGATCCGGCCGGCGGTGTCGCGGGCGACCAGGTCGGCGCGGGCCGTCCCCGGTCGGCTCCCCGGCCCCGGCCACCGCGTCGTACGGGGCTCCCCAGCCGGGTGCGGCCAGCCTGCGGGGCCCGCAGGCGCCCTTGCCGCTGCTTCTTGTAGCCCTTGAAGCCGGTGCCGAGCGGGATCCGGGCGCCCGCCTTCCCGTCGCCGCCGAAGCCGTGGCGGTAGAGCGTCCCGGTCTTCGGGCCGCGCGACGAGGTCGGGCCGGCAGCCCTGGTCGAGCTCCCCCGGCGCGGTAGCCGCCGGGGACGCAGACGAGGAGGTGTCCGGCGGGGAGACGAGGGCCACGTCCACGAGCACGCCGGGTGCTGCGCGCGCAGGCACGGGGCCGAGTAGCGGCCGGTGGTCCCGGCTCCGCGCAGACGCTGCGCAGCCATGCACGGGAATGGCGGCGGCAGGTTCGGCGTGGACCCGGCAAGCTCACCCGGGCCGATACCCAGTTCTTCCGCGATCCGCGGACTGGCCTCCTGCAACTACGTTTTCACGCGTGCGCGACGGGACGGCCTGAAGGCATACTGATTCTCGGTGAGTCCCAATGTCGCCGCATGTGGCCGCGCGTGCCTGCCGCTTGGGATGCGTGCTTCCCGGCCATGGAGTCGGCGGCCATGGTCGCGATCTCTCCCTCCTGGTTGCCGGCGTTTTTCCGAGGCCGGCCGACGGCGAGAAATTGGTGCTACACGGGACCCAATGTGCCTACTGTCCTCATGCGTTGCAGGGCGAGCTCGAACGCGGTGGGCTTGATACTCAGCGGGCCGCTGAACGGGTAGTTGAACTCGTAGACGATAAGCAACATGACCCCCACAGTCAGCGTCAGCGCGCAGACTGCGCCGGCATGGACGCGGAGGCTGCCGACCTCGAAGAGATACACGAACCCCACGGTCATCAGCGCGCCCACCAGCAGTGCGGCCCACAGCAGAGGTGGGACCCCGGCGGTTGCGGCCTCGTTCACGCGCTCGCGCCGCGCGTCACCGAGCTGCCCGACCGCCTCCAGGGCGCCCTGGTAACGGGCTTGATCAGCTCCGCTCTGAGGCTGGCGTGTGTTGACGAAGTCGCGCAGGCTGGTGAAGAGGGTCCACGCAGCGGCGCTGTCCTTCCCCTGGCCCAGCCGGGGCCACTCCTGACCGATGACGGTGGAGGTGTAGGACTCGGTGAGTTGGGTCAAGGTCGCGCGGTCCGGCTGCGGCAGGGAGCGGGCGTACCAGGAGATCTGAAGCAGGGCGTTGGTCTCGGTATAGGTGTTCGTGTGCGCGCGGGAGTGCGTGTCCCAGACGCCGACTACGATCATTGCCAGAACAACGGCGTAGATGACGCCGATCTCCGCGTACACGAACCCAAGGACGTCATTGTGTCGTTGGCGCGATGAGGCGGGGAGGAGTCGGGCAGTGGGATACACGGCGGTGGTTGCTGCCGCGGTGAGGCCGATCAGCAGCACGAATCCGAGCACAGGCATGACAACTCCGCTTCGCGGTCAGCCAGGTGGAAATGATGTCCACGACGTCGTTGCAAGACTACCCACTGCCTCCCGCGCGCGAGTGGGACAGCGCGGGCGCACTGTTGGATTCAGCGAGGCGCGGAGAAGCAGAGAGCACCTTCAAATAGGACGATAAAAAAAATTCCATTTACGCACGAGCCATTGGCATGCTGTGCCGACACCCGCCGAAACTGCCCGGGGGCTCATAAACCCAACGCCGCCGTCGCCCAGCTCCGCGCCGAGGGCCCCGAGATCCGGGGACGAGGACATTGCACGACTCTCCTCCACTGGACAGCCGCCGGGCGTGGCCCACGACAAGATCGCCGTCCCCAAGGCCGAACTGACCGGGCACCGGGGACGCCGCGGCCCCGGTGATGGAGTGACACCCTGGCGGCGGTCTTCGCTGTGCGGCGCTGCCCCGGGGGTGACGGCGGGCCGCCGGCGGAGCCAAGAAACGGAGGGCAACTTCGCGAGGTGTCCGTTCGCGGCCGATGATGAGCCCGAGGAAGAACAGGGCTACCACTTCAGCTCGGTCCTGCTGGCACGGCCTGGCTACTACGACACCCCTGCTCAGGCTGCGGAGCGACTCCAGCAGAACTCGTGACGGACCGTCATGACGCCAGTAGGACTCGTTTCCGCAAGAGGCCGAAGCCAGCCCGGCCGTACATCTGACGCTTTATCATTTTGATCCGGTTGACGTGGCCTTCGACGACGCCGGAGCTCCACGGCAGTGTGAGGCCGGCGGTGACGGCTACGAGATCGCGTTCAAGGCCGTTGGCGAAGGTGTGGAGGCTGGGCCGGTCGTCGGCGCGGACCGCCTTGATCCATTGCGGGAGCTGGTCGCCCTGGAGCTGGAAGTGAGCCTTTTCCCGAACGCGCGGACGTGCCCGGTGAGGGCATCCAGTTCGGGGCAGCGGGCGAGGACGGCTTTGAGCTTCAGGCGCTCGCTCTCCGGCAGGGTATCGGGGTAGGTCAGGATCCAGCTGGTGACCGTGCGTGGGGACGGCGGGCGGGCTGCTGGTGCGGTTGGGGCTAGCCGCCGGTGTAGCCGTGAGCCTTGATCTCTTCCCGGAGGGTCCAGGCGCTCGTGCAGCCTTCGACTCATCGCTCGTGCAGGTAGGGCTTGAAGTCGTCGAGCTTGGTGGGGCGGTTCTGCCACTGCCCCTGGAACAGGTCTTCCGGCCTGGCTGCGTCGGCCAGCCGTTGGACGGTTCGGTCGGCGAACCGGTGCCCGGTGGGCCATGAGGTCCCGTTCTCCGCCGGTGCCCTCTCTCACACATCACGATGAGTCGCTGTCGGCCGGCTGCCCGTGTGGCAACGAACCCCCGGGAAGAATTCCCGGGGGTTCGTCCCTGCGGCGGTGGGACGCTCAGCAGGGGTCGATGTAGTAGACGTTGGTCCAGTTCATGCCCTGACGCTGTTCCGAGGGAGCGCCGGGCACGTACACATCCGGCTGGCCAGGGTTGGTGAACCGAGCCTGGGTACCTCGGGTCTGGTTGTTGTACCACGAGCCGTTGATCTCGTTCCACGGCACGAACTTCAGCTCGTTGCAGCGCCAGGCGTCGATCTGGTCCCCCGTGAACCAGGGACCTTGGTATGCGCAGAAGTAGCCGTACAGGCACCCCATGGGCGCCGGGCCGGCAGCCGATCCCAGGCTCCGCGCCTTGTGCTCGCCCGGCAGCACCAGCGTGAGACGGCTGCCGTCGTACGTGATCTCGTTCGCGGCGGTCTGCTTGCCGCCCGTCTTGGCCAGGTAGCGGTCCACGCGCGCTTGGAGCGCCTTGGCCTGGGCGGTGGTCAAGCCCGCCTGCCGGGCCTGCGAGGCGAACGGCGTGCCCGCGGCGGACCCGGCCGCGGCTCCGGCCGTCGTCATGCCGAAAGCCAGTGCACACGCTGCGGTCAGCGCGGCGAGAGCGATCCGCCACAGACTGCGGTGGCGAACCGTGCGACATTCTGTCATGATAGAATCCTTGTCTTCGAGTTGCGTCCTATGGGTCGGCTCGTACGGCCGCGTCTGCGGCCGAGGGCGCCGGTGGTGCAGATGCTGTCACCGGCCAACTGAAAGAACGCTGAAGGCTCCTGATCGTGCTTCAGGGTTCCTTCAACCCCGCTGAGGCGCCCTGAGGTCATGCGGATATTGATTGCTGAGGACGACCGGCGGCTCGCCGACCTCCTCCGGTGGGGACTGACCAGCGATGGCTTCGCCGTGGACATCGCACACCCCAGCGGGTGGTTTTATCCGCTGTCGGGGCGAACTTCACCAAGGACCTGGCCAGCGTGATACGTCAGCTCAACGGTCAGTAGCGCATGGGCCTCCGAGCTGGAACTGGAGCAGGCCGAAGATGTCCTGGGCTGCGAGATCCCCGGTTTCACCATGTACGGGTTGGTTATTGACGACCTGAAGCCGCTGCTGCAGCACCTCAAGGAGCTACGGACCCAATATGAAGCGATCCAGGTCGCGCGCTTAGGGGGAAGCGGAGCAGAAAACGGGCACCGCTAGCGCCGTCAGTGATTACGATAGAACCCTTATGGAGGGTGACGATGTGACGTACGATGGCCAGCCCAAGCCCGGCTCCTCCGGTATCTCTGGTACGCGAGTCATCCAATCTCGTGAATCTCTCGAAGACCCGCTGTCGGTCGTCTGGTAAAATTCCTCGACCATCATCCTCCACCACCAGCTCAGCGCTCGTTCCGACCACGGAGAGAGTGATAGAAATCCAAGTGGATGCGTAGCGTTCGGCGTTATCAAGAAGATTTGCCATGATGCGCACCAGGAGCCCGTGGTGGCCTGCGATCACGATCGGCTCATTCCCCAAAGCCGTCTTTATTGCTAGAGGGGCAGCCAGCTTCCGGCCGGCGACTTCCTCGCGTATCAGGGCTTTCAAATCAACCAGCTGATCACAGGGGTGACGGTGTGCGCTCGAGTCGAGGCGGGCCAAGAGTAGCAGATCGCTTGTGAGATCCTGCAGGCGCTGGGTGTCACCGAAGGCGTCTGCCACGACTTGAGGCCAGTCCGCCCTACTTGGATGCGCCAGAGCAATCTCCAATTCAGCGCGGAGTGCAGCAAGCGGGCTACGCAGTTCGTGGGAGGCGTCGGCGATGAACTGTTGCTGCTGCTCCATGGAGTGCTGCAGTTGATCTAGCGTTTCATTCATAGTGGCAGCCAGTCGGCTGATCTCATCGTCCGTGTCGGGGACCGGAACACGGTGTGTGAGGTCGTGTACCGTGAGTTCCGCGAACCGCGAACGTATGGATTCGACGGGTCGCAGGACTCGGCCAGCAACGAACCATGTGACTCCTGCTGCCGCCATGCTAAGCACCAGGACCACTCCGGTCAGCGCCCAGATCGCGCGGTTGAGCAGTTTCTGATCATAGTGCAGGCGATTGCTGACTACCCATCCGAATGGCTTGTCTTGCTCGTGGAACCCGGAATGGACAACCGATCGAGTGCTGTTCGAATCTGTCCATGGGATCAGCGACAGAGACCCCTTCTGTACTCGGAAGTCGCCTGTGAACGACGAGGCAGGCTCTTCATGAACCTTCAGCCTTGGATTCTTGCGCAGTCGCGCCGCTATGCTATCGAGCCCCCCGCCTCCATCTAGGTTATCGTCGCGGGCCAGCGCCACTTGGGCGCGAGTGTATTCGACCGAATTTTGCAAAATGTATTCCCGTAGGGCGTGCGCCCCCATGACTGCACTTCCCCCGAGCGGCAGGACAACAGCCAGCAGAGTCAGGAGACACAGGCGTAGGCGCAAAGACAGGGATACTTTGACTCCAGGAAACTTCATGGAACGTCCCGAGAGTTGAGTGGAGGCATTTCCATTCGATATCCCACGCCCCGCACTGTTTTGATAGTGCAGCGCCCAAACGGCTGGTCAATTTTACGGCGCAAGGAGCTGACGTGAACCTCGACCAGGTTCACATTGCCATCGAAGGCGCTGTCCCAGACATGCTCAAGAACCTCATTCTTGGTAACCACTTCACCTTGGCGGCGTGCTAGGTATTCCAGGATCGCGAACTCGCGAGCCGTTAGAGCGAGGACATCGTTGCCGCGGCTGCAGCGGTGGGAAGCCGAGTCGATCTCCAGGTCACCGACGCGGATGACCGCAGGTCGGCGGGGCCGGCCCCGCCGGATTAAGGCGCGCAACCGGGCCGTCACGGCGATGAAGGAGAAGGGCTTCGTGACGTAGTCGTCCGCCCCGGTGTCCAGGCCTTCGGCCTCGTCGTACTCGCCGTCCTTGGCCGTGAGCATGAGCACTGGCGTCCAGATGTCGGCGGCCCGCAGCTGGGCACACACCCGGTAGCCGTTGAGTCCAGGCAGCATCACATCGAGAACGATCACGTCGTAGTCGTGGTGAGACGCCAGTTCCAGGCCCTGCCTGCCGTCGTACGCAGCGTCGACGGCAAAACCTTCGGCGATGAACCCTCGCCGCAGCAGCTCGGCGAGCCGCTTGTCGTCCTCGATGATCAATATTCGCATGACGACAGGGTGCCTTGGCACGGTGGGCAGCGTCCTGCGTTTATGCGTGTTCATCCCGAAAGCCCTTCAGCGCTTCTTAAGGCAGCTTCAGCGCCCCTTCAGGAGGCCGGTGCATCCTCTGCATCCACGGCACCATCAAGCGACCGGGCCGGCCGACATGTATCGGTGTCAACTATTGAAATCGGGCACATCGGGGGATAAGTAATGCCGAAGATCTCCGGAGCATCAGGGGCCATGACTTCGGGGAGCGGCAGCAGGTAGTGGTACCCCTCCACAGACTCTCCCCCCAGGGGGTGTTCGGCCGGGACGAGTTCCTGTATCGCGGTGAGGCCGGCGCAGTCCCGGGAACTGCTCGGCGTGACGACCCGGACGGGCTCGTCGACGTCGAGAGGCGGTTCGCCGGGCTCGGGCAGAGCGACGCCGTCTTCCAGGAGCATCGGGTCGGGGCCGTAGGCCAGGACTCGGGCGAAGTACCGGTCGTGCTCGTCCGCCGGGGGACAGTCGAGCTCGGCGGAGAGCCGGTGCTGCCTTTCCGCGGTGGAGGTGTACCGGAGCGGGTCGCGCACGGGAGCGGACGCAGCGAAGGCGGCGGATACCAGGCGGGGGACCTGGGTGGGCGGGGTGGTCACGGGGAGAGTGAGGTCCCAGGCGGGGTCGCGATCCCGCTGGAGCGGCTGCTCGGCGGCACGGAACACAGGCGTCAGGGTGTAGGTGAGTTGGATCTCTTGCGGCGGTGCTCCTCCGCCGGTTTTCGGATCGTAGGCATCGAGGAAGACGAGCTCGGTGCGGTCGCGGTCCGGACCCGCGTCGGTGGTCGAGGGCGTTTCCGCGGTTTTGGCGAGTCGAGTCGCGTCCGGGTTGACGGTCGCTGGGAGGACGAGTTCGCCCACGGTCGTACCGTCGCGGCGGACGGTGAAGGCTGCAGGTTCGAGGCCGTCCCAGGTCCAGTCCCGTTCGAGGGTGAGCCGGAGACAGACAAGCCAGCGCAGGGCGAGGTCGTCCTCGGTGCCGAAGGTGAGGGAGGAGCGGTCGGGATTGAGCGTGTGCCGCACCCCGTTCGACGCGCCGAGAACGAGGCGCGTGCCGTCGGGCGCGGCGAGAGTGAGCCCGAAGCGGACCAGCCCGAGCTGGCGGGCGAGCCGGTCCGCTCGCGGGGACGGGGTGTGACGGCGGGTCCGGCTGGAGGAACACAGCCTGGATGTCACGGCCGTCGGCCGGTACCCGCAGGAGTGCTCGTTCGTCTCCAGACGGCACGCGGAGGTGGAGGGGTACGGGTGCCGATCCGGTGCGTGCCTCCTGCGAGCCCCAGTGCGCCAGCGTGGGGTCCGGGCTGCCGACCGGCGTGAGGACGAGCCGGACGTCACGAGCCGTGGGCAGGGGGAGAGGGCTGAGGGGGCCCAGGACGCGGTTCTTGAGTACGCCGACGAGGTGTACGTCCTCGAAGACCGCGCCCAGGACCAGCGGCTGGTCGACGCCGGGCGGGAACTCCCGGAGCACGGAGTAGAGCGGGACGTACGGCAGGCTTGTGCCGGAGCCGGCCTGGGAACGGCCGTCGGCGTCCGGATCGCCGGCGAGCGTGCGCACGAGCACGTCGATCCGGAGGTGCGTGACGTCCGGATCGGGCAGGGCTGCTTCCCGTAGCTCCTGCACAGCGGTGGCGCGGTCGGCGAGCAGTCCGTCCATGGCGTTCGGGAGACCGGTGTACACGATGTCGGGGTAGCCGAGCAGCGGTCGCCGCACGTGGTGGACGGCGGTCTTCCCGTCCGAGAGCAGTCCGCCGCCGGGGGCGACCCGGACGGGCCCGGGCGGGACGAAGCGCCGGAAGGCCACGGCGGCCGTCGGCGAGGGTCCAGCGGTGTCGTCGTGCTCGTCGTCGGCGGTGGGTCCGCCGCCGGTCAGGTCCATGAGGCGGACCCGGAAGCGGTAAGAGCGTCCGTATCGCAGCGGGGGCGTTCCGGTCGTCACCGCCTGGTAGACGGGGTCCGCACCGATGCCAGGGTCGCCGGTGATCTGGAAGGCCCTCGGGTCGGTGAGCACGGTCGAGCCACCGGTCCAGGAAGTGAAGTAGCTCGGCAGCCAGAAGTCGCCGTCCGCGCTGAACGTGTGGTTGACGGGGACGGTCTCGACGGCCAGTTCGCCGTCGAAGGCGCCGAGGGGGATGCCGTCCAGGTCGAGGTCGCCGTGAACCGCCGTCAGCGAGTGCCAGGCGGTGTCGGGCTGCCCCTCCTCCTGTACGTCCACGCGGTAGCCACCCACGCCGAGTGGAGAGTCGGGTGACGGCCCGGGGCCGTACGCGTTGACGTCGAACTGCCGGTTGAGCCAGATGGTCACCTGCTCGTCGTCCCAGCCGAGCCGGATGCCGGTGTCCTTGACCGGAGGCAGTGCGTCCGCCGGCGGCACGTCCTCCAGGTCGACCTGTGCGGAGCTGCGGGCCTGCGAGCCGTGCACGGCACGGGCGAAGCCGCCGTCATAGGCGTCGGCTTCGACGAAGACCTCGTCAAAGGTGTCACCTCCGGCGCCGTCGACGGGGAACAGCACGGAGGCGAAGACGGGGCGCTGCTTGGTGTCGTCGAGGGGTGAGACGCGGGCGGCGAACCGGGCGAGCCGGCCGGTGACGGCGGCCGTCTCCGGGCGGTAGTCGCTCCCAGCAGCGAGGTCGGCGAAGAGGTAGCCGCCCCGAGGGAAGGGGTTCCCGCCGGAGAGGTCGAGCGTCGCCACGTGGATCAGCCCAAGCGCGGAGGCGAGCAGCGGCTGACGCAGGACCAACGAGAGGATCTCCTCCCATTCGAGCCCGGTCTCCGGCTCGCCCGGATCGGGCGACGGCGGAGCCACCTTCCTCAGCTCGCATTCGTACGACCGGTCGGTCACGAAGTACGGCGAATCCCCCTCCGCGTAGTGGGCGGCCAGGCGGTAACTCGGCGGCAGGAACTTCTTGACTCCCGCAGGGCCGGGCTGGGACGGTTTCGCCGCCGCGCGGATCGTGAAGTTGTCGGCGAGGGCGTCGAAGAGGGCCCGCTTGCGGGTGGGGCGCATGGTGGTCAGCGGCCGTCGGTCGTGGTAGGGCCCGTCGGGAGTGGGCAGCTGGTCAAGGGTGGGCACGATGACGGCGTCGAAGGACAGGTCGGCGTCGGCGAAGGCGGTCGCCGTGCCGAGGAAGGGGGCCCGGGGGTCGCCCTCGGGCACGACGAGCACGGCGAGGGTGAGGGAGGTCGAGCCTGCCCCTGGTTGCCAGCGCCGGGGGAGGAGCAGCAGGTTCAGTGGGGCGCTGCTGATAGCCATGGGGCACTCCCTGTCTCCCCTGGGGGGGTAGGCGGGGTCAGGGCGCGGGCAGGATGCCGGCCTTGGCGGCGAAGAGAAGGGTCTTCCAGTCGAGTTCGACGTCGTAGGTCGTGTGGAACGACTTCCGTTTCTTCACCGCCCAGGCGAGGGTGACGGTGCCCGCGACGAGGATGTCGCCGCGCAGTTTCACCGGGCTAGAGGCGAGCGCGAGACGCTCCACGATCAGACGGCCCTCGACAGAGAGGCTGAAGCCGAGCAGTCCGGACAGCAGCAGGGCGCGCCCGGACATGCCCAGGACGATGCCAGGCCTGAAGGTGTCGCCGATCCCGATGAAGTATCCGTACTTGACACTGGCCTCGAGTTCTACGAGCCCGGGGATGAGGTTGCCGCCGACCGACCCGACCGCGCAGGCATCGAGCTCCACCTCGGCGGTGCCGGAGGCGTCGCCCCGGATCCGGAAACGGATCTCCCCGCCGGCGTAGATCGCCGGAAAGATGAGCTGCTGGTAGCTCCCGGTGATCTCCAGGAAGACGGAGCCGCCGATGTCGCCCGCCCGCGGATCCGCGACGAGGTCCGCGCCGAGCTTGAGGCCGCCGCGGACCTTCCCGACGCCGCAGTCCACGCCCTCTCCCTGTTCTCCCTGGAGCATGAAGTCGGCGACGGCGGTCAGCCGGTAAGCGGTTCCAGTGAACGAGGAGGTGACATGCATGGGGCCCGGCAGCCCCGGCTCCGTCCGCCCGCCCGCCACGTCGGTTCCGGGTACCAGCTTCCTGAGCAGGTCCAGCACCTCGGCAACCGGAGCGATGGACGCACCGGGACGCACCTCCGGCTGTGGGAACCGCGTCCCGCCCGCGGCGGGGGAGGCGATGTCGTGCACGAAGACCAGAATCTCCTGGAGTGGACCGAAGGCGAGCCGCTGGCAGACCTGGGAGGCGCCGATACTCCAGTCGTCGGCCGTGTCGATCGTGAACTCCGCCTCCTCATACCGTGCTTCCGCGTTCCACGCGGCGGCCTCCACCAGCCGCTGGTTCCGCGGGCCAGGGGTAACGGAGACGGTGTCCGGGACGAAGGCCAGCCGACCGGAGGCCACGGAGAGCGGATACGGCTGGTCGAGCGCGATGGCCTCGTCGAGCGACGGGAAGAGCCCGCCCGACCGCAGCATCGTGTACGGGCCCGCGAGCCACGGGGCGAGAGCGCTGGTGATGTTCGTGTCCTCGTACGTGACCCGGGGACGCGAGTAGAGGATCCGCTGGCTCTCGCCGGCGAACAGCAGGGCGAAGTCCATGTCCGGTGAGGAGTCGAAGAGGTGCCGCGGTTCGGCCCAGCGCAGCGGATACCTATTGGGCGAGTGCGGCACGGCGTTGTTCCGGCGTATGAGCGGTACCCCCGGCCCCGCGCCCACCGGCTCGACACGTCCGGTGGCGTTGTCGACGCGGACGACGCTCCACTGGCCGGCTCCGGGCAGGTGCGGGCTGCCGTAGAGGGCGACGGCGAACTCCTCGTCGCCCGTGCCGGGATTGACGCCAGCTCTCGCCGCGTACACCCCGTGCACACCCATGGTGTGGGGCGAGGACCCGATCCTTACGGTGCAGTCGACCGGTCCGCCCAACGGCCCCTGGCTGTCGAACAGCTCCTTGAGCTGTCCCGGGGTGAGCGCGCCGACCTCCGTCGTGGAGACCTGCTGGCCGAGCGGGATCCGCTGGACGAAACCCACGTGACCGTGAGCGGGTACGAGGCCGTCCGTGCCCTGACCGTCCTGCACACCGGAGATGTCGACATCGGCGTCGAAGTGCACCGCCTGCATACGGGCAGCGGGGGCGGCGCCGTCCGCCGCGAGTTCGGCGTACCTGTCAGTGTCGTGGATCTCGCGGATGTTGAACAGGCCGCGCACGGCGCCCGGATGACCGATACGGCCGGCCGTGGGATGTCGGAAGAGCCCGGGGGTGGTGGCGGTCCAGCCGCTGTCCCAGCGCACGACTGCCCCACTGCCGTAACGCTCGAGCGTGATGGTCCGTACGAGTACGGCGAAGCACGGCAAGAGCAGGGTGGTGAGCTGGATCCGTTCGAAGGCGGTACGCCCATGGAAGCCGTCGAAGGTGACCTGGCTGATGTGGACCCCTTCCTGGGAGTCGTTCACCCAGCGGCTCACCAGGGAGGCACCGTGACCGCCGAAGTCGATGCGCGACAGCGGGACCGTACGCTCGAACGTGCTGTTGAAGTCGGACCGGAGCGGCCCGAGGACGGAGTGGAGGGCGGGATTGGGGGAACCTGTCCCGTCGAAGGTCCTCGCCTGCCATGCCCGGCCGGTCAGCAGGGGCGGCAGTGGCGAACCGCCGGATGCGGCGTGCTCCGTGCCCTCCGGAACGCCGGCCCGCAGACTGAGCCGCCGGACACCGGCCAGCCCCGGGAACCGGGCACGGAGCATACGCAGCGTGGCCGGCTCCTTGAATGCCCGGTCGCTGGGGTCGAGCCAGACCAATGCCTGCATGCCGAAGGGCAGCGTGAAGAGCACGGCGGCAGGAGCGTCGTCCTCCTCATGGGCACGGACGAGCTCTTGGGCCACCGGCACCGGGGTGAACGGTACAAGTGTCACGGAGCGGGTGCCCATCAGGGTCGGTCCGCCGTCGCTACCGAAGGTGAGGACGTCCTCCTGGTCCCCGGTCAGGGGGTTGGCGAGGTTGCGGACCGGCTCCCACTGGAACTGCGGCAGCAGGAACACCAGCGTGTTCTCCGCCGCGGTGCGCAGAGCGAGGTCTTCCACGGTGAGCGGCACCCGCCGCTGACCGGCCGTGAGGGTGATGGTGACGCCCAGCTGATCGGCGAACGAGGAGACGTCGAGCAGAGCAAGGCCGCTGCGCCGTGGGCGGGCGCCCAGCCACTCCTCGAAGGACGTGAGGAGAATCCGCTCGTCCTCCGTCTCCAGGGGCAGCGCCTCGGGAGCGGGTACGAGCTCTGCCGGCAGGTCCTCGCCCCTGCCGTCGTGGGCAACCCGGAGTGACAGGGTGGCCTCTGAGGGGGTGGACCACAGGACTCGCGCCCATACCTCGGGGACGTCGTGGTGGGCGGGCCTCGTTGTCGGGGCAGGGAAGTTGGCCGCGTAAGGGTCGGGGAGAGTCGGCAGCAGATGGTGAAGGAGGAACGGCAGGCTCAGTTCGCCGGAATCGAGCCGACCTGGTCCGGCCAGTGGTCCGTCGAGCTTCAGGCCGCGAGGGGGCGCCACGGTGAGAAGCGCGTTGGAGAGCGCCAGGGCCATGCGGGGGCGCTGTTCTCCGGTTCCGTCGTTCGATGCCTCACAGTCGAGCGCCAGCCGGATGCCACCGGCCTCTTGGACCAGTCGGTACGTCACCCACAACGCGGTGTCGACGCGCTGGCCGGCAGCCGTCCGCGGCCGGTCCAGCCACGGGTGTGCCAGGCCGTGCGAGATGAACTCGTCCGTTCCCGAGCTGTGACTGACGTAGCTGAGAGCGAACGGCCCGGGGAACGTCACCTCCACCCGGGACCGCTCCTGCGCGGTCTCCTCCCACAGCCGGAACACTTGGCGGGCGCGCCTTCCTTCCGCCGGAACCGCCTTGACACGGAGGGAGGCGCCGTCGGCGAAGAGGTCGGCCCAGCCGAGGGAGACGGGTCCGCCCTCCAGCCCGTACCACGAGGCACGGAGGCCGGGTGCGAGGTCGAGCGCCACTCGGCCGCAGCCGGCCGCCTCGCCCAGCAGGCCGATGGGGTCGGTAGTGACGGGGAGGCTCCAGTGGGCCTTCCGAATCGGCGCGGTGCCGGACGGAGCGAAGAGCGTGGACCGGGTCTCCGCCACGGTGAGCCGGTCGGGGGTTGCGGCCAGGGGAACGAGGACGCGGCTGCCGACGGGGCCGTATGCCGGCGGCCCCGTGGCTCCCGAGCGGCGACGGAGGGCGATCTCCTGGCCGTAGACGGAGAGAGAAGCGTCAAGGTCGTCGACGGCTCCGGGGCCGTCGGGCCTGATGCGCAGGGTCGCGGTCCGTGGCAGCTGGCAGACGGTCGCGACGGCTTCGGCACCGGCACTGTCCTCCGCGGTGCCGCTCGGCGGCGCGCTCTCCAGGTCGAGGGTCAGGGCGATCCGGGCACCGTTGGCCACTGCTAGCTGCCCGGGCGTGAACTGGACGGCTCCCCCGACCTCGATGGTGCCGCCCGTCACACGCAGTCCGACCCATCCTTGAGCAGGAGCCCCGGGGGCCAGCCGCCGGGCGGCGACCCACACCGTTCCGGGACTGATGTCCCCGACCAGTGTCCCGCCGTAAGGGCGTTGCCCCATGGGCGGTGGCAGCGCCGCCAGCACGGGCCCTGCAGCCCCGACCCGTACCAGGAACCAGCCTGCGGCCGGACGGAACACGTCGAACCAGACAGGGCGCCCGTCGGGTTCTTCGAAGGGCCCGAAACTGCGGTCGGGCCGGGCTGCCGACGCCCAGTCGGGCACGGTCACATCGAGTCCGGGAAGGGGCGACGCGCGGCGAACGATCCGAACGTCAGGCCCGTCGCTTTCGCCGAGCTGACGCCCGACGAGATAGTCCATCTCGGCACGCAGAACATCGTCCCGAGAAGGCGGCCACCTGGACCCCACTCCGCCGGCAACGCTGCCGCCGGCCCGAACCAGTGTCGCCCGCAGTTCGGCCAGCTCCGACTGCGTGGTCCCGACACCGGGGCTGAGCCCACCGGTCTCGGCCATGAGCAGCTGGATCAGTTCGGCGCGTCGCATCGCGCGGGCCTTCCAGAAACGGGGTACCAGGGAACGAAGACGAGAACCGCCCCGGCACGGAAGGAAATTCTGGGATCGTGTCCAGCGGAAGCGTCTGCATGCGTGCGTCCTCACCGCGGACCTACCCCGGGATCGGCACTCTGTGACACTTTTCAGCATACGACGCCCCTGACTCACCGGCAGCCCGGACTCCGTGACGGGCTTGATCGGACCGGCCAAGAACGACGGCGAGCACGACGTCCGTCAGCTGGCCGCGATCCATGCCGCCACCCTGCTGCGCTCGGCGGCGAGCGCCTTGCAGACCGAGGCCGTAGAGACCGCCAGGGCCGACTACTCATGGGAAGAGATCGCGGTCGCCCTGGGCCCCACCAAGCAGTCCGCCCACGAACGATTCAGCCGGCGGTAAAGCAGTAGCAAGCCTGAAGAGCGGAACCCGAGGCACACCCCGCCACAGGGGGTCAGGAACGGCCGTCGACCGTGCGGTGCAGGGCCTCGCGGATGATGGCTCCGGTGGTGACCGGCTGCGCCGTGTGCCGGGCCCGTTCCTCCAAGGCCTTCGGCGGGGCGGCGTGTTGCCCTGCTGCCGGGCAGTGCCCTCCCCGGTCGGTCCACGTCTCCAGGGCCCGGATGTGGGGCCGGTTGCTCCAGTGGACGCCCCGGTGCAGGGGTTCCCACCGGTCGTCTGGGAGGCTGATGCACAGCCGGCCGGTCAGCCCGTTCCCGCGAGGCGGGCCCATACCGCCCAGGGCCTGCCCCGCCCGCTCAACACCCACCGGCACAGGTTCCCAGGCCCGCCTGAGGCCCCGTTCCTGCAGCTCGGCGCGCAGCGCCGAAGCCAGCGCGAGAACACGTGTGGTCCGATGCCGGCCGCAGGCACGCAAGTGCTCCCGAGCGGTACGGATCACCGTGCGCACGATTCGCAGTTCCAAACTCCGCAGCTGACGCACCCCGTGCTGTTCTTCGGCGTTGGCCAGCCACCGGGCCTCGGTCTCGCGGTGCTGTCGCGCGAGGGCTGGTAGGCCCAGGTGGCCGGGCCCGAGTCGCCGTAGCTGTAGTTGATGACGTTCAGGTCGGCTTTTCGCCGACCCGAGCCTGCACAGTCCCGGGGGCCTCGAACACGTCGCTCAGGAACTCAACGGCCGCCCACGCAAGACGCTCGGCTGGAATACACCAACCGAGCGTCTACGTGATCTACTCACCACCTGAAGCAGACGGTGGTTGCAACGACCGCTAGAACTGAAGGTTTCGAGGGGCCTCTGCGTTCAGTGTGCATGGCGCTTGTGTCACGAACCTGCTGAGCCTTGGTCGCTGATCTGAAGGACCCAGGCGACCAGGCGGTTGATCTCTGTGTTCAGCTGGTCGACCTGTACTGCTGGCAACTGCTTCTCCCGGGGAGAAGTGTCGACTTCGTAGTCAATAGCTGACACCTGAACCTCGCCTGAGTCCCAAGCGGTCAGATAGCCTCCCCTTTCCCCTCTCTCTATATATACTCCAAAAGACCTCTTCTGCATGTGCTCTGAGGACTCGAAAACCTCCAATTTTAGCCCGGGCTTTTCGAATCTGGGTCGGATTTCATCAACCATTGCCTTCAGGGCGTCAGGTGGAAGTTCTTTCATTTTCGATCAACAATCCTGAGGTTCTCGAAGGAGGGCATCTCCGGCGGCGGAAGTCCGCGTTTCGCGTTTAGCTTTGCGTAAATCGGATGCTGGGGTCCAGGTATTTGAGCCCACCCAGGTTCGCCAGCAGGCTTGAGGCAGTAGCAAGGCACATTGAATTCCGCATAGACGGATCCCGGTGCAGCCTGCTTCCGGTATGCTTCAGGGTTGGCTGGATTCGCTACATACGTGGAAGTTCCACCGCTTCCGGCCTGTACCTTCCCTGTGTCGCGCATTGCTTGATACTCATCTTCCGACATCCACCTTCCAACGGTGCAGTTGCTGTTATGCACGAGGATCGGAGTTTGTCCCGCCAGTGCATAGTACGTGTGGAAGTGGTCGACGGTGAAGTTGTATGTCTTGACGTGCTTAGTGTGCTTCGTGTTGCTGCGGATCATGACCGTTGCGCCCGCCTCGGTGCGTAGGGTCATGCCCGGCGTGAGGTCCTTGGCGTGGATCCAAGCCTGTTCCGACGGTGACCAGAACGGGTGCTCGGCCGTTGCTGTCAGATTCTTTCTCCCGAGGGGCGTTTGGATTTCCAACTTGTGGAGCTGGACAGTTCCTTCGTTGCGGATCAGTTGGGTGACAGGCTGGGCCTGGGTCTTACCGGTTCCGGGGTCTGTGGATGCGACCTTGTCGCCGACCTTGATGTCTTCGATCGGCTTGGTGGATCCGTCGGCCATGAGGATGAGCGTCCCGGCTAGGAAGCACTGACGCCGGACGGGGCCCTTGCGGAGCAGAACGGAAGTGAAGGTCCTGCCTGCGAGGACTTCGGGGGCTACTGGTCCGAGTGGGAGTGAGGCGACCGCGCCGCCGAGGCCACTTCCTTGTTCGAAGGCTGCGGAGCCGGGGTCGACGCCGTGTGATGCGAATTCTTTTCGCATGGCGTCGCCGGCGCATTCGACTTCGCCGAAGACCTTGAGGAAGTAGCACCCGAAAGTGAGGCCGTCCACGATTCCGGTGGCAATGCCTGCTGCGAGGTCGCGGTCGTTGCCGAGGGGCTGGTCGACCCAGGTGCTGGTGCACCCGGCTCGGTTGCAGGTGACCTTTTCGTGTCCGGGGCGCTTGCCTCCGCCTCCGCCTCCGCCTCCGCCTCCGCCTCCGCCTCCGCCTCCGCCTCCGCCGCCGCCTCCGCCTCCGCCTCCGCCTCCGCCGCCGCCTCCTCCGCCTCCGCCGCCTCCGCCGCCTCCGGTGCTGCCGCCGTCCTGCTTGATTTTCTTGTCGTCGAGAGTCCAGGCCGTGTCC
This sequence comes from Streptomyces sp. NPDC030809, assembly GCF_055572195.1. Lineage (NCBI taxonomy): Bacteria > Bacillati > Actinomycetota > Actinomycetes > Kitasatosporales > Streptomycetaceae > Streptomyces > Streptomyces sp. NPDC030809. The sequence goes on from NZ_JBVIDV010000008.1 coordinate 260,654, forward strand.
CCGATGCAGTGGCCGTTTCCTGCGTCCTCACACATACCCGTCGGGTCGGATTTCGTTACAGGACTCTGTCCTGCGTAGCTGTAGCCGTTGAGGGTTTGGGGTTTGTCGACTTCGAGGAGGGGGTCGGCGCTGATGAACTGGCCGGTGGTGGGTTCGTAGTCGCGGGCGCCGATGTGGGTGAGGCCTGTGGTGCTGTCGGTGTCGCCGCCGACGAAGCCTTTCTGGCCGGGCCAGAAGCCGGGCGCTGTGCCGCGCTGGGCGCCGTAGGGGAGGGACTTGCGGCGGTAGAAGGTGAGGCTGTCGGCGCTGACGGAGAGGGTGTTGGTGTTGTGGTGGTCGGCGATGAGGAGGCGGATTCGGCCGTCGGTGCTCGAGCGGATGGCCGAGCCGCCGGGGACGGTGTAGTAGCGGTTGCCGGTGACCGTGTTGGTGGACTTGGTCAGGATGAGTTCCTGGCCGCCGGGCAGGTAGAGCGTGGTGGTCGTGGGCTCGCGCTTGAGGATGCGGGTGCCTTCGGCGTCGTAGAGGAATGACGTGGTGGCGCCGGAGGTGGTGGAGCTGGCGAGTTTGCCTTCGTCGTTCCAGGTCAGGGTCTGGGCGGCGGCAGCCGCGGTGTCCCTGGTGGTCATGTTGCCTGCGTCGTCGAAGGCGTAGGTGTCGGTGCCGGTGGCGCCGCCGGTGGCGGTCACGGATTTGAGTTCGTGGCCGGGGGCGGTGCCGGTCGGGTAGGTGTAGGTGCGGGTGGTGTCGGCCGTGACCGGGCCGGCTTTGTGCTGCTTTTCGGTGGCGCGCTGGCCGGTGTTGGTGAAGGTCCAGCTGGTCCAGTAGGGGTCGACGGTGCCGAGGTTCGGCGTCCCCGAGCCGTTGACCGGCTTGGTGGCGCATTCGTCACCCGAGGTCCAGGCCTCCGTCAGACGGCGAGCCCAGTCGTAGGTGAAGCACTGGTCGTCTTCGACGGTGGCGTCGTTCTGCTTGTCGGTGATCCGGATGATGTTGCCGGCGTCGTCGTAGGTGTAGGTGATGTCCGACAGCGTCTTGGGGCCGCTGGCCTCGCGGTCGGTGATGGCGTTGTCGAGCCGTCGGGTCGTCGTGTCGTAGGAGAGGGTCTGGAAGACGCGCTTGGAGAAGTCGCCGAGCTGCGCTTGAGCGAGTTCGCCGAAGGGGGTGTACCTGGCGTCGGTGAGGTAGGTCTGCGGCAGCGAGCTGGTGACGATTTTGAGGAGGTCCTGGCCGCCGTACTTGTTGGTGACCGTTTCCGCGGGCAGGGCGGTGGTGGCGTTGGTGTTGGTGGTGCTGTACGCCGAGGTGGCGGGCATCCCGCTGACGGGGGTGTTGGTGGCGGTGACGGTGTAGGTGCCGGCGAGCTCCTCCTCGCCGACGACCGAGGGGACGGTGACCTTGGTGCCGGTGGGGTCGCCGCCGCCGTCGTAGCCGGTGACGGCGGTGGTGTAGCTGACGCTGCCGTCGTAGCGGATGGAGGTGGCGGGCAGGCCCTTCCCGCCGGTGGCCGTGTCGTACGTCCACTCGGCGAGCTTGGTCCCGGTGGTGGTGCCCTTGCGGAGGGTGCGTTTGCGGCCGAGCTCGTCGTAGGTGGTGGCGAGCGTGATGCCGCGGCCGTCCGTGACGGTCTGGGCTCGGCCGTCGGACCCGTAGACGGTGCTGACGGTGCCCTTGTCCGGGTCGGTTGAGGATGTCTGCCGGCCGCGCAGGTCGTACTTGTACGACCAGGTGTTGCGGCCGGTGGTGTCCTTGATCTCCTCCAGCTGCCCGGTGGTGTCGTAGGTGTAGGTGTGCTTCTCGTACTGGGTGGCGGCGGCCCCGATCAGGGGGGTGCGGTCCTTGTACTGGCGGCGCTCAGTCACCCGGCCGCGCAGGTCGTCGATCTGCAGTGTCGCGATGCCGCCGTTCGGCGGGACGCTGGCGGCCCAGTCGGCGCCGTAGGTGTGGGTGGTGGACCACTTCGGCGTGTTGAGGCTGAGCAGGGTGCTGGTGAGCACCCGGCCGCGGCCGTCGTAGGTGTCGCGCGTGGCGCCGGGCACCTGGTTCGCCAGGGCCGAGAACATCGTTCCCGAGACCGCAGAGCTGTTGAAGTACGGCGCGTTGGTCAGATAGGCGCGGCCGTGGTCGTCGTAGAAGGTGTCCGTGATGATGCGCCCGGTGGTGCCGATCGCATCGGCCTGCGTCTGGCGTGCGCGCAGGAGGGAGTCGTAGAGGGTGATGGAGGTGCCGTAGGTGCCGTCCTCGTACAGCTTCTTTGTGGTCACCGTGGAGGGGGCGGTGTTGCTGAGGTTGTAGGTGTAGGTGACGTTCGGTTCCGTTGTGGCGGCGTTGCGTCCCGTGGCCCAGCCTTGGGTGAGGCGGCCGAGGGAGTCGTACGTCATCGTGGTCGTACGGCCGTTCGCATCGGTGGTGCTCTGCGTCAGCCCGCGGATGCCGTCCAGCAGGGACGAGGTGACGTGCCCCTTGCTGTTGGTGACCGTGACGGTGGTCGGCTGTGCGCCTTCGTCGGGGGTGTAGGCCGTGGTGGTCGGCTGACCGTCCTGCCCATTGACCGTCAGCAGCCGGCCGTACTGGTCGTACGTGCTCTGTGCGGTGGTCTCCCAGACGAAGGAGTTGTCCTGCTGCAGCTTGGCGGCCTGTTCGACCTTGGTGGCGTTGGCGAAGCCGGCCTTGGGGGCCAGTCCGTGGGCCTGGTCGTCGTAGGACGTTCGGGTGATGGCGGTGACCGTGCTGTTCGGCTGCAGGGGATCCGAGCACGGCTGGTGGCTGCTCGTGGTGACCTGCGCCGGGTAGGCGATCAGCCAGTTCGTCGTGTCGGGGGCGGCGTGCAGCGTGCGGGTGCACTTCGCCTCGACCGCGCCGGCCCAGCCGTCGTCACCTTCGGACTGAAGGAGTCCGTAGGTGTCGTCGTACTCGCGGGTGGTGGTGTTGCGGCGCCAGGTGGTGCCGTCGTCGGCGAGGCTCTCGTCCCAGGTCTGGGCCGTGCCCGACAGGTGCGCCGTCTTGTTCGGCAGGACGGGCGCCGGGACGGGCTTCCCGTCGGGACCGGGATCCGGGTCGGTGATGCCCTTCACCGATTGGGATGCGGTTTCTGGAGAGATCCACGGCACTTCGTAGGTGCGCAGGACGGTCTTGCTGCCGGTGCCGTCCTTGTCGTAGGTGCGTCTCTGGGCGACCTGGCCTGCGAAGTCCTCGCGGTCGGTGACACCGTTGATCTTCGCTACAGTGCGGGCGGTGCCGCCCGCGAGGGTGTCGCCGGCCATGCCGAGGTAGTAGTCGGTCTCGGACTTGGTCCGGTTGGTGCTGCCTACGAGGGTGCGGACTGTCTTCCAGCCGTGGAAGTTGCTCCAGGTGCGGTGCTTGTCGAGGGTGAACTCGCCGGTGTCGCGGCGCCAGTTCGTGCCGCCCACGTACTCGTAGCTCGTGGTCTTGGAGGTGGAGCCGGAGCCCGCCTTCGTGTCATCTTCGATGATCTTGGTGACGGCGTACTTGTGCCACCAGTCCTTCACCGGATCGATCGCGCCTTGCGGGGTCCACCACAGCGGATAGCAGCGCTTGGTGTTCGTGTCCGGTGCCAGCGTGGCGACGCTGGCGGGAGTGCACTCCTCTGCGCTGTACGAGACCAGGGTCTCGCCGCCGGTCTCGTTGGTGACCTTGGAGATGCGGCGCTTGAACAGCGGCGGGCGGCCCTCGGCGGCATCGACGCGGTTGGGCAGCAGGATGCCCTCGAACGACGTCGTCAGCGGCTCACTGTCCTTGAGGCCGTCGGCGAGGGCCGTGCGGCTGATCGCGTCCAGGTTCACGGTCGGCGCAGCGGTGTCGCCCGTGGGCAGATAGGACTGCTTCAGCTCCCACTTGTCGACGTACTTGAGCGCCGTGCCCTTGAGGGCGTAGGTGACGATCTTCGTCAGGCGCTTGGCGGACCAGAAGCTCGGCGAGGCCTGCAGGCACTGCTTGCCGGCTTCGCACCGCAGGTGCATCGGGACATCGGGCCAGTCGGCGGCGTGTTCCTTGTCGAAGACGCAGGTGGCCGCATCGCAGCGGTCGCCGGCAATGAAGTCGACGCGGCCGGCCGGCAGCGCGGTGTCGTAGACCTTGCCGTCACGCAGGCCGTAGTCGATCTGGTCGAGGATGCCGTCGCGGGTGTAGATGACCGGCGAATCGATCTTCATGTTCTTCGCGTAGTAGCCACCGGTCTTGGCGTACGTCAGCGTCATGGCGTTGCCGTGCGGGTCCACGACGTAGTCGAGGTTCCAGCGCCAAGCCTGGTCCACGGAGGATCCGGCGAAGTCGCCGGCCTTGTAGCCGTCCTCGCCGGGGTGGTTGCCGAAGACGGGGACGCGGTTGACGGAGTTGGTCTCGGGCTTGCCGGTGGTCCAGCCGGGCAGGCGGTTCTTGCCGAACCAGTACTGGGTGCCGTCGGCCGTGGTCACCTTCCAGTACTCGTTGTCGTTGTCGCCGTTGCCGGTGTTCGCGGCGGTGCCGTTCAGGTGCTCGACGCGGGAGCCGTCGTCGTTCGACAGCTTCCAGACCTTCTTGCCGGCGTCCCAGACGAGCTCGTTGCTGGAGCCGTTCAGCGACAGGGTCGCGTTGTCGGACTTCCAGCAGAGGTCGCCGACCTTCTCGGTGTTGTTCCCGCCCTGCTTGTCGTTCTCACAGGCCGCGTACTTGCGCTCCACGAAGCCGGGGGAGTACTCCCAGCCCTCACCGATCCACGAGGACTGGTTGTTGGTGCCGGAGGTGCGCCCGTCGATCGAGGAGGAGCTGTACGAGAAGTTGATCTTCGGTGCCAGGCCGCCCGGCACCGGGGGGACGCTGATGGGGATGCTCCAGCCGAAGCTGCCGGAGTTGCCGCCGGCCGACCAGGACCCGGACGGCGCGAGCGAGGTGGCCTTGAAGTCGCCCTCGGAGCCGTCCGCGGCCGCGGTGGCGGCCAGGGCGGTCATCCCGCCTGCCTGGGCCAGGAACGGCGAGGGGGCGGCCTTGGCCGTCGAGACCTGGTTCGCCTTGGGCAGCGGGACCGTGGCGGTGAGCGTGCCCTTCGCCGGGTTGTTCTGCGTGGGCAGAGGTGTGGGCGTCAGGCAGCCGGGCTTGCCCGGCGTGGTCAGCGCACAGCCGGGCAGGGCGACCAGGCGCAGCGAGGAGGCCCAGCCGCCGCCGTACGCACCGCGGATCGAGGAGTAGTCCACCTCGACCCGGGCCGAGCCGGCCGCGGCCGAACCGTCGGTCCGGCGGACCGAGAACAGCAGACCGTCGATGCCCGCGGTACGAGCCGTCTTGCGGTCGGCCAGGGCGACACGGACCTTCGAGGGCGCGGAGCCGGCCTTGCCGGATGCAGCCACCCGGACCGGCAGCGTGCCGGCCTGCCGCGCAGAAGACGCGCTCTTGCCCGATGACGAAGCCAGAGCGGCCGGCGAGTTCAGGGCGACGTCGGCCGCGCCTGCCGCCGGCCAGACTACCTTCGCAGGCTTCCACTTCGGCGTGGAGCCGCGCTGCGCGGCCCTACCTGCCGGCTTGAGGTCATGGCCGTCGACGGAACGGGTCTTCTGCGTCTCGCGCAGCTTGAAGTCCGGCTTCGCGGCAGCCCGCGCCGGAACGGACAGCAGGGAAACGGTGAGCGCGCCGGAGACGGCGCCGATGAGAGATGTGCGCAGTCTGCGTCTGCGCGCTTTCTCTGGTTTATGCGGACTGGAAAAAGGCGCAGCCGAATGGCCGGGTTGCATGCCCCACCCCATGATACGAGTGCAAATTTACGTAGAACGTTCCACATGCAACCTGCTCAAGATCGCAAGAGCAAGACTCGGTTTGGTAACGCCGTGACCAGCCGAAACGCCCAGGCTGTGCACGGAAGTGGCAGGTCTGAACCATTCGCCAGCAAAGATCACTTCCCACTTCAAAGCCTGCTTAAGCGGACATTGTTCTCCGTGGTGCAAATAACAGGATCGGCCCTCGCCAAGCAGTGATCTTCCTGTGCATACTCTGTCGACCCTGATGGCAATTCTGCCGTTCTGAGAAAGCACCCACATGAAAAAAATGAGGCCACGCGGCAGCCGTGCCAGGCAGTCGCTGGCGACGCTGCTCGCCCTCGCCTTCCCGGTGGCCGCGCTCGTCGCCGTCGCTCCCGCCGAGGACGCCCAAGCAAACCCGGTTCCGGACGTTAGCGCCGGTGAAAGCCTGGAGGCGTCGGAGATCGACGCCTTCGCCCTGGCGGCCGAGACCGGCAAGCGCGTCGAGATCCTCGACCGCCGGACCGAGTACACCGAGACCTTCGCCAACCCCGACGGCTCCCTGAGCCGCAAGCAGTACGTCCAGCCCGTGTGGACGCGCTACGACCAGACGTGGCGCAAGACGGACCCGACGGTCGTGCGGCGCGCCGACGGCTCGCTCGGCCCGAAGGCGGCAACGTACGGCGTCAGCTTCTCCACCGGTGGCACGGTCCCGCTGGCCACGTTGGAGAAGTACGGCAAGAAGCTCACGCTGAGATGGCCCGACGCACTTCCCGAGCCGGTGGTGGAGGGGAACACCGCGCTCTACAAGTCCGTCCTGCCCGGCGTCGACCTCAAGCTTATCGCGAAGGTCGACGGCTTCGCCGAACACCTCATCGTCAACACGCCCGAAGCCGCGGCCAACCCTGCGATCAAGAGCATCAAGCTCGGCGTCGCCGCCGAAGGCGTCACCCTGGACGACACAGCAGCCGACGAGCTCGTCGCCAAGGATGCAGCCGGAGCCGTCGTCTTCCGGTCTCCGAGGCCGAAGATGTGGGAGCACCCCACCGCCGGCGAAGCCGCCTCCGCTGCCCCGGCGCCGGCCGCACAGAAGACCAGCACGGCGAGCAGGCTCCAGACCTCCGGAGCCGTGGCCACGGGATCGACCACCGCCACCCGGCCTGAAAGTGCCCCCGTTGCGGCCGATGTCGCAGGTGGCACCCTCACGCTCACTCCCGACGCCAAGCTTCTTGCCTCGGCCGACCAGTTCCCGCTGGTCATCGACCCGGACTTCGCGGGCGGCGAGCGGGAGAAGTGGGCCGTCGTCTACTCGGCGACCCCGACCGCCGACTACCCCAACGGCTCCGGCTGGAACTCCGACACTCCCGCCGACGAGCCGCGCGTGGGCTTCAACGGCACCGGCAACACGCAGTCCTTCTTCGCCATGAACACCGCCGGTATCCACGGCGCCACCATCCTCGATGCCACCTTCGCCGTCGAGCCGACATACTCCTGGGGATGCGACGCGGACCTGGCAGGCCCCACAGAGCTGTGGACCTCCAAGGACATCAGCACCACCCCGACCTGGGCCACCCGCAACAACTACTGGGGGTCCACCAAACTCGCCTCGAAGTCGTTCGCCAGCGGCCACCCCAACTGCCGCGCGACTGAGGGAGTCGACTTCAAGTCGGCTGCCCTGACCAAGTACGTCCAGGACGCCGCCAATGGTGGCTGGGACCCGCTGGTCTTCGGCCTTCGAGTCCCCGACTCCTACCTTGGTAACGTCAACAGCTTCAAGCGCTTCAGGAACACCCCCGCTCTTGAGGTCACGTACAACTACAAGCCCGAGGTTCTCGATTCCGACGCCTATGAGGGCAACTACGTCCCCGGCGGCGACGGCAACAAGCCCGTGCCCTGCACCACGGGTGTGATCGGCAACAACACTCTCGTCCTCACCGCACGTGTCCGCGACCGTGACGGCGGCAAGGTCCAGGCAAACTTCTCCGTCACCAATGCCGCCGGCACCGTGGTTGCCAGGGACAGTGACGAAGTCGACAGCGAAGGCACGGCGAGCGTCAAGATCGACCTGCCCGACACAGCCACAGGCACCCACAAATGGTCCGTTACGGCCAAGGACATCGGAACTGACGAAGGCACAAGCAGCCCGGCCACCACACCCTGCTCGTTCAGCATCGACCGCCAGGGCCCCAGCGGCGCACCGGCCATCACGTTCCCGGACGGGCTGAACACCCATCAGGCGCGGACCGAGTTCCCGGTCAAGGCCACCCACGGCGCCGCCGACCTGGCAGGGTTCTGCTGGATCGTCGACCGTGAGTTCTCCGTCTCCAGCACCCGCTGCTCGAACGGTACCTGGGTGCCCGTGCCGAGGGGCGCAACCGCGGCGACGTTCGACGTCACCGCCACCGGCGTCAACTCCAGCTACCTCCGTGTCCAGGCCTACGACCTGGCCGGAAACCACAGCATCGATTTCCGCACCAACCTCAGCCTCTCGGCCGCGGCAGTCGTCTACAACCCCGGTGAGAACCCCCTCACCCCCGTCGCGCCGCACGACCGCCGAGGCGACCTGAACGGCGACGGCCACCCCGACATCCTGGCCACCGACACTACCGGCAAGCTCCACTTCTACGCCGGCGGAGGCACCGGATCCCTCGCTGGCGGCCGGATGGTCGGAACCGCCGGCTGGAAGGACGCCCTGATCGCCCACGGCGGCGACTTCACCGGCTTCGCCGCCCGCGGTGCCATCGCAGACCGCTACGAGGACATGCTCGTCAGGCTCGCCGACAACAAGCTCTACAAGTATCCCGGCAACGGACTCGGAGACCCCTGGACCTGGTCCAGGGAGGAAATCACGCCCCCCTCCAGCACCCTCCCGGGCGGCTGGAAGAACCTGCGCCAGATGATCCTGCCCGGCGACGTGGACAAGCGCACCGACAGCGGCTACGAGCGCGGCGACGACCTCATCACCATCGAATGCTCAGCCCTTGATGTCGAGGAGAACTGCACCAACGCCAAGCTGTGGCTGTACCCCGGCCGAACCGAGGGAACAGGGGCGGGGATCCACGCCAACCAGATCCGACCGTTCGACACGGGCGCCAGGAAGGAAATCGGTTCAGGGGGGTGGAAGGACTTCGACCTCCTCGCGGTCGGCGACCAGACCGGGTCGGAAGCCAGTGAGAATGCCCCCGACGGCGTCATCGACTTCCTCGCCCGAGACGGCTCCGGCAAGCTCTACCTGTACCCCGGTGTCATCGACGGGTCCGGCCAGTACAAGCACGGCTCGCCGAAGGTCTACGGCAACCCCGGCTGGAACCCCGGCAACCGCCCCCTGGTCACCTCAGCAGGCAACGCTCAGGGGAAGGTAGAGCCCACGCCGTACCCGGAGGACGGCATCACGAAGTCGGCCCTGCAGTTCCATCCGACCAGCGGGGAGCAGCTCGGTGACCTGTGGGCCACCACACCGGCCGACCCGGATCTCACCGTGAGCTACCTCGATGGTGCGGGCAACCCCGCCACGCGTACCTGCCCGACGGGCTGCCTACTGTTCTACCCGGGTGCAGCCACGACCCACCGGCAGCCGCGGCTGGTCGGTACAGGTGCGTGGAGCAGTGTGATCACCGGCATCTTCTGACGCCACCTTTTCGAAACGCATGTCACTGACGGCCCCCGGCAGGACTTCCGTCCGGGGGCCGTCTTGGAGGGGGTCTCTCTTGTTGAATTCACTGCGCCGCTTGTCGGCCGCGGCCGTTGTCGCGCTGGTCGTGGGAGCGGCGAGTGCTGTCCCTGCCGCGGGCGCGGTTTCCGCCGACGAGCCGTTGGAGGTCGTGGCGCGCGACGAGGTCGCGCCTCCCGGAGGGTACTGGTATCCGTACCCCGACGTGGTCCAGGGCGACCTGGTCCGCGGAACGATGGTCTTCGCGCTGTCCACCCGTGTCCTGGACGGCGCCTCACCCGTGGGCGACCCTGCTGCCCTCGTCGAAGAATTCGCGCTGGGCAACTGCAAGGCGGTACCGGGTCTCACGGCTGTCTACACCTGTGAGTACAGCCCCTCGGCGCCGTTCATGTTCTTCGACTTCAAGGTACGCGGAAACGTACCCGACATGACCACCGTGTACGCCGGGTACGCCAACGTGCCCCCGGGCGGCGACCTCGCTGCCGGTATCAAGGCGGCTCAGTCTGCCGGAGCGCGCCCTGCGGATGCCACCCACGGGGTGGGGAGGCTGACGGTCAAGACGCAGGCGCATGCGGCGCTGAACACCGTCGACCGCACCCTCCCTCCGGTACCGGCCGGCCGCACGGTCCGTCACACGCTGCGTCTGCACGCCAAGGATGCCGGCGAGCTGCACACGTACTTCCTGCCGTCGCCGGGCCAGCCCCACTGGGGCCGGGCGGACATCCGCATCGGCGACGTCAAGACCAGCACAGGCCTGACCTGCGAAGTCGTGGCGACCCGGATCGCGGACGGCTCGCGCAACCTGGACTGCGACGCGGCGCGGGGCGAGCACACGATCGAGTACACGCTGACCGTTCCGGCCGGGCTGCCCACCTGGAAGATAGACGCCCACAGCTCGTACAACATCTACACCCACCCGGTGCCGGGTCCGTTCGACGGCTGGATAGACACCCACTCCGCCTTCCCCGTGGGCACCGGCCCCCGCCACGACCGCCACCAACTCCTGGCCACCAACGGCAGCGGCAAGCTCTACCAGTACATCGGGACCGGCAGGGGCGCCACCCCCTTCCTCCGCCCCTCCCAGGTCGGCACCGGCTGGCAGGGCTACAACACGGTCGCCAAGCTGGAGCCGGTCGCCGAGAACCTCGCCTACGAGGGCGGCACACCGACGCCCGGCCGCGGCGACGTCGTCGCCCGGGACGCCGCCGGGACGCTGTGGAAGTACACCCGCCAGACCTACGAGAACGGCCCGTTCACCCCTCGCACCAAGATCGGCAACGGCTGGGGCGTCTACACCGCACTCACCGGAGCCGGCGACCTCACCGGCGACGGGAAGTCCGACCTCCTCGCCCGCGACAAGAACGGCACGCTCTGGCTGTACCGCGCCACCGCCAAGCCGGGCGCCCCCTTCGCCACCCGCACCAGGATCGGCACCGGCTGGAACACGTACACCAGCCTGGCCGGTGGATCCGACCTGACCGGAGACAGCAAGCCCGATCTCCTCGCCCGCGACGCCGCCGGAGCGCTCTGGCTGTACAAGGGCACCGGCAAGCCGGCCGCCCCGTTCACCGCCCGCACCAAGGTCGGCAACGGCTGGGGCGCCTACAACCAGCTCTCCCTCACCGGCGACCTCACCCACGACGGCAAGCCCGACGCCATCGCACGCGACACCTCCGGAGCACTGTGGCTGCACCAGGGCACGGGCAGCGCCTCGAAGCCCTTCGCCGCCCGCACCAAGATCGGCACCGGCTGGGGTGCCTACAACCGCATCCTCTGACACACCCGATGGCTGAGGCTGGAGCCCCCGTCTGTGAGACTGGGGCTCCAGGCCGGCCTGGCCGCACCCTGACCGGACGGCTGGTCGGCATGTATCCGCCCGCCCCCTTCCCGTCTCTGGCTCCGGACGATGCTGCACGACAGCCATCCGCCGGGGTTCACGAGTTCGAGACGCAGGTACGCACGAACTGCGACGCTCAGGGTGACGCCAACCGAGCTAAGTGATCATCGGAGTCGCCACGTTCCGCGAGGGCGGTCGTGACCTTCCCCTGGTAGCGCGGAGTCGTGACCAGAGGGGAAGTTGAGGGTCATGGCGGGGAAGAGGCGCTCGCGCTCGTACGACGCGGAGTTCCGCGCGGGGGCGGCACGGATCGTGACGGAGACCGGGAAGTCTGCCGCGGAGGTCGCGCGGGACCTGGGTGTGCAGGCGAGCACGCTGCAGAACTGGGTCCAGCGGGCCCGGGCGAGGGCGGACGCGGAGGCGGCCGGGGGGTTGAGCGAGTCCGAGCGCGACGAGCTGCGCCGGCTGCGGGAGGAGAATGCCCGGCAGCGCAAGGAGATCGCCGAGCTCGGGATGGAGCGCGATGTCCTCAAGCGAACGGTGGTCCTGTGGGTGAAGGGGGCGATGAAGTGACGGTTGCGGCCTTCATCGCCGACCAGAGGACCGAACACGGTGTCCCGCACACGATCTCCTGCCGGGCCCTCGGGGTGTCCGGGTCGTGGTTCTACAAGTGGCGCCGCCGACCGGCCGAGCCGACGAAGCGCGAGGTCAGACGGGCTGAGCTGGCCGAGCGGATCCGTCATTTCTTCGCGGCCTCCGGCAACACCTACGGCTCGCCGAGAATCACCCTGGATCTGTGGGCGGAGGGCTGGCAGGTCTCCGAGAACACCGTCGCCAAGATCATGGCCGAGCTCGGCCTCCAGGGCCGCAAGCCCCGGCGTCGGCGCCGGTCACTGACCCGGCAGGGCAGGCGGAAGGTGGCCCGTGACCTGGTACTCCGCCGCTTCGACGCAGTCTCACCCGATGTGTTGTGGGTCGGGGACATGACCGAGATTGACACCGGCGAGGGCAAGCTCTACCTGGCCACTGTGATCGACCTGTTCTCCCGCCGCCTGCTCGGCTACGCGATGGGCGCCCACCACGACACCGGCCTGGTCAGCGCCTCCCTCACGATGGCCGCGGCCGCCCGAGGCGGCCAGGTAGACGGCGTGATCTTCCACAGCGACCGCGGCAGCGAATACACCAGCGCCGCCTGCAACCAGTTGTGCGACCGACTCGGCGTGGTCCAGTCCATGGGACGCGTGGGCTCGGCCCTGGACAATGCCGCAGCCGAGAGCTTCCACTCCACGATCAAGGTGAAGTACATCCACCGGCACCGCTTCGCCACCCGGACCGAGGCCCGGATCAAGATCGCTACCTGGATCACCGACTTCCATAACACCCGACGCCGGCACAGCTCGGCCGGCGGCCTGCCACCCGTCGAGTTCGAACGGTTCATCAGCAAGACACGAGCCGAGGCCCATCAGGAGGCCCAGGCCGCATAACGGAGGACTCCACGATTACAGGGGATTGACAGTCGCGGTGGTATTCGGCCCCGTCTCGCGCGCGAGATTGCCGAGCAGCAGCGGGCCGCGTCCGTCACGGCCTGCCACGACGCTGGCACCGCAGCAGCGCTCCAGGAGACCTGCTTCACCCCGTACTTCCACCCCTACACGGACACCGACATCGCCGGCTGTGAACTTGACGGTGCTGTCATGAGCATCATCGCCCTCGGTGTCGGCCTCGCCACCGGGCTGGGCCTCGCTGACAACGCCCACGCGCTGCTGATGAACCGCGGACTGGCAGAGGCGGTGCGCCTCGGGCCGCTTCAGGGGCCCGGGGCCGTTGAACTGCTGGGTCCGGTCGTCGTCCTCGTGAAACGGCTCGAGGATGAGTTCGGCAAGCTGACCACGAGGTTCCTCGGTCGCTGCGGTCTGCGCGGTACGCGCTTTGGAGGTTGTGGCCGGCCGGTCGGCCACGGGGTGGCCATGCTGCCCGCGTCAGCCTCGACGCGGGCCAGGCTGCCACTGCGCTCGGGCTGTTCCAGGGTGCGGCGCGGCGGTTGCCGGCGCACCCGCTGGCACGCGTGTGGTGCGGTCCGCGCGTGGTGTGTCAGGGGGCGAGGTGGAGTGTGGGGCGTGTGGTGGTGGGGGGTGGGTCTTGTTGGTCGGGGTGGGGGTCGAAGTGGGTTCCGGTGCGGGGGTCGTTGCGGCGTGGTGGGCGGATGTTGCCGGTGGGGAAGTTGAGGGGCCAGATGTGGGTGGCGGGGTCTTCGATGTGGTTGATCATGTGGGCGAGGGATTCGTAGCCGGCCAGCAGGGGGTGGATGAGGACTTGGCCCTGTTTGGTGCGGGGGTGGATGATCCCGAGGTCTTTGAGCTGCCCGACGGCTCTGGAGATCGCGGCCTGGCTCATGCCCAGTCGTTCGGCGAGCTCTCTCTGCCGGATGCGGACGAGGCCTGCGGGCTGCTGCCGGGAGGTGAGGATGTCGAAGACGTCCCGGGCGGAACGGGTCAGCTTCGCGTTGGGGAGCTGTTCCCAGATTTCGGGGTTGTGGAAGGCGGCGACGGTGTTCATCGGGGCCCATTCTCCGGCAGAGGGATGACGATCGCACGTGCCTGGAGGACCTCGGCGCCCAGCAGTTCGAGCAGCATGTGGTGTTTGCGGCTTCCGAACCGGTACGCGTAACGGGGGTTGAGCTGGTAGCAGCCGCGCCGCGCAGCTTTCCAGACGAAGTGGTGCCGGGCCAGTACGGCAAGAGACCTGCTGATCTTGGCCTGGGAGCAGCCGAAGTGCGCGCCGAGTTCCTTCTGGCTGACGGTGACGAGACCGTGTTCGTCGTGAGTGGCTGCCATCAGGTCGAGGATGTCCCGGGCCGTGGGCGGGAGGTGGAAGCGCCATAAGTTCTCCACCAGGACCTGCGAGACGTTGACGTGGGTGCCTCCGTGCAGGCCGTAGCGCCGGGGCGGAGGGTCGGCGCTGATGAAGCCCCCGTTGCGGCCGATCCGCTCCAGCGCTTTGACCAGCTGCTGGTTGGTGGCCTGCGGATCATGTGCGGCAGGCTCCGGGGGTGCGGGGGCCAGGCGCGCCTGCGGGGATACGGGGGCGGGCGTCTGCCGGGCGGGGTGGGCCACAGTACTGCTCCTTGATCCTCAGACCATGCATGAAAAATATACCAAGCAAGATATTTTTTGCGGGAGTTGTCCTCGACTGCGTTGCCCTCTGCCGTGTATGCAGCTACGTGCATACAAGCCGGACCTTCAACAGGGGCTGTATGCACGCCGGCTGCATACAATCCAGGCATCCGTCCAGGTCACAGGCGCGCCGCTATCTGTTAAGAGGCGCACCCGCCCCCGTTGGCTTGAGCGGGGCGGACCGGGTACGCGTGTCGAGCCCGTCCTGCGACCTTGGGAAGGCCGCCAACGGACAGACGCGGCAGGGCGTCGGCTGAGGTCCGCACTGAGCACGGCGCCGGCACGGGGGTGACGGTCTCGGGGGCGGCCCCCGAACCCCCGCTCGACGCGTTCCCGCCCCGCCCCAGGGGGCGTGCCGGACCCGCGCGGAGCAGTGACCGCCCCGCCCGCCACCCACCAGCACCCGCCGCGTACCCAACGACCGTGACGTCTCTCGATGGAGGGGCTGGTGCCGGTGGGGGCGTGCGAGGCCCCTGCCGCCCGCAGACCGCGTGCCCCTACCGCGAGGGCTGGCATTCTGGGGCCGAGGTCGACAACTCCACCTGCCCGGCGAAGCGTCGTGTGAAGAGGAGGCGCCACGCCACGTCCTTCCTTCCGTAAAGACGATCGAACTCGACCACCCAACGGCGCCCACCTCACCGATTTCCTCACCACCGCCACCCTCCGGAGGTCACGGAACGAGAACCACCCATCCGGTGACGTGCTGGTGAGTCACCGCCCCGGAGCACGCCCCCCGCCGCAGCCCGCACAGTAGGCCGCGAACCTCACCGGCGTATCGGTGAGCAGTCGGCAGCCACCCCGACACAACTCACCAGCGCGTTGACGGACCCCCCTCGGCACTGATGGCGATATGCCGATTCGGGCCTGGCCGGAGCGGCCTGACTTCCCAGGTCAGGCCTGCGTCCGGGAACGTTGCGGCAGGGCATGCCAAGCCGGTGGAGGGCCAGTTCGCTGGAGGACGCGGCGTTCCCGGACGTCGACGTTCGCTTGGAGGCCAGAGAGTCCACAGCGGAGGTCCTGGTCGTGGTCGCCGCGGCGGGCAGCCCGCCGCCCCGCCGCCCCGACGTCCGGGGTGCCGTGCCCCGGCCCGGAGAATCCACTCCTCCTATGAGCGAAGCCTGGCCGAGCGGCCCTTGTCCGAGAGAAAAAGGGGGAGGCAAGGTGGCGCCCTTCAGCCCCCCGGGTGCAAGGGGTGCGACCACCGGACGGGGTGGCCGTCCGGTCCGTCGGTGAGCCAGGAGCCGTCACCCAATGGCTTCCATGCGTACGGGTTGGTCGTCTCGAGGGCAATCTCGCCGCGGTCCGTCCCCGAGCTCACGTCCACCAGGTGGTGGCGGAACCACTCCTCCTCGTCCTCGCTCTCGCCGCCCACCGTGACGACAGCCGTATCCGGGGTCAGATAGCCACCGCACCATTCCATAAACGTCTCCTCCGGGTCGTATCCGAAGGCCTCGACGGAGAGAGTGAACAGCCTGTCCCCACTGGGGTGCTGGTGGAAGGAGACGTCCTGCTGCCCGTGGTCGACGGTCATGAACTGCTGCCCGCCGGGCGCCAGGTCGATCAGACACCGGTCCGACCACGGGAAGGCCACGAACGCCGGCCCACCGCCAGCCGGTACTGCCCCTCGGAGAACGACAGCGCCGTCCTGGCCCTCACCGATGTCGAGGTAGACGCTGCCGTCCACGGGATGCACGTGGTGGCCGCCGCCGTGCCCGACCGTCTCCAGCTCGTGGCAGGCCAGGACGCGCCCGCTGTCGGCATCGTGCACGACCCACAGGTCCCGGCCGCCGCGCCCCGCCATCGCGTCCGGTCGGTAGACCCAGACAGTCCGGCCGTCCAGCGACAGCGCGCACCCGGGCCGGTGGCCATGGCGTACGTCGGAACGCGGCTCGAAGTCCGATGCCCACACCAGGTCACCGGCGCGCGTGAGGCACACGACCTGGTTCAAGGTCGTGTACACCACCCGCTCCAGATCCGGCCGTACCACCGACTCCACAACCTCGTCTCCGGCCCGCGGCTGGAAGACCGCCGCCGGCTCCAGCGCCCCGAAAACGCCGGGCTGTGTCAGATAAGCACGGATCTGCCCAGCTCGGTGACGTGTGATGACCTTGGCAGGGGGTGGTGCAGGAATCATCTGCAGAGGCTAACGCCCGGGTTGGACAACTGAGTGTCCCGCCCGTGTTTGCATCGCGATGTGAGCAGCGAGGAGTCGCGGCAGACAGACTCCTGAGGCCGGGTGCGGCCGCTTTTCGGAAGGTTCATCCGTTCGGCTTGCGGTGTTTGCCGCCTTGCTTCTTCGGAGCCGGCTGTCCCTGTTCCCGTCCCTGTGCCTGTGCCTGTGGCTGGGGCTGGGGTGCGGGGTTGAGGATGCGGCAGGCGGCGGCGTAGTCATCGGCCACGGTCACAGCAGTCCACTGGAACCCGTCCCACTCCAGGATCAGGCGCGGAGCGTCGGGGGCGAGGTGAGCCGCCCGCTGGGGACCGGCACCGAGGGTGACTGCCTTGAGCTCGCCCGGCTTGCGCAGGCGTCCTTCACGGCGTGCGGCCCACCGGTCGAGCGGTTCGTCTTCGGGGTTCATCGTCGTACCTCCGTCGAGCAGGTGCAGCACCCTACCGGCCCCCGGCTGTATGGCGCCCCTTGTTGCGGTCACTCGCACGGAGGCATCGAGGTCGGGGACGGGTGGCGTGTCGGCCAGGCCGAGGGCCGTCAAACCTCGGTACCGGCGAGGTAGGCACAGGAACTCGCCCACCGAGACTGCCAGCGGCCCGCCGGAGGCGGCCGGATACGTGAACCCCTCGCCTGCCTCGCCGTGGGGGGTGGTGTCGGGGGCGGCGACTTCACCGGGCGCCCCGGTCACCCGGACCGGGCCGCCGCCTTGGCCGCCGATGCCGGAGACTGCGAAGTACCGCACCGCCGCACCTTCCAGCACGCCGCTGTCGGCGCCGGCCTGGTCGCTGATCGCGGCGACGACCACCGTCCAGCCGCCCGCGGTGAACGACGTCCGCACCGCCATCACCCGCACCCCGCTGCCGACCGGCACGCCCTTCTCCGCCCGGGGCCACCGGGGAAGATCCACATCCCCTGCCAGGGCACGGACCGCTGCCGAGGCGGGGCTGTCGGGACGGGCGTCGTCGGCGCGCAGCCACAGGTCGACGAACAGTTCCGCGACCCCGGCCGGATCCGTCGGCTGCTGCACGACAGCCTCGGCCCGGCCGTGAGGCGCAGCCTGCACGATGGTGGCGCGCGGCATGCCGATCGCGACGGCCAGGGCGAGGGGGCCGGCGGCGAGCGCGGCCCAGACTGGGACGCGTACGAACCGGCGCCCGGCCGGGACCGGTCGGCGGGCGGGGACGGTCTCGGGCCGCGCCGTGCGCAGGCCCGGGGTCGGCTTGCCGTGCGGCTGTCGGGCTGCGGTGCGGCGGCGGGGGGTGGGTGAAGCGTTTGCTGTCATCGAGGACGCCTTCCGTTGGGGTGCTGTCGTGCTGCACCCCTACGAAACGGCGGCGACCTCACCGCTTTCCTCACCACGACCACCCCGCGGGGGTCACGGAAGGAGAACGGAATTTCCGCTGACTCACCGGTGAGTTCACCGGCAGGCGGGGGAACCTCTCCACTGCAGGTCAGCGCCTTGCAGGGTCGGAACCTCACTACAGTCTTGGTGAGGTCCTCCCGCACCTCACCGGTGGACTCACCGGACCTCACCGGTGAGTTTCGCGACCTCACCAGTGACCTTGGCCGGACCTCACCGGTGAGTTCTTGGGACCTCACCGGTGACCTCCTCCCGCCCCTCGCCGGTGAGTTTTTGCGGGCCTCACGGGTGTTCTCGTCTGACCTCACTGGGTGGCTGCCGGAACTCACCGGGTCTTTGAGGACCTCACCGGTTCGCAGGCTGGGGTTGGTGGGGTTGTGGGTGTGGCCCGGGAGGCGGTCGCCTTCCGGGCCACAGTGCAGGGGCGTGTCAGGGGGTGGTGGGTTGGGTGCCGAGGGCGAGGTGCTGGAACGCGGCTGCTTCCCACGCGTCGCGGCCGAGGACGGTCCGGGCGTCGATGATGCGGGGGGTGTCCATGACGGCGGCGATGTCGGCGGGGTTGATGCTGCGGTACTGCGGCCGTTCGGTGAGGTGGAGCAGGTCCTGTGCTCCGGCTGCCGCGCGGAGCGGGGTCTCGGCGGTCGCGAGCTGGGGGTGGTGGGTGGTGACGTTGGGCAGGGCCATGGGGTCGTGGACGACGACGTGGGTGCCTTCGGCGGCGAGGTCGAGGGCGATGCCCGGGGCGGGGGAGTCGCGCAGGTCGTCGGTGCCGGGCTTGAACGCCATCCCCACACGCTGATCCGGCTTCCGGTGAGGTGGCCGCCGGCCTGCTGGCGGGCGAGTTCGACGGTGCGCCGCCGGCGGCGGCTGTTGATCGCGTCGACCCCGGAACAGTGTGCCTTCGGGCACGCCGAGCTGTTCGGCTGTCCAGTAGAGGGCGCGGATGTCCTTGGGGATGCAGGAGCCGCCGAAACCGGCGCCGGGGGCGAGCATCGCGGAACCGATCCGCGGGTCGTGGGCGAGGGAGGCGGCCGGCGCGGTGATGTCGGCGCCGGTCTTCTCGCAGAGCGCGGCCATGGCGTTGATGTAGGAGATCTTGGTGGCGAGGAAGGTGTTCGCTGCGGACTTGGCGAGCTCGGCGGCGGCCCAGTTCGTGACGACGAGGGGGACGTCCATGGCGAGCCAGGGCTGCCACACGGCCCGCAGGGCGCGCTCGACGCCGCGTTTTTCGAATGCTGTGCTGCGGTGTTGCGCGACGGGGTGGGAGCTGGGGGGCTCTGGCGTGTCAGATGATGGGTGGCCGTCCGAGTCGGGTCATGTGCCATGCGGTTCGCCAGCTGATGGGGTGGCGTGGTGGGCAGGGGGTTCGTACGCCCTCGAAGAATCCGGCCCACCATGACTTCAGTCCGGCCAGCGGAGGGCGTTGTACCAGGGTGTAGGCGGCCCATGTGGCCAGGTACACCGGCACCAGGACGGCGGGCAGGTTCCGTTTGGCCAGCCAGACGCGGTTGCGTCCGGTGTTGCGGTAGTAGACGGCGTGGCGCGATGCCGGGGTTCGTGGGTGTTGGAGCAGCAGGTCGGCGCGGTAGTGGATGTGCCAGCCGGCGTCGAGGGCCCGCCAGGCGAAGTCGGTTTCCTCGTGGGCGTAGAAGAATTGTGCGGGGAACGCGCCGACTTCGTCGATGACACGCATGCGGATGGCGTGGGCGCCGCCGAGGAAGGTGGTGACCGGCCCGGATACGAGGGGGTCGGCGCCACCGAGGCGGGGGACGTGCCTGCGCTGGGAGTGCCCTTCCTGGTCGGCGATGCGGAAGCCCACGATCCCGAGCCGGGGATCCGCAGCGAAGGCCTCCGTCAGTCGGGCCAGGGTGTCGGTGTGGGGCAGCAGGCCGTCGTCGTCGAGGACCAGGACGATATCGACGCCGCCGTGTTCGCGCAGCCACTGCACCCCGGCGTTCCTGCCTCCGGGGATGCCGAGGTTCTCCGGGAGCTCGACTGTCGCCACACCGTCGGGGACGTCCGGCAGGCCGACGCCCTGGCCGAGCACGACGACCGTCGCAGGTGCTCCTTCCTGGGCAGCCAGCGATGCGAGAAGGGCCTGGAGCTCCTTGCCCCGGTCTCCCATGGTAAGGATGACGACGCCGACCGCAGGCAGGTCCGCTGCATTTCTGCTCATGCTCCGGCCCGCAGGAGGTCGGTGGCTCGCTGGTGCAGGGCATCGGCCCCGGGGATCTTGCGCCTTCGGTAGCCGGCCGTCGTGCCCTGGATCGAGGCGATCTCCTTCCGGTTCCGGCTGGAGGTCACGCCGTCCATGAAATCGAGAGAGCGGCTCCACAAGGCCATGGCCTCCTCGTGCCGGTGTTGTGCGGCGACGGATTTGCCGAGGTTGACCAGGGTGAGCGCGTGCACGCGCTGATAGGCGCCGGGTGCGCGGCCCCGGAGCGCTGCGCGGTAGTGCTTCTCGGCTGCCCGGTGGTCCTTCATCTCGGTGAGGGTCTTGCCGGTGTGCGAGGCGACGGTGGCCGAGACGGGCCCTGAGGCCGCGGCGTACGTCGGCACCATGTCGTCCGCGGCCAGCATGGCGTCTTCGGCCGACAGCAGCGAGGCCGCCGCTTTCCCGCCATCCCCGCCGGCCCCGTATGCCCTGGCGCAGGTCACCAGCAGCAGTGCCTCGGTCTGCCGGTCGACCTTGCCTGCCGCCCGCCGCAGTGCTTCCTCCGCCAGGCCGATGCACGAGGCGGGACGGCCCAGGTCGAGTGCCTGGTGGGTCAGGGCCCGCATCATCCATGCGCTGTGCCCGGCGGGGTCGGACTCGCAGGCCAGCTGGAAGCCCAGCAGGTAGTAGCGCTGCGCGGCGCCCTCGCGGCCCAGGTCGTGATGCTTCCACCCCACCAGGCAGGCCAGCGTGGCCGCCGTCCCGAAGGCACTCCGGCGTACCTGCTCGGACGGAAACCTCGCCCCCAGCATGGGCACGACCGTGTCCGTGAGGTAGGCGGTCACCGTCGTCAGCCCGTGGCCGCCACCCAGCCGGTTGTCCGCGCCACGGAACATCTCGGTCAACTGCGCCACGGTGGCGACCTCTTCGACGCCGACACTGCCGCCGCGCCGGCCGGCCCTGAGAGTGGCGGCGACGGCTTCGTGGTTGTAGGCCAGTGGCAGAGCGACCGCGGATGTCGCGAAGGCAGCGTTGAGGAAGTCCCTGCGACGGAGCATCACGAATCTCCCGAGGTCGGTGGCGCTGGCCAGCGGGTCGGCCCCCAGGGCCTCTCCGATGCCTTCGCAGCCTAGACCGATCTCGGCGAGCGTGACCTTCCGCTTCATCCTTCTGGTGAGGGCCTCGGCGATGTACGCGCGGGTCTGACCACTCGGAGTGCCGCCGAAGACCCACGAGTGGACGGCCGAACGGGACGTGTGCAGCTGCTCGCCAGCCTCGGCGGCGACGGTACGGATTTCCCTGGCCAGCACCTCGTACGTGCAGCCGGCCTCGGCGATGGCGTCCGCCAGCGCGGTGTTCGGACTGCGCTCCTGCGTCAACTCGCACTCCCCGGGCCGATCTTGAACAGATTGAACAGGCTGCCGCACCGCTCACGGTACCCGCGCACAGTGACTGCCGCTTCACTGATTGCAAGGCCGGCCGCCCGCCACGTTCCATCCGATCCCGAATTCTGGAGGCATCGTGCACCACCGCTCAGACCTCGGCGCCCTGGCCGGCGCCACTGTCCTGGTGACCGGCGGCGCCGGACTCGTCGGCTCCCGCATCACCACCCGGCTGAGGGACCTCGGAGCCCGGCCGGTAGCCCTGTGCACCATGAGCGCCTACCCCGAGCACGCGTACGCCGACCTGTTCGGCGTCCGCGCAGGAGATGCCGACGTGATCGTGGGGGACATCCGGGACACGGCGCTGGTGCGCAAGCTCGTCGCGGACTCGGACTACGTGATCCACGCCGCGGCCCTGGCCGACGTTGCCGCCTGTACCCGTGAGCCGCTGGCTGCCATCGACACCAATGTGGCCGGCACCCAGAACGTCCTCGACGCAGTCGCCGCGACGGACCGCGTCCGCAGGATGGTGTTCGTCTCGTCCGCCAGCGTCTACGGCGACGGAAACCCCGAGGAGAGCGACAGTCCCGAACTCCGGACCATGCGCCAGTTCTTGGAGTCCGTCCACGGGCGCATCTCGCCCCAGTTTCACGAGTTCACCCGCATGCGCCCGAAGTCCGTGTACGGCAACACGAAGGCGTGGGGCGAGGAGCAGACCGCGCTCGTCCTCGGCCAGGTCGGCACCTCGTACGCGATCGTGCGCTACTTCTCCGTCTACGGCGAACCGCAGACCGTCAAACCGGCCTCCCACTCCTGGGTCGTGGCCTGGTTCGCCGCGCGGGCCCACCTCGGCCTCCCGCTCCACCTCAACGGCGGTGGCCGACAGGTACGGGACATGGTCCACGTGGACGACATCGCCGAAGGCACCGTACGGGCCCTGACCAGCCCCCGCGCGCACACCGAGACCGTCAACATCGGCACCGGCGTACCCACCAGCATCCGCAAAGTCGCCCAGCTGGTCCAAGCCCACTATCCGAACACGCCGCTGCTGGAGACCCCCCTCCCGGCCGGCGACCCCATCGGCGGATACGCGGCCACGCGGCGGATGGAGAGTGTTCTGGGTTGGAAGCCGAAGGTGACTGTCACTGAGGGGGTGGCCCGCTACGTGAAGTGGCTCCGGGACACCCCGGCTGCCGCCCCGGACTGGCTCAGGCGCCAGCCCGCGTCGGCTTAGATGACCGGGGGGCGGCCCAGCCGGGTCAGGCGCCAGACGGTCCGCCAGCGCATGGGGTGCCGAGGACCGCCGGATGTCCGCAGGCCTTCGGTGAAGCCTGCGAACCAGGCTTTCAGCCCTGCCGCGGACCGGGTACGGGCCACGGTCAGCGCCGTCCACACGCCGAGGTACGCCGGCACCAGTGGGGCAGGCAGGTGGCGTTTGGCCAGCCAGACGCGGTTGCGGGCTGTCATGCGGTAGTAGACGGCGTGGCGGGCGGGGGAGGTCTTGGGGTGCTGGAGGACCAACTGCGGCTCGTACAGGATGTCCCAGCCGCGGTCGATCGCCCGCCAGGCCAGGTCGGTCTCCTCGTGGGTGAAGAAGAAGGCGTCCGGCCAGCCGCCGGTCTCCTCCAGCATCGGCATCGACAGGGCGTGTCCGCCGCCCAGGAACGTCGTCACCAGGCCTCGGCGCATCGGATCGCCGGCCCGCAGCCGGGGCACGTGCCGGCGCTGGGTGGTCCCGGTCTCGTCGGCGATCCGGAACGAGACGATGCCCAGCCGCCGGTCTGCCGCGTACAGGTCGGCGATCCGCCGGAAGACGTCCGCCTCGATCAGCAGCCCGTCGTCGTCCAGGTCCACCAGGACATCGACGTCCCCGAAGTCCCGCAGCCGCCGCCAGGCGACGTTCCGCCCCCCGGACACCCCGAGGTTCTCTTCCAGCTCCACCCCGGTCACCCCATCGGGCAGACCTTCAAGGACCGTCCCGTTGCCGACCACCACGACCCGCGCCGCCGGCTCGTCCTGCTTGGCCACCGAGGCCAGCAGGGCCAGCAGCTCGGGCATCCGGTCGCCCATCGTCAGCACGGCGACTCCCACACGCGGCCGGGTCACGACCACCACCACTTCCTTCAGAGGCCAGGTGAACGGCGAGCGTACCCCCGCCGAACCCCAGCCCCGCACGAAAGGCCACGCCAGTGGAACAGATCATCCTCGGCGACTACGTCACCGCCCCCACCACGGGAGCCATCGCCACCACCGCATATGGCGGCCTGGAGAAGTTCGAGCTGGCCGCGTTCCTGGCCCAGTGGACAGGCCTTCAGCGCGAAGCCCTGGTCACAGTGGGGGAGGACCGGCGCATCCACCCCTCCGCGTTCATCCACCCCACGGCGGTCATCGGCGACGACGTGATCGTCGGCCCCGGCGTCAAGGTCCACGAATTCACCACCGTGAGGAAGGGCAGTGTCCTGTGCGCCGGCGCACAGATCGGTTTCAACTGCGAGGTCACCGCCGCGTTCATCGGCGAAGAAGCCGTCCTCGGCCACCGCATCGGCGTCAACCGCACGATCCTCGGGGCCCGAGCCCACCTTTCCGCGAACGTCACCGTGGCCGCGATCAACATGACCACGGACATGCGCACACCCGACCGGGAAGTGATCATGCGGACGGGCAACGGCCTTTATCGGTCCGGCACCACCCGCTTCGGCGCAGTCAT
The DNA here is from genome assembly GCF_055572195.1 of Streptomyces sp. NPDC030809. Lineage (NCBI taxonomy): Bacteria > Bacillati > Actinomycetota > Actinomycetes > Kitasatosporales > Streptomycetaceae > Streptomyces > Streptomyces sp. NPDC030809. Next base: position 284,834 of record NZ_JBVIDV010000008.1, read on the forward strand.
CGGTGACGGCACCCAGGGCAACAACATCAGCATCGGCCCCGGCGTCGCCATCGGCCGCCGCTGCCAGATCACCAGCGGCGTGACCCTGGCCATCCGAACCGTGCCCGCGGACTGCACCGTCACCGCCCCGCACGCCATGGAAGCAAGCATCCGACGGCGCCGGACCGCCTCCACCCCCTGACCCTCGACAACCTCCACAGTGAAGCGCTACGACCCCAGTTCCAGAAGGGTCTGGTACGCACCCGCCCCGAGCGGCTGCTCCAGACGCTGCCCGGCCGGCCCCGGCGCGTCCTGCAGAGCGCGCTGGCGTAGTCCGGGCGGGCCCCGTGCCGCCCGGTTCGACCCCGCCGCTGGGCCGGTGCCCGCAGGGAAACATGAGGGGGAAGATCGGGCGGAAGATCAGGGGGAATATCCGGGGGACGATCAAGGGGAAGATCTGGGGGAGTGAATTTCCGCGCCCGCGCGCGTCGTGGCTGGTCAGGGCCTGTTTTCCGCTGGTGAGTTGCCGGACTTATAGGTGGGAGGGGGCGGAGGGGAAGGGGAAGCGGGTGAGAGATGGAGTGGATGGAGGAGCGGATCGGGGGTGGAGCACAGGGGGTCGGGTGAGGAGGGAAGAGGAGAGCGGGCAGGGGGAGGGGAAGAAGGTGGAGAGTGCGGGTGGAGAAGGCGTGTGGGCGAGGAGAGCAAGGGCACCTTGTGGCGTGCGTCAAAGACTTCGCCGCACCCCGCGGCGCCCGTGGTGCTGGCGGGCGAGGCCTGCGGGAAGCGGACCGCCGCCTGCGGAGCGACCAGGGCCGGTTTGGTACTTCTTTGGCCCTTGCAGGAGCTGGCGGAGCGGGGCTGGCCTCCCGCGTTCCTCGCCAAGCGGCTGGGTACCAAGTACCCGGGCCATTGCGGTGATGCCATCCCGGCCGCTGTTTCGCAGGCATGGCTTCGGACCGGGCATGCCGGAATGACACCTCCTCCGGCATCCGCAGCGACAAGGTGACCCGGCTGTGCCCCTCGCGGTAGTCGCTGTAGGAGACCTCGAACTCCTCACCGTGCTGAACGTCTTTGAGCAGCTCACGCAGGACGAACCTCGCCACTGCCAAGTGCTCGGCCCGATCCCGTGGAGGAGCCGCGGAGGCAGCCAGGTCGCCAGGAACGTCGCCACGTCCTCGGTGGTCGCCTCCGCCTCCATCTCCTGCCGGCTCCCCACCGCTTCCAGCGCCGCCAGCCCGACCGTGCGGGGGTCGTAGAGGCCCTGAGGGAAACGCTGCCACGCCTGGCGCTGATCGATCCGGTGCAACGGCGCCCCACGGGCCAGGACCGAACTGCGCCGGACGAAGCCCGGCTCGGCCACCAGAGCCCGCCACTCGTCCACTCCATCGGGAACCGCGGGCGCCGAAGCCAGCAGCCGACGTTCTTCCCGGTCCGTCAGGGACTCGACCACCGAGTCGAATTCGTCCGCCTCGACCGGGTCCGAGCAGTCGAGGAACTCCTTGTGTCCTGTCACGCCCACAGTGGAGCAGCAAGCACCGACAAACCACCCCAAAAATCAGCAGACAGGTAACCGGTTCGGCGCGCACCCGAACGAATGATTCGCACAGCACCGACAAGCGGCAACCTTCAGACCGCAAGCGGCTGACGACTCGCCCCCTGACCGCCTCTGACCTGCAGCGAAGGACTTCGCCAGACCCTCCCCCTCGCAGGTACCTGATAGGTACCATCGCGGGTATGCCGTCCTTGAACATCACCTTCACCGACGAGGAACTCGAAGCCGTCCGCGCCGCCGCAGCCGCCGAGGGCAAGTCACTGAAGCAGTTCGTCCACGACCTGCCACTTCGCGAACAGCAGCGCGTGCAGTTCGTCCGCTACGCACTGTCCTGGGGCCAGGCACACCGGGACGAGTTCGACGACGCCTTCCCCGACGAAGCCCCGCCCGCTCCCACCTCTTCCCACGGCCGCGGAGCGGAAGCCGCCTGATGATCCTTCACATCGACGTCCCCTGGCTCCTGGACGTCCAGGAACAGGCCGTCCCCGAAGACGTCAGCATCGCCGACTACTCCGCCCTCGTCGCCGCAGTCGCCCGCCACAAGACGCGCATCCCGCGCCCCGACACGGCCGACCCCGACCCCGCCTGGCGAGCCGCTGCTCTCCTGCACACACTCATCCGGCTGCAGCCCCTTCCGCACCGCAACAGCCTGTACGCCTGCCAGGTCACCGCCGCCTACATGCACGCCTCCGGCCAGGCCATCGACCCCCCGCACGGCGCCCTTGTCGACCTCGTCCGCGACATCAAGGCCGACAAGATGACCGTGCACGAAGCCGCCGACCGCCTCCGGACCTGGACCACCTGACCCACCCCGACCCGCGGCCGGCCCTGCGCCGCGGTGTGCCGTGCTCGGCCGCCGCCCCGCGGGCCCCTCCCCGAGAAGCGCGTCGCCCTACCGTGGGCGCTGTCAGCCGTATGGCCAGCCGAGGGCCGTACATAATGCTTGGATCTCGCACCGTGTGCTTTCCGAGGCTGCGGGGTGGATGGCGAGGCCGATGTCGGTCAGTTCCGGCGAGTCAAGGCTCTGGCGCATCACTGCGACGGCTGCAAAGGCGTAGTCGGCGGCGATCTCGTGGGTCCGCATCGCCTGGGCGAGCATCGGGGCCCAGACCCGGGCCGGTCGCAGCCATGCTGCTCCGTAGCGTGAGACGTCGACGGCCAGGATGACCCGGCCCGGCAGTGACCGGCCTTGTGCCGCCTTCCGCTCGTCGAGTCCTGCCTGCAGGACGGCGTACTCGGCCGACGCGAGGGGGCCTTGGACATCGCCTGCGACCGTCTCCCACCGAATGGCGCCGTCGGGCGTCAGCTGCGCGGTGACGGAGAGGGCGCCTTGGTTCTTCACGGCATCACCCAGCGGGACGCTGACCGCCGTCGTCGTGTCACCGGCGGCAGCCATGGGTGCCAAGGCGTCACAGACGGCAGCTGCCGTATCAGCCAGCACGCGGCTGGGGTAGCCGCTGAAGACAAGAGAGACACCCAACCTCGCATGGCCGGCGAGGACATCGCGTTCGATCTGTTCGCACACGTCGGTGACACCGGCCGGCTGGATGCCCGTGACCTCGATGCCCAGCTCAACGCCTTCGGAGGAGAGGATGAAGTCCGGATTGCGAATTTTTGTGTTGCCGAGCCGGTAGTCGATCCGGCCGGCGTCCAGCGCCCGGGCGAGCACGTACTCGGCACGGTCGTTGAGCACATCCCCCAGCCTCTTACGCGCGGCGAAGTCCGCCTGCTTGGGCTTCCACCGCTGCGCATCGTGAGCTTCGAGGCCGCTCAGGAGCTCCTCGAAGGCGTCCAGGCCGCGCACGAGGTCGTCCTCCTGCCAGGCCAGCACAGGGTGCTGCGCATGCGCCCCGTGCAGCCATCGGTCGAGGACGGGCCGGGAACGCAGCGGCGCCTGGCCGAAAGGACCGTGCAGACCGGGAGAGTGTGCGCCGAGCTGGGCGGCTGCGCCCTTGGCCCGCTCCGGGTGCGGGATCACCGGCCGCGGCCGACGGGCCGGCTTTGGAGAAGGGCGTGGGCGAAGGCCGCCGCGTAGGGGTTCACGGCCCCGTCGTCGTCGCCCTCGGCGGCATCCTCCAGCCACATGGCCAGCGGGCCTCGCAGGGCGATGTCCACCCGCGGGTTGCCTTCCCGCAGTGACTGGACGGCCAGCTCGCAGGCCTCGGCATCGGCCAGGTCCTGGCCGTACGGAACGGACGTGCTCATGTGACGGGCCTCCACGGCGACGCACAACGGTGCCCGGAAGGGCACCCCTGGTGCCAGCCTACCGAGCAGGTTCGCACCCCGGGGCGCCCGTTTTCGATCCGCTCTGGCCTACTGCAGGACGGGCCGGTTGGCGGATGTGTACTCGCCCCCGATGTCGAGCACGCTGGCACAGCGGGGGCATTCACCTGCCGAAGAGGTAGGCGCCTGCGTCGGTGAGTGTCTCGTGGCCGTCGTCCTGGATGCGTTGGCCGAGGTGGGTCCGGATCCCCCGGCCGGTGACGGCGGAGGTGGCACCGTGCCTGCCCGAGGTTACCTGGCGGGGCACCCGCAGGAACACGGGGGCAGGATCACGGCCCGGGCTGGTCTCACGGGAGCGCCCTTGATGGCTGTGCCGCCGGCCCCACCCCGTCCGCGTCGGCCGGCCCCTTCCGCTCAGATTTGCCGTCGCCAGGTCTGTCGAACGCGGTTGCTCAGGCCGGGTTCGGCCCTGGTCGGTCGTCAGTATCCGAGGGCTTTCGCGTCCACAACCTCTGTCTGGGGTGGGGGCTGGATGTCCAGGGGCTGGTCGAAGTGGCTGAAGGAGGTGGTGGTCTGCATGGTCCTGCTCCGGTAGACAGCCTTCAGGATGTACGGCTTGCCCTCGGCAGCCACGAAGTACGTAACCGAGCCGGAGGGGTCCGTGACGTCGGGCACCGTGACCGTGATGGCCCGGCGGCCGTCGACGCGGGCCGGTTTCCCCTTCACCGCAGCGCCGTAGGAACCGAACTCCCACGTGCACTTGCCACGCCCGTCCCCTGGCTTGGCCGCGCTCACCGCACTCTTGATCCAAACCTTCCCGGCCCCCGCCGCGCCCCGGCCCGTCAACTGCTCCAGGTACGCCTGGTCCGGGCGCAGGTAGTCCGTACCCCCGATGCGGATCTGCTCAAGGCTGCCACCCGACGCCCACGTCGAAGTGGCCGCGCACCTGCTCTTGAGATCGGTCCTCAAGCGGCTGGACACGCGCTCACCCTGGGCCGGGCGGCTGTCGAAGGCGATGGTCACGGACGTGAGCGCGTCCATCGTCTCGCCCGCCCTCTCCAGCTGCCCCTGAGCCGACAGCTCCTGCAGAGAGAGCTGCGCCGGCGTGCCCGTCGCCGTGGGAGTGGCCGGTGTCTCCTCGCCGGCCCCTCGCACACAACCGGTCATGGCCACGCCCGACACTACACACGCCAGCCCCACCATCACGGCAATCGACGGCTTCACCACACGCCCCCTCACAGTCATGAGCGGCTCACGCTATCGGTTCGTGTGTCCTGGCGGCTCCACGCGGGTGGGTTTGGACACTCAGGGCGTTCCCAGCCGTGATGACAAACGGGCCCTGCCCCTTCCCACCCTGGAAGGGGCGCGGATTCCTGCTGGTCAAGCCGCACTGCATGCCGCTGCGGTGCCATGCAGGTGGTACGGCAGGGTCAGTCCAGGTTCGCGTGGTGCCAGGGCACGGCGGCCTCTGCCCGGCCGATGAGGAAGCGGATGCCCTGGTTGTCGTCGGGGTTGGTCCAGAGGCTGTTGCGGAACACCGTCGCGGCTTTCGCTGTTTCTCCCAGCCGCCACCATGTCAGTCCCAGTCCGTGCAGTGCCCTGTGGAAGGGCCGGTTGTCCAGCTCGCTCCATGCCAGGACGCCGGTCCCGCGGGCAGCGACAGCTCGGCCACCGCGACAGCGCTCTGGTAGTAGCCCAGCGCTTCGACGAGCGCCTCCTGGTGGGTGTCGGCGCGGGTAAGCGCGTCGATGCCCAGGTGCGCCCAGCAGTCGATCTGCCGCGGGTCTTCTCGTACCGCGGCGATCAGGGCGTCACGGTAGGCGCTCTCCGTACGCGGTTGGGGAGGTTGGGCAGTACGCCGACACCCCGCCTGCGGCCAGGCTAGCGCTCGGGGATGGCTCTATGCCGAGGTCGGGGCCGGCCTGAACCGTTCCCGTCCCCAGGACGTCTTCACGGGCACCCGACAGCACCCGACACCGTGGGAGCCGCCGCACCATGAGCACACTGCACCCGGCAGCGCCGTCCTGGCCGTACTGCGCCATAGAAGCAGACCCGGCCACCGACCCCGTCGGCTGCCGCGGCGTCCACGTCCCCGGCCACACCACGTGCCTCGCTCACCTGGCTGACGCCGATCGCGATGCCTACCTGGCCGGCCTGGCTCCCGGCGCCAGGATCGACCACCGGGGCACCACGTTCAACGATGCCCTCCTCAATGCGCTGCTGGACGCCCTCCGCGACCCCACAACCAGTAACGCCCGCTTAGGCGACGCCCGGTTCGGGTCGGCGACCTTCAAAGGCGACGCCGGATTCGATTCGGCGACCTTCGAGGGGTACGCCGGGTTCGGGTCAGTGACCTTCGAGGGATACGCCGGGTTCGGGTCGGCGGTGACCTTCGAGGGCGACGCTCGGTTCGATTCGGCGACCTTCAAGGGATACGCCGGGTTCGTGTCGACGACCTTCGAGGGCGACGTCTGGTTTAGATCGGCGACCTTCGAGCGCGACGCCGGGTTCGGGTCGGCGACCTTCAACGGCTACACCGGGTTCGATTCGGCGACTTTCAAAGGCGACGCCGGGTTCGTGTCGGCGACCTTCGAAGGCCACGCCCAGTTCGAGGCAGCAACCTTCGAGGTCCACGCCGCGTTCGATTCGGCGACCTTCGAGCGCTACGCCGTGTTCGATTCGGCAACCTTCGAGGACGACGCCAAGTTCGTGTCGGCGACCTTCGAGGCATACGCCGGATTCAGGTCAGCGGCCTTCGAGCGCTACGCCGGATTCGAGTCGGCGACCTTCAAGGGCTACACCGTGTTCGAGTCGGCGACCTTCAAGGAACACGCCCGGTTCGGGTTGGCGACCTTCAAAGGCGAAGTCTGGTTCGATTCGGCGACCTTCAAGGCATACGCCTGGTTCGATTCGGCGACCTTCGAGCGCTACGCCGGATTCAGGTCCGCAACCTTCGAGCGCGACGCCTTGTTTAAGTCTGCGGCCTTCGAGCGCGACGCCTTCTTCGAGCTTGCGACCTTCGTGGGTGCTGTTCGGCTCGGGCCGTTGACCTGTGCCGGGCGGGTCCGGCTGTCCGGTGCGGTGTTCGCCGGCCCCGCCATCCTCTTGTTCGCTGCGCGCCGTCTGGAGTGCCGTCGCACTCGCTGGTCATCGACAGCGGAGATCCGGCTGCGCCATGCCACGGTGGACTTCGCGCATGCGGTGTTCGAGTACCCTCTCACGATCGCCGCCGAGCCGGACCCGTTTCTGCTCGCCAACGGCCAACCGCTCGCCGAGGATCTCTTGGTCGGCACGCCCGGCCCCGGGGTGCGGGTGTCGTCGCTGCGTGGGGTTGATGCGGCCCATCTGGTCTTGGCCGACCTCGACCTGTCGGGATGCCTGTTCGCTGGCACGGTCCACCTGGACCAACTCCGTCTGGAGGGCGCCTGCACCTTCGACACGGCGCCGCCCGGCGTGAGATGGCGGTCTTGGCCGCCGGTGCGGTTCACCGAGCGCCGTGTCCTGGCCGAGGAGCACCACTGGCGTGCTGGCCAGCCGGGGGCGGTGCGGGGCTGGAACGTCGCGGTCCTCGGCGCCGGGCGGACGGGACCGTTGCAGCTGGCTCCGGTGTACCGGGCGCTGCGCAAAGGGTTCGAGGACGGAAAGCACGAGCCGGGGGCCGCGGACTTCTATTACGGCGAGATGGAGATGCGCCGCCACGCCGACGACATACCCCGCAGTGAACGAGGGCTGCTGACCGCCTACTGGGCGCTGTCCGGCTACGGCCTGCGCGCCTCCCGGGCCCTGGCCTGGCTCGGGACGGCCATGTTCCTCACCATCGTCTTGCTGATGGCTTTCGGCCTTGCTCAGGACACCCCGAAGCAGACCGCGACCGGAACCGTCCCGGCCGGCGTGGGCAAGGTCACCTTCGAGATCGACAAGGACGACCCCCAAAACCCCACTGGCAACCGGTTCAGCGGCGAGCGCTTCGAAAAAGCCCTGAACGTCACGCTGAACTCGGTGGTCTTCCGCTCTTCCGGACAGGACCTGACCACCGCCGGCACCTACATCGAGATGGCCTCCCGCCTGACCGAACCCGCCCTCCTGGGCCTGGCCGTCCTCGCCATCCGCAACCGCGTCAAACGCTGACAGCCGCGAGCTAAGGAAAACCGCTGCGAGTGGTCCGACCGAACCGTTCACGAGCCCTACGCGCCTGCACCGTCGATCACGCCCTTGATCTGCGCATAACCTCCTTGCCCCGAGACAACCGACGCGGTCAGCTCCATCCGAGTTGGACTTGGGCTGGCGCAGGACGCCGTCGGCGAGGAGCAGGAGCCCGCCCCCTGGTCAGTACAGGGCGCGGCCGCTGCCGACCCGCCCCCATCGCCGGCAGCGGGCGCGCCCCGGAATGGGAACAGGACCTGCGCGAGGTCTCAGCACGTGGCCCGGATCCGGGAGATCGCGACGACATCGCGCGCACCGGCGCCGCCCGGCCGGACCATGATTGATGGGCGTCGCGCATTTTTCACTGGCTGGCGACAGTGATGTTGGTCTGTTTGTGGTGTCCTGACCTGGGCAGATCGGACGAGAGATGTCGTTGGCTCTGTGTGGGGGTGGCCGGATGGTTGGCTGCGGTCGTTGATGTCCGCCCCCTCCGCCCCCGGTGCCGGAGCCGGTGGTGGTGAGCGCGGACGCCCGCGCGATGTGGGGGCCGCTGACCGAAGGGTCGAGCGCTCCGAACGACCTGGACTTGTCCGACCGGGCCCGCGGTCCTTGAGCAGCTCGGCGTCGGCGGGGCGGCGAACAGCCGGCTGGTGTCCCTCGCGCAGGACTACATCGGCTCCGAACGGGAGACCGCCCTGCTGGTCTCCACCCGGGCCTGGCCCCTGCTCGCCGCGCGCATGGCCGACGTCGCCCGCGGCCCGGAAGGCGAGCAGGGGCTGCGCGCCCGGCTAAAGGCGGGGTTGATGGACAACGGCGCCTGGGAGCAGGGCCCGCACGGAGAACTTGCGGGCCGCATGGTCGGCCAGGTCCTGCGCGCCCTGACCACCCCGCCCGGCGCCCCAATTCCTGAAGGCCCCCGCGCCTCCGCCTCCGCCGCCCGCTCCACCACCACCCCCACCGGGGCCGCGCCCGGCCAGCCGGCCCCCGTGGAGCCTGCGGTGCCTGCGCACCGGCAGCAGGCGGCCCTCGCCAGGACCTCGGGACGGGCCGGTGACGGCCCCACCCACCGGACGGCGCGCGCCGGTCTCCGCGCATGCGCGATCGGCGTCACCTCGGGGTGACAGTGGTCTTCCAGCAGACACGCAGCTCAGCGGGTAGTGAGGGGCAGTCAGCGACCCAACTGCTGGGTCATGTTCACACCCGCCACGTACTTGGGGAGCGGTCCGACCGCCTGTACCTGGATCGCCACAACGCCCCGATTCCTGCATCTATCCGAGGTACAGAATGAAGCATGAGTATGATGGAGCCATGGCCGTGGGCCCCAGCCGGGTGGAGCGCAGTGAAACCCGGCGGTCCGAAGCGAAGCGTAGGACCCCGGCCCGAAGGGCCGGCCTTGCTCGGCGAAGCCGAGCCCGCCGAGCGCAGCGAGGCGGTTCGTTGGCACAGCGCGCAGCGCTGTGGGACCCGCTACGTAGGCCGAATGAGCCGCACAGCATCGCCATCATCCGAAGGAGTGAATCTGGGGGGCAGGCCAGGCCGGTGGTGCATCCAGGAAGGAACTCGGGTGGGAAATCCTGACGCCGGAATCCCCGGTTCCTTCAAGGAGAGGACAACCATGCGACTCCGTAACGCCGTCATCGCATCAGCCAGTGCCCTGCTGCTCGCCCTGACGGCCTCCAGCCCGGCCCAGGCCGCCAACGGTGAGTTCGTCTACACGTACGTCGGGGCCGGAGGGATCAGCCTCCGCGGAGCCCTGGCCGAGCCCGAGAGCCGGGTGTGCATCGACATCCCCGAGACGGTCGGCAACAACTTCCCCGCCCTCGCCCCGCGCAACCTCACCGACGCCACCGCGATCGTTTTCCTCGAAGCCGACTGCAACGGTGATGTCTTCCACGTGATGCCCCCCGGCAAGAGGTTCGGGGAGCGGCTCCGGTTCCGGGCCGTCGTCTTCTCGTAATGACCCACTACCGCCGGGGACGGAACACTCCCTCCCTGGCGGTAGTCGTAACAGTGGATGGAGCACAGCGGACCCACCCCTGGAGCGAAGCGCAAGGGCGTCTCAAGCCCCCCATCCTCCGAAGCGGATTGGGGACCCCCGGGGGAGCGCAGCGGACTCCGGGGAAGCCTCGAGCGGAGCGAAGAGGCTCCGGCTGAGGACCGGGGTGGGAGCGCAGCGGACACCCCCACGGATCGCCACGCCGTGAAACAGAGTCACTTCCTCCGCTACACGCTGGAAGACCCCAAGGCCTGCGGAGCAGGCCCGTTCGTGGTGGAGCGAAGCGGAACCACGAACAGTCCGCAGCGAAGCGAAGGACTCCCGGCCGAAGGC